>CAZEVN010000031.1:0-32458 GCA_964515145.1 uncultured Enemella sp.
TCCTTGGCCACGCCGAGATCGGCGAGCAGCACGCGCACGGAACCATCCGGCATCGAGTCGAGCAGGAGGTTGCCGGGCGTCACATCGCGGTGGACGACCTGATGGCGGTGCAGCACGTCGAGCGCGCGGCAGGCCTCGGCGCAGAGCCGGAGAGTCTGGATCGGGTTGCCGGGGGCGCGCCGCAGGTCGGCCAGCGATCCGGCATCGCAATAGTCCATGACGAAATAGGGACGCGAATCAGGGAGAGTGCCGATGTCATAGACCCGGACGATGCGGTCGTCACGGATCCGGCGCATCAGCCGGGCCTCGGCCAGGAAGCGGTTGCGGACATCGTCGTTGACCGCCCAGTTCTCGGCGAGGATCTTCACCGCGACATCGACATCGAGGTCATCGTCGCGGCCGAGCCACACGGTCGCGAAGGACCCGGCGCCCAAACGGCGCAGGAGGCGATAGCGACCTATTCGTTCCATGGTGATCATCATTGTGTCCCAAGGACGGCTCTCAGCCTGATCGTGTTCCGTGCGTCCGGCATCCGGTTGGTCGTGGGTCGGCGTGGCATGCTGGCAGGGTGAGCGACGAGATCCCTGTGGGGAGTCCCCCTGCGCCGCCCGGCCGCCATGCTGCCCCGGGTGGGTGGTATGCCGATCCGGTCGACGGGTCGCGCGAGCGCTATTGGGACGGGTGGCAGTGGACCCGCAACCTGCGGCCACGCGCTGGGGCTGCGCCTGCGCCGAGGCCCCCCGCACCGACCGCGCAGGGCTTTCCGCAGCCACCGATGGGCCAGCCGGGACCGGGACCCTATGGGCAGTTCCAGCCCGGATATCCGCCGCAGGGGTACGCCCCGCCCGGCTATCTGGCCGTGCCGGCCACGGCCGACGGGGTGCCGCTCGCGGGCTGGTGGTGGCGAGCGCTGGCGTACGCGATCGACTATTTCCTGTTGTCCGCCGTGGTCCAGATCATCGCCATGGTCACCGGCCTCGCGGCCCGCATCGACCAGGCGTCGAGGGAATATCAGGCTTATCTCACCGAGATCATCACCACGGGTGCCACCCCCGACCTCGGCTATGCCATCGGTCTGCTCAACACGCCCGCGTCCATGACCGTCTCGGTGATCAGCACCGTGCTGTTCATCATCTATTCCGGGCTGATGTTGTCGAGCCGGGGTGCCACCCTCGGCAAGATGGTCTGCCGCCTGCGTGTCGTGCCCCTCGACCAGGGGCAGGGCGGGCCGGCGCTGGACAGGCGCCGATCCTGGCTCCGGCCGGTGATGACCGAGTTGTTGGCGGTGATCCCGCTGGTCGGCCTGGTCGACGTCCTGTTCCCGCTGTGGGATCGCCGCAAGCAGACGCTCCACGACAAGATCGCGGGTACGCAGGTCGTCCGCGAGCCGAAGCCGCAGGGCTGGCGGTGATTCCTTCCCGTACGGGGTGACCCCGCGACGGGGCTAGCTTGTGAGCGTGCGTGCCCCCACGGGTCATCCTCCACCCGGCTCTTTCGATGTGACCGTCCCACCGCCAGGAGCCCCGCGCCGCGCCCCTCGCGCGGTGGTCGCTGTGGTCCTGGTCCTCGCTTTCGTCTTCTCGCTGGTGGCCGCTGCTGCAGGACGTCCGCCGGGACTCGTTCCCGCGTCCGGGGCAGAGCGGTTCGTGGGGGCCGATGGCCATCACGAGATCCTGGCCGGTCCGTCCACCAAGGTGAGATCCACCGGACGAATGGCCGGGACGAGAGCTTTTGCGGATGGACCGGTCATGTTCATGTTGGCGGCCGTGCAGGCCGGTGATCCCCAGGACCGCTACTGGGTGGCCGAAACCGAGTCCGACGCCGGCGACCCGGGGATGAGGTGGGCGCTGCTTGACCTCAGCTCGTCCGGATTGCGCACCTGGTCCACCGGCGACGCCGAGGAATCCCGGACCTTCGACCCGCCCCGTCCCGAGGTGCCGGCCGACCCGCGCCCCGGACAGCAGGTGACCACCGAAGGCCGGACGACCGTTTTCGGCTCTGACGAGACCTCCTACAGTTCCACCCTCGACGTGATCGACGCCGAGGACGGCTGCCTGGAATTCCGGCGTACCGATCGAATCGCCGACGGCGCCCCGGTGACCTCCAGCCGGGTCCGCTGCGCCGACGACCGGGGCATCGTGCGCGAGCGTACGCCGGCCGGTGAGTGGGTCGCGGTCGATGACTGGCCGGCCGGGGACGATCCCAGGGCCGGGGTGGACCTGACCCCAGCGCCCGGGGGTGCCTTGCGGGACCTGAATCCGGAGCCATTGCAGGTGCGACGACTGGGGGTCGACGCGCCGATGCCGCCGGTTGCGCCGGGGGAGATGATCGGCGACCGCGTGATGGTCGGCAATCTCCAGACCGGCAATATCGCCTGGTTGAGCCGGGACGGCGATGAACTGAGCGTGACCGAATGGGCGGACGCGGGTGGTGATCTCATCACCCTGGGACGGTGTGGAGAGGTCACGGTCGCCGCGACGACCCGGCGCGAACTCGTCGCCTTCGACGGCAGGGGTCGCTGGCTGTGGACCACGGTCCTGGAAGATGTCGCAGGCAGCAGACCGGTGCGATCGGGCGACCGGCTGTTGGTGGCGACCCGGGACAGTCGGTTGAACGCCGTCGACTGCCGAACCGGCAACGCGGATTGGGCCACCAGCGGCATCAACAGTTCGGTGAGCCCTGCCGTCAGTGCGACCGGGGTCCTGGTCGCCGATGAGGCGGGCGTACGCCTGCTCGATCCCGAGACCGGTGCCGCTCGATGGGACCGCACCCTGCCCAACGGGGTCAGCGCACTCGGTCTGTCCGACCGGGTCGCGATCGCGGGGGACGCGCAGGGACTGGCCCATGCAATCGATCCGGCGACGGGAGAACGGCGCCGGATCGCTGACACCGGGAATAGTGCACGGGAGATCCATTTCGTCGGGGAGACCCCGGTGATCCGAACCACGACCTCACTGGTCGGGTTGGATGTCCGTGGCGAGCGGCGTTGGGTGACGCCTTTCACCGCCATGGCGAGCCTGGCTGATTCGGACCACGTTCTGGCGGTGAGTCCTCAGGAGATCGTCCTGCTTGATCACAACGGCACCGAGGTCGCCCGGACCTCCCATGCCATGTCCTATGCCACCGCAACGCTGGTGGCGAGCCCGACGCCCGACGGCGCCCTGGTGATCGACGGCTTCGGGCGAATCGTGTTGTGGCGGGCCGAATGATGCGGCCGTGGTGGCAGGTCCTGTGGGCGATCGTTGTCGGCACCCTCGACAAGGTCTTCGTCGAACCCGTCCGCGAGGGCTCGCCCCGCACGGCCAGCTGGCCCAGTGGTCTGCGGATCACCATGGGGCTGGCGGCCATCGGTTATGTGATCGCCGCCGGGCTGATCGTGTCGTCGGACTGGTTGCGCTCCACCGAGAACCTGGTGTTCCACAACGGCGATGCCTATCCGGCCTGGAGCGTGACGATCCTGCTCTGGCTCGTGGTGCTGACCCTGGCACTGGCCCTGACCGCCGCCCTGCACACCCATCCCGCCCTCACGGTGGCACTCCTGCTGGTCTTCGGCTCATCGATGCTGGCGGCGGGGATCGGGGTGCAGGGCCCCTGGGCCTGGGTCAGCCCCCTGGCTCTGCTGGCACTCGTGGTCTTCTGGCTGTTCCGCGTCCGCAGGCACTTCGCGTGGTTCGAGTTTCCTGTCGTGTTGATCCTGGTGACCCTGTCTGTCTATGCGCCGTTGGCCGCGCCCCGATTCGGTGCCGGCAATGACCTGCGGCCCCTCGTGCTCGTGCTCGTCCTGGGCCTTGCCGTGGCGCTGGCCACGCCCGCGCTGGTCATGGCGGGCTATGCCCCGGCCGAAATCGCGGTGTCGCTGGCGGAGTGGCTCCTCTCCCGACTTCGTCAGGAAACCCGGGAGCGGTCCTGGCGCCCCCTCGTTCTGGGCCTGGCCCTGGTGGGTGGCCTCGGGGTGTTCGCCCTCGATCTGTGGTCGGGCCTGACGAGCGAGGCGTGGGGGTTGCGGGCCGAGGCCTGGGCGGCGTCCGTTCTGGTGGTGGCGCTGGTGTTGGGCGCAGGATGGTTGATGTTGCGACGCAATCCTGGCCTGCCGCCGACCGGGCCGACGGCGGAGGTCTGGAATCGCTATGCCTATCTGATGGGCGCGCTGTGGGTCCTGGTCATCATCCCGGTCGTGCTGTTGGCCGCCGTCGGATCGGTGGCGACCAGTCTGGGGACCACAAAGGTGGCCGAGCTGGCGGGCTCACTGGCCACGAGTGACTGGTTCGTGGCGGTCTGGCGCCTGATCGCCATCGGGATCGCCCTTCGCCTGATCATCGCGACCCGTCGCCGCGGCCTGCGGGTTGCGCCCATGCTGCTGCTGTCCTTCGGATGCCTGGCATCGGCCCGCCTCGTCAGCGTCCTGAGCGACGGACGCGTGCCGCTCGTCTGGAGCCTGGATGCGGTGGTGGCCAGCATCGTCGTCACGGCCCTCGGCCTGACCGTCGTCGCCCTGATCCGGCGGAAGGGCGTCGAGCGGCAGTTGTGGATCACACTGCTCGCGCTGCTCATCAGTGCGGCGGTGGGGCGGCGGGAACTGCTCGCCGAACCGGGGTCCCTGGCTGCGGGGATGTCGGGCCTCGCCGTGTTGTTGTTGGGCCTGATCTGGCGTGTCCTGACCGATGCCGGAGTGACCCGCCGAGGGACCCGGTGGCTGCCGGTCCCCACCCGCGTACTCCTCTTCGCCGCCAACTCTCTGTTGGCCGTGGTCGTGCTCGCCGTCATCGCGCTCGCGCGGCAGGAAACCCCGACCGCCGACCCCGAGACGCTTGCGGCCATCGGCACCGACATTCTCGGCACCTCACTCATTCTCGGGGCGATCGCCCTGGGCCTGTTGTCAACGATCGGTCTTGACCGGCGGGCGGCGTCGGTGCCGGATACGCTGAAACCCACGCCGCCCGACGAGAAGACAGTGATCCGTGAGCCCCAGCCCTGACGCAGCCCTGACCGCCCTCGCCGCCGCCTATGGCGTCGCCGATCGATTCACCGACTGGAAGGGGCGCGACACCGAGGTGTCGGCTGAATCCCTCCGGGCCGTTCTGGCCGCGCTCGATGTGGCGACCGACACGTCCGAGGACGTGCCGCAGGCCCTCGAGCAACGGCGACTGGCTCCCTGGCGTCGGATGCTCCCGCCCTGTTTGGTCAGCCGGGAGGGTATTCCGGTGCGGTTCGATGTCCACGTGCGCGCCGGGGCCGGCGTACGCGTCTGGGTCGAGCTGGAGACCGGCGGTGAGGCCGAGGCCCACCAGGTCGACAACTGGGAGCCCGATCGCGAACTTGATGGGCGCTGGGTCGGGGAGGCCACGTTCGAACTGCCCGATGACCTGCCGCTCGGCTATCACCGGCTGCTGGCCGACTCCGAGGGCGAGGTCGCGGCGGGCACTGTCATCATCACCCCGCGGTTCCTCGGCTTCCCCGAGGCCATGGGTGATCGGGCGACCTGGGGCCTGGCGACGCAGCTCTACAGCGTCCGGTCATCCGACTCCTGGGGCGTCGGCGACCTGACCGACCTGACGGACCTGGCCGTGTGGTCTGCCGGCCGCCACGGTGCCGGCTATGTGCTCGTCAATCCGATGCATTCCGCCGAACCGGTGCTCCCGATGGAACCCTCGCCCTATCTTCCGTCGAGCCGGCGGTTCTTCAATCCGCTCTATCTGCGGGTCGAGCGGATCCCGGAGTACGCCGAACTGTCGGCCTCCGACCTGGCGCGCGTACGCCTGCTGGGAGCGGAACTGCGTGACCGGGTCGGGGCACTCGACACCATCGACCGCAACCAGTCCTGGATCGCCAAGGAGCAGGCGCTGCGGACGATCTTCGCGGCCGGTCGCAGCGCGGGGCGTGAGATCGCGTTCCGGGCCTTCTGCGCGAATGAGGGCGAGGGGCTGTTGGCGCATGCGACCTTCTGTGTGCTCAGCGAGGCGCTCGGGCGGGACTGGCGCGTGTGGCCGGAGGAATATCGCGACCCGGCGAGCAAGGAGGTGCTGAGGTTCCGGGCCGAGAACACCGACGAGATCGACTTCCACTCGTGGCTGCAGTGGTGCACCGATGAGCAGTTGCGGGCGGCCCAGGCCGCCGCGGTCGACGCGGGCATGGAATTGGGCATCGTCCACGACCTGGCTGTCGGCGTGAGCCCGGCCGGGTCCGATGCGTGGTCGCTCGGCAGCGCCCTGGCGCGCGGCGTCAATGTCGGCGCTCCGCCCGACCAGTTCACGCAGCTCGGTCAGGACTGGGGCCAGCCGCCGCTGCGGCCCGATCGGCTGGCCGAGCTGGCGTACCAGCCTTATCGCGACCTCGTCTCCGGCATCCTCCGTCACTCCGGGGGCGTGCGGGTCGACCACATCATCGGGCTGTTCCGGCTGTGGTGGGTGCCCCAGGGGATGCTCGCAACCGAGGGCACCTATGTCCGCTATGACCACGAGGCGATGATCGGCATCCTCGCGTTGGAGGCCCATCGTTCCGATGCACTCGTAGTCGGGGAAGACCTGGGGACGGTCGAGCCGTGGGTGCGGGACTATCTCAGTGAGCGGGGCATCCTCGGCACGTCGGTGCTCTGGTTCGAGCAGGACTGGGACGTGCCGGGTGGCAAGCCCTTCCCGCCAGAGCGCTGGCGCGAATACTGCCTCGCGTCGGTGACGACCCACGACCTGCCGCCGACGCTCGGCTATCTCGCGGGCGACCATGTCCGGCTGCGGCATCGGTTGGGCCTGCTCACCGAGTCGCTGGAGGAGGAACTTGCCCATGACGCGCGCGAGCGCCAGGAGTGGTTGGCCGAGCTGCGCCATCAGGGGTTGCTGCCCGACGGGGTCGACGACCCCGAGGCCGTGCTCCTGGCTCTGCATCGCTACCTCGTGCGGACCCCGTCGCGGATGCGCAACATCGCCCTGGTCGACGCGGTCGGCGATCGGCGTACGCAGAACCAGCCGGGCACCGTCGATGAATATCCCAACTGGCGCGTCCCCCTGACCGGGCCCGCCGGAGAGCCGATGCTGCTGGAGGACGTGTTTGCCTCCGAGCGGGCCGCAGCCCTGTGTGAGGAGCTCAACGCGGCGCGTTGACCTCCACTGTCAGGGCCGTTCGCAGCGTCTCGCGGGCGGCGGCATAGCGGCTCCGGGCCGTTGAGGGGTTGACGCCCAGGATCTCGGCCGCCTCGACCAGCGCAAAGCCGTCCCAGTGGACCAGCATGACCAGTTCGCGTTGGGGTCCGGGAAGCCGGCGCACGAGATCGCGAACCGCGCTCGCCTCCGCATGGTCGGACTCGGTCGAAGGCCGGAGATGGAGCCGGAGGCGGTCGGCGAGAGCGACTCGGCGACGAAGCGTGCGCCGGTGGTTTTTCAGGACGTTCGCCGCGATCGTGAAGAGCCACGCCCGGCGGTGCTCGGGCGCGGGCAGCGAGGATGCCCGACGCCACGCCTGGAGCATGGTCTCCGCCAGCAGGTCCGCGGCATCCTCGCGCGGGGTGACGCGCCGCTCGAAATAGGCCAGGAGGGCATCGGAGGTCTCGCGCACAGCGTGCGGATCGCCGCAGTCGCGTCCGGTGTCATTCGCCGCACCGCCAGCCCTGCTCCGAGAGGACCAGTTCGGTCGGGATGCCCTGTTCTTCGAGATGGTGTCGGACGTCGTGCCAGACGACATCGCCCACGGCCATGATGCTCAGATCGTCGCCCGTGAGTCGGGGTTGGCGTTCGGCGGGGTCTGGCTGGGCCGCAATGGCTTTGTCCTCCTTGCGCTGCCATTCCCTGATCGCCGCCGCCTCATCGATTCCGGCGAAGTCATAGGAGGCGAGGAAAGCCTGGGCGACGGCGACGGCATGCGCGGATTCGGCGGGGGTGTACGCCCTGGTGAGCGGCTCGCCCGCGGTCTGGCCGTTGGGCAGGACGGTGGGCTGAACCGTGAAGTACATCTGGCACTGGTTCCCCGACTTGGTCACCCAGGGCAGCCACTCCGGTGCAGGGATCACGCCGGCCGCCGTGCCGAAGACCAACGCGGCGGCCGTAACGGTCGAAGCCACGGCGATCCGCCAGCCCCGTCGTCGGGGTCGAGCCGCGGCCTCGGACGCCAGGACGACGGCGTTGAGGTCGTCGTGCAGTTGGTTCGTGCGGGGTGACACCGGAGGGCTGGAATCGCGTAGCAGCTCGTCGAGGTTCGTGTCAGGGGGTCTTTCTTGTGAGGAGGCTGTCACCCCATACATGTCCGACTCCGGGCGTTTCGTCCAAACCCCTGCGGTGTTCTTTGCCACGGACGATTCAGCGGGCGTACACCTTGTCGTAGAGCACCCGGAACCGCTCGACCCGACGCAGGTAGTAGCCGCGCCGCTCGGCATGCGGGTGGAGAGTCTCGGCCCGGGTGAGGTCGGCGCGCTCCACGGTGGGGGCCAACACGTCCAGGGCGTGCAGGGCGGTCCCGTGCAGGGTCGAACGCTTGATCGTCACCGGGCTCACGGGGGCGCCCGTGGCGTCGGCGATCATCTGCAGCAGGCCGGGATGGTCCAGCGTGACGCGTCCGGTGCCGACGATCTCGGCGGGGCGACCCTCGACCAGCAACAGTTCGGTGAGCATGCGTTGATAGGCGAGGGCGATGCCCTCGACCGTGCCGCGATAGAGCTCCAGCGGGGTCGAGGCCGCCGAGACCCCGGCCAGAACCGCGCGCGCATCGCCGATCCAGCCGGTCGAACGCTCGCCGGTGAACCACGGGAGGACGAGCGGGGTGTCGGTGTGCGGGTCGCCGTTCAGGTAGTCCATGAGGATCTCGGGTTCCGGCAGGCGCAGGGTCTGCTCCAGCCAGGTCATCGCCCGACCGACGTCGTTGATGGCGCCGCCGAGGATCGAGCGTTCCTCGTCGAGGCGATAGCACCACAGCCCGCGGGGGAGATCGTCGACGGCTCCGGTGATGACGCGGCGCAGGGCGCCCGAGGTGGCGGCCGAGAGGACCAGCCGAGAACTGTCCGTCGCGCCGGCCCCGAATGACTGCGTATGTCCGTCCGACACCGGCGCGAACCACACCGCACCGGCGAGCGTGGGCCACGTCTGGGCGATGTCGATGGCCGGTCGCAGCGGTTGCGAGGGGTGGGCGATCGGGCTGAGTTTCTCGACGGGTACGCCCGCAGCGGCGGCGAGCGGCTCGTCCCAGGTGCAGGTGTGGCGATCGAGCATGCCGGTCCAGGCGGCCGTCGAGGTCCCTGCGGCGGTGGTGCCGATGATCCGCAGCCAGGCGTATTCACCGAGCGACAACCAGCGCCGCGCCCGGGCGAACACGTCCGCGTGATTCTCCTTCAACCACAGGAAGCGCGCGGGGAGATAGCTCGTGTGCTGACGCGTGCCGGTCCGCTGCTGGGTCTCGTCCTCGTCGACCGTGGCGCGCAAGTAACTGACTTGCGGGGCGCAGCGCGAATCGGCATAGGTGAACGTCGGGGTGATGGCACGGTGTTCGGCGTCGACGCCGACGAGCGATGCCGCGAACGTGTCCAGGGCGACTCCGGCGATGGGGGCGTCGAACTGCGTGGCGCAGTGGTCGATGCACGTGCGGATCTCGTCGGTGACCTGATCCGCATCGATTGTGGAGGTGCCGCCGCCGGCGGTCGTGAACGCGTGCGGGACCTTGAACTTCGCCCCCTTCACGGGCAGCCCGCGCGCGTCATAGAGCCCGCCGCGCGTGCCCGTCGAGCCGACGTCGAGGGCAAGGACGAGGGGGCTCACAGCCTCGTCGATCGTGGTGCTGAAGGACATCTGCGGCCTCCTTGGTCCTGATCGATCCAACCTACTGAAGAGGACGGGGAACGGCGCGGCGGGCCCTCCGAGTTGTCACTGCCTATCAAGATCATCCGAATAATCCCGATGATCTTGGTTGGTTGGGACAAGTGGGAGGCCATCCGGGCCAGTTCACTGGTGCGTGCCGACGGTGTAGAGTGAACGTATGTTCGAATATCAGACATCGCTGCTGGATCTGGAGCTGCCGGTCCCGAGTGACGGTTTCGCCGACCTGAGCGGGGTGCAGCGCACGCGCCTGTCGTCGACGGCCTGGGTCGACCACCTGCCGGGGTGGCTGACCGGGTCAGATGCGTTGTTCGAGCAACTGCTGGCCCACGTGCCGTGGCAGGCGGAGCGGCGATGGATGTATTCGCGGGAGGTCGACGTGCCGCGGCTGACGCGCCATTTCGACGGTGACGACGTCCTGCCCGACCCGATCGTGGGGCTGGCGCGCGATCTGCTGTCCGACCATTACCAGCCGGAGCTGGGGGAGCGATTCACCAGCGCCGGCTTCTGCCTCTATCGCTCGGGCGCCGACTCGGTCGCGTGGCATGGCGACACGATCGGTCGCGGGCGGGATGAGGACACGATGGTGGCGATCCTGTCCCTGGGCTGGTCGCGCACGCTGGCGCTGCGGCCCCGCGGTGGCGGCGGCGTACGCCATCGGTTCGCGCTCGGGCACGGCGCTCTCGTCGTGATGGGCGGATCATGTCAGCGGACGTGGGAGCACGCGGTTCCCAAGACCGCCAAGGTGGTCGGGCCCAGGATCAGCATCCAGTTCAGGCCGAAGGGGGTGTGGTAGCCTCCGGCAGCGCCCCCTCGGTGGCCACACCGGCCTCGGCGAACTCGCTCTCGACATCGGGCAGGCGCTCCGGCGACACTGCCGCGGTGAGGTTGAGGAGCACCGTGGTCTCGAAGCCCTCCCGGGCTGAGTCGAGAGCGGTGGCCCGCACACAATGATCCGTGGCGATGCCGCAGACATCGACGGCGTCGACGTCGTGGGCGACGAGCCACTCCGAGAGCGGCGTCCCTGATGTCGTGGCGCCTTCGAAGCCCGAATAGGCAGCCTCGTGCTGACCCTTGAAGAACACCGCATCGAAGGCGCGGAACTCCAGATCGGGGTGGAAATCTGCCCCGGGCGTGCCGGCGACGCAGTGCGGCGGCCAGGTGTCGACGAAGTCCGGGGCCTCCGCAAAGTGGCTGCCAGGATCGATGTGGTGATCGCGTGTGGCGACGATCAGGTCGTAGCCGTGGTCGTCGCTCAGCAGGGCCGAGATGTTCCGCGCAGTGGCGGCCCCGCCGGTCACGGCCAGCGAGCCACCCTCACAGAAGTCGTTCTGCACGTCGACCACGATCAGGGCGTGTCTGCCGGTGTCGTCGTGGTCAGCAGCGGCGTTGGTCATCGAACCCTCCGGTGTCAGTGGTCCTCGTCGAGATAGAGCGTGGGCACGAGAGCCTCGCCACGGGACATCTTGCGCGCGGCCAGCGGGAGTTCGGCGAACGAGCGCAGGTGACGCTCGCGCGAGTCGGCGAGCGATTCACGCCCGACGATCTCGCCCTTGGCCACGAGCGGCACCAGCAGGGGACGGTCGTTGTGATCACCGGCCGGCGGAGTGCCCACGCCGATGACCTCGGCCTCGGCCTTGCCCTTCTCGTCGAGGCGGCGGAGGGCGAACTTGCGCCCGCCGACCGTGGCCTTGTTCTTCGATTTCTTGGCGACCGGCACCATCGTGGCGTCGGCGGCATCCGAGTCGGCCCGCGAAACGAGTTTGTAGACGAAGCCGCAGGTCGGGTGGCCCGAGCCGGTCACCAGGGAGGTGCCCACGCCGTAGCCGTCGACCGGCGCTCCCGCCAGGGCGGCCAGCTGCCACTCGTCGAGGTCGGAGGTCACGATGATGCGGGTTTCGGTGGCGCCCAGGGAGTCGAGCAACTGGCGTACCCATTTGGACATTTCCGGCAGGTCGCCCGAGTCGAGGCGGATCGCGCCGAGGCGGCCCTCGGTCAGGCGTACGCCCGTGCGCACGGCCTCCTCCACGTCATAGGTATCGACGAGCAGGGTCGTGTTCTCGCCCAGCGTCGCGAGCTGGGCCTTGAAGGCCTCCTCCTCGTTGTCGTGGAGGAGGGTGAAGGAGTGAGCGGCGGTGCCTGCGGTGGGTACGCCATAGCGCCGGCCGGCCTCCAGGTTGGAGGTCGAGCCGAAGCCCGCGACATAGGCCGCGCGGGCGGCGGCCACAGCCGAGCCCTCGTTGGTGCGGCGCGAACCCATCTCGATGCACGGGCGGCCCTGGGCCATCGCCACCATGCGCGAGGCTGCCGACGCAACGGCCGAGTCGTAGTTGTAGATCGAGAGCAGGACCGTCTCGAGGACGACACACTCGGCAAAGGAGCCCTCGACCACCATCAGCGGCGATCCCGGGAAATAGACCTCGCCCTCGGGGTAGCCCCAGATATCACCGGTGAACCGATAGTTCGCGAGCCACTCGCCGAGCTCGTCGTCGACGATGTCGTGGGTGCGCAGGAAGTCGAGTTCTTCGTCGCCGAAGCGAAAGTTCTCGATCGCATCCAGCGCGCGACCCACGCCGGCGACGACGCCATAGCGGCGGCCGGAGGGGAGGCGACGGGGAAAGAGATCGAACACCGATCGGCGGAACGCGGTCCCGGAGCGCAGGGCGGCGCGGACCATCGTCAACTCATAGTGATCGGTCAGGAGGGCGGTGCTGGGCATGCTCGCGGTCACCCGGCCAGCCTAAGCCCCGGTCATGCGTGGGAAAGCACGGGGGGATTTGCCAGAATGGCAACTATGTCCGAAACACCGGCTGGCCCCAACCCCAGCGGAGGCACTGCAACCGTCGAGCGCCCGGCGGAAAAAGCCGTTGCCCAGCATCCGTGGGTCACGATCGTGTGGGACGACCCCGTCAACACCCAGATCTATGTGACCCATGTGTTCGTCACCTATTTCCACTATCCGAAGGCGAAGGCACGCAAGTTGATGCTCCAGGTCCATCACGAGGGCAAGGCGGTCGTGGCGTCCGGAAGTCGCGAGGAGATGGAGCGCGACTGCAACGCCATGCATCAGTTCGGCCTATGGGCGACCCTGGATCGGGCGGAGTGATTCGTGGCGCGGTATGCCTTTGACGGTGAAACCGTCACGCTCTATCTCACCAACGGTGATGTTGAGCTGCTCGATTCACTGTCCGAGCAGCTGATCGAGTTGTTGGTCGACAGCGCGCCCGCGTCGCCCGAGGTCGATCCCGACGATCCGTTTGCGATGTGGGAAGCGGATCTGGCGCACGAACCCGAGGATTCGGATCCGCCCGAGGACCCGGCCCTGCAGCGGCTGTTTCCCAACCCCTATCCGAATGACGCCCGCGCGGCGTTCGACTTCCGGCGTTATACGGAGTCCGACAACCGTCGGGCCAAGATCGAGGACGCCCGAACCCTGCGGCGCGGGCTGGCCGAGGCTCCGCCGATCCGCATTCCGAAGGATCAGGTCGACCCCTGGCTCAGGACGCTCAACGCGCTGCGGCTCGTTCTTGCGAGCCGGCTCGGGATCGACGACGAGGACGCGATGGACGAGCTCCATGAGGCCGACGATTCGGATCCGCGGGCGCTCATGGGCGGAGTCATGGACTGGCTGGCCTATCTCCAGGGCGTCATCATCGAACTCGTCATGCCCGGGCTGGAGTAGATCCGCAGGCGTGATGGATCTCACGTGCTCGCCAGGTCATCAAAGCGCTCCATCTTTTAGGCAAGCCTAAGTTGAAGACCTATGCTTCGAAACGTGCCTCGGATCAAGGATGAAACGGGTCGGCTCACGCTGGCCGGCGCGCCCGCACGGTCGCGTCTCGTGGTGGTACGCCTGCGGACCCCGGCCGATCTGGCTCGCCGTCTCGGGACCCTGGGAGTCCGCCCCGGCATACAGGTAGAGGTGCTCCACAACGCCAGCGGCGGTGGCCGGGTCATTGGTGTCGCGGGTGCCCGGCTGGCCCTGGACCGGCGAGTGCTGGGGGACATCGAGGTCAGAGAGGTGATCGGCGACGAGTCGGGCGCGCAACCGGATGAGGTCACCCGATGAGCCTGGCAAAGAAGCAACCCCCGACCACGTCGGTCCCGAGCTGCCATGCGGCAGGACCCGGGATCAGCGCGGGCCCGGATGCGCCGGTGATTGCGCTGGCGGGTACGCCGAACGTCGGCAAATCGACCCTGTTCAATGCCCTCACCGGTGCCCGCGTGACGATGGGCAACTGGCCCGGGACCACGGTCGAGGTGTCGCGGGGCATCTGGCGTTCCCGCGGGAACGCCGAGTGCTCGGCGGTTGGCTGCGCCTGCGCGGCCGGCACATGCGCTGGTGGTCATCCGCTCGATGCGGACTACACGATGATCGACCTGCCGGGTGCTTATTCCCTTGACCCGTCCTCACCCGATGAAGCACTCACCAAGGCCCTGATCGTCGATGTTCCGGAGGCCGAGGCGCCTGACCTGGTCGTGGTCGTGGTCGATGCCGCCCACCTCGCGCGGAGCCTGTATCTGGTCACCCAGATCCGCGAACGCCAGCAGCGCGTGGTCGTCGCCCTCAGCATGCTCGACGTAGCCCGGCATCGGGGCATCGAAATCGACACCTGGGCCCTCGGCGAGTCACTCGGTTGCCCGGTGGTCGCCGTGGATCCGCGGCGACGCGGTGGCCTGCAGAACCTCGCCACGGCCGTGCATGTCGCGCTCGCCGAGTCGGCACCCGAGCCGCGGCCGAGCGATCTGCCCCAGGACGCCGACGAACTCGCCGTCGAGGACGAACGGTTCGCCTGGCTGGAGGCTGCGGCACTCGCGGGCACGCGAGGCACGGGTAACGCGCGGGTCAACTGGTCGGATCGCATCGACCGGATCGTCACCGCTCCCGTGCTCGGACCCATTGTCTTTCTCGCGGTCATGTGGCTCGTCTTCCAGATCACCACCACCGTGGCCGCGCCGCTGCAGGACGCCCTCGATTCGCTGTTCTCCGGGCCGGTCAGCGCCGGCGCCTCGGCCGCGCTCGGTGCGATCGGTCTCGGGGGCACATGGGTCGAAGGGCTGATCGTCAACGGACTCATCGCCGGCGTCGGCATGGTGCTCACCTTCGTGCCGCTCATGGCGCTCATGTTCGTCCTGCTCGCGATCCTGGAGGACTCCGGCTATCTGGCCCGCGCTGCCGTCGTGACCGACCGGGTCATGCGGGCGATCGGCCTGCCTGGTCGCGCGTTCCTGCCGCTCGTCGTCGGGTTCGGCTGCAATGTGCCGGCGATCAGCGCCACACGGATCCTGCCCCAGGCGCGGCAGCGGCTCCTCACCACGCTTCTCGTCCCGTTCACGGCGTGCAGTGCCCGTCTCACGGTGTTCGTGATGCTAGGCACGGTGTTCTTCGGCCGCTGGGCCGGCACAGCCGTGTTCGTGATGTATCTCCTCTCCATCGCCTTCGTCATCGGCGTCGGCCTCTTGCTGCGCGGCACCCTGATCCGGGCACTCGGTGCCGACCCCCTCGTGATCTGTCTCCCGCCCTATCAGCGACCCACGCTGCGCCTGACCCTCGCGGTGGCGTGGCAGCGACTGCAGGGCTTCCTGCGGACGGCTGCGGGCATCATCGTCGTCACCGTCATGGTCGTCTGGGTCCTGCAGTCGATCCCGGTGGTGGCGGGCCACGGCTTCGCCGACGTGCCGGTCGTCGACAGCGTCTATGGCCTGTTGGCCCGCGGGATCACGCCGATCTTCGAGCCCACCGGATTCGCCCAGTGGCAGACCGTGTCGGCCCTCGTGGTGGGCTTCATCGCCAAGGAAGCCGTGATCAGCTCGTGGGCCCAGACCTACGCCGTGGCCGACCCCACGGCGGGGGCCGGCACCGGCGCGCTGGGGGAGCAGGTCATGCACGCGTTCCAGCTGTCCTCCGGCGGGCACGTGCTGCCGGCGGTCGCCGCGTTCATGGTTTTCCTACTGGCCTATACGCCCTGTGTCGCCACGCTTGCCGCCCAGAAGCGCGAGATCGGAGTGCGCTGGACGGCCATCGGGTTCGGCGTACAACTCGTGATCGCCTGGGTCATGGCGGTCGCGGTCTTCCAGATCGGGCGGTTGTTCTGGTGAGTACGCAGGGCCCGCTGAGCGCAGTTCTGGCTTCCCTCTCCGGGGGAGCAGCATCGCTGGGAGCCGTCGCCGAGGAGACCGGCCTCAGCCGCGGCACCGTCGACCTGGCCGTCGAGCGACTCATCGCCCTGGGACGCCTGGACGCCACCACCCTCGGCAGCGGGTGCCCGACGACCGGATGCGGCGGCTGCGCGTCGGGGACCTCGGACGGACAGGCGGGTTGCGGCGCCGCGGGTCCTTCGGTCACCCGGATCGGCCCCGTGCCGATCGCGCTTTCGGTGCGGCCGAGGCGCTGAGAGCGGGACGGCTTTCGGTTCCCGTGGGAGACGGGGGCACAATGGACGACCGTGACCCAGCACTTCGACTTCTCCCAGATCGACCGCGAGGCGCCCATCGGCATCTTCGACTCCGGGTTCGGGGGATTGACGGTCATGCGCGCCGTGGTGGACCAGCTGCCGAACGAGGACATCATCTATCTCGGGGACACTGCGCGGTCGCCCTATGGCGAGAAAACGATCGCCGAAGTCCGTGAATATGCCCTCGAATGCCTCGACCACCTGATGTCGCTCGGGGTGAAGGCCCTGGTCATCGCCTGCAACTCGGCGTCCTCGGCCGTGCTCCGCGATGCGCGGGAGCGCTATCCCGTCCCGGTGGTCGACGTGATCCTCCCGGCCGCGAGGCGTACCGTCGGGGCCACCCGCTCCGGACAGGTCGGCGTCATCTGCACCGAGGCGACCGCCAACTCGCGGTCCTATGACGATGCGCTCGTCGCTGCGCCCCAGATCGACCTGCACACGAAGGCCTGCCCGCGGTTCGTCGAATTCGTCGAGGCCGGGATCACCGGTGGTCCCGAGCTGCTGGGCGTCGCCCGCGACTATCTCGCCCCGCTCCAGGCCGCCGAGATCGACACCCTCATCCTTGGCTGCACGCACTATCCGCTGTTGAGCGGCCCGATCTCCTACATCCTCGGCGACGGGGTCACGCTCGTCTCGAGTGCGGAGGAGTGCGCCAAGGCGACGTACGCCCGCCTGACCGCCCTCGATCTGCTCCATCCCGAACCCCGCGAGGCCAAGCACCGCTTCCTCACTACGGGCAATCCCGAAAAGTTCGAGGGCATTGGGCGGCGTCTCATCGGCGGACTCGTCGCCGATGTGGAGCAGTTCGCCTGATCGGCTCGCTACGGTGGCAGAGTGGATCTCACGATCATCGGTTGTTCCGGTTCGGCGTCGGGGCCCGGCAATCCCGCGAGCAGCTATCTCGTCCGCCACGACGGTTTCACGCTCCTGCTCGACATGGGGCCGGGGGCGTTCGGCGGGCTGTGGAATGAACTCCACCCGCGCGAGCTCGACGCCATCGCACTGAGTCACCTGCACCCCGATCACTGCCTTGATCTGTGCGCGTTCAACGTGGGCGCGCTCTATGCCCCCGATGCGCCCTGGCCGCGGCTTCCGCTCTTCGGCCCCGCCCACACCCGGGCCCGCCTGACCGCTGCCTATGAGCCCGTGCCCGGCGACGAATCCGAGTGGGCCGTCGACTTCGTGACCTGGCAGCCGGTCCAGCGGATCGGCCCCTTCACCGTCTCGCTGACACCCGCGCGGCATTCGACCGAGGCCTATTCACTCCGGCTCGACGCTGACGGCACCAGCCTCGTCTATTCGGGTGACACCGGTCCGAGCTCCGACCTGGTCGAGCTGGCCCGCGGCGCCGACGTGCTGCTCGCCGAGGCGAGTTTCGTCCACTCCGACGACCTGCCGGTCGATATCCACCTGTCCGCGCGCCAGGCGGCCGAACACGCAACGGCTGCGGGCGTACGCACGCTGGTCCTGACCCATGTGCCTCCGTGGCATTCACCCGACCGGGCGTACGCCGAGGCCCGCCCCCATTTCGCCGGTGAACTGGTTCTGGCCCGTCCCGGTCTAACGATTCCGCTCGCCTAGAATCCGCCCCATGACGACACGTGGCGATGGCCGGGCTCTTGATCAACTCCGCGATGTGCGGTTCACGCGCAGTTGGCTGGATCATGCCGAGGGATCGGTCCTCGTGGAGTTCGGCAAGACCCGGGTGCTCATCGCTGCGTCGGTCACCGAGGGCGTGCCGCGCTGGCGGCGCGGATCGGGCCTGGGCTGGGTCACGGCGGAGTACGCCATGCTGCCCCGCGCCACCCACGACCGCTCCAGCCGTGAATCGGTCAAGGGGCGCATCGGTGGGCGTACTCACGAGATCTCCCGACTGATCGGTCGCAGCCTGCGCGCCGTGATCGACTATCAGGCGCTGGGCGAGAACACGATCGTGCTCGATTGCGATGTCCTGCAGGCCGACGGCGGCACGCGCACCGCCGCGATCACCGGCGCCTATGTCGCGCTCTGTGACGCCGTCGGCTGGCTGCGCCAGCGCAACCTCCTGGTCGCCGAGCCGTTGATCGGATCGGTCCAGGCGGTGTCGGTGGGGATCGTGGGGGGTACGCCGATGCTCGACCTCGCCTATTCGGAGGATTCCACCGCCGACACCGACATGAACGTCGTGATGTCGGGAGAGCGCTACATCGAGGTGCAGGGCACGGCCGAACAGCAGCCTTTCGAGCGCTCGGTGATGGACGAACTGCTCGACCTCGCGGCCAAGGGCTGCGCCGAACTCGACCGACTGCAGCAGGAGGCCCTCGACCGATGAGCACCGAACCGACGACCACGCCGGAAACCACCGAGACGAATTCCCGCGTCGTCCTGGCCACCAACAACGTCAAGAAGCTCCGCGAGCTGCGGCGCATCCTCAAGAGCGAGGGCATCGAGGTGCTCGGGCTCGCCGATGTCGAGGCCAGTCTCGACCCGCCGGAGACCGAGCTGACCTTTCAGGGGAATGCGGTTCTCAAGGCGAGGGCCTGCGCTGTCGCGACCGGTCTCCCGGCGCTCGCCGACGACTCGGGGTTGTCGGTGGAGGTCCTGTCCGGAATGCCGGGCGTACGCTCCGCGCGCTGGGCCGGGCCAGGGTCGACCGACCGGGAGAATCTCGAATTGCTCCTGCGACAGCTTGCCGATGTGCCAGAGAACCGCCGCGCTGCGAAGTTCGTGTGTGCGCTGGCTCTGGTCCTGCCCAACGGCAGCACCCAGGTCACCTATGGTGAGATGCCCGGACGGCTCACCATGGAGCCGCGAGGAGTCAACGGCTTCGGCTATGACCCCATCTTTATGCCGGACGGTTCGGAGCAGACGACCGCCGAGATGGGTCCGTCCGAGAAGGACGCCATCAGCCATCGCGGGCGGGCGATTCGGGCCATGGTGCCGTTGCTGACGGCCGCGCTCGGCCAGAGCGGGGCAGGGAAGGGCGCATGAGGGCCTATCTCGACCTGCTCCAGCACGTCCTCGACCACGGCGTTACCAAGACCGACCGAACCGGGACCGGCACGATCAGCATCTTCGGTCACCAGCTCCGGTTCGACCTCGCGCAGGGGTTCCCGCTCGTCACCACCAAGAAAGTCCACCTGCGTTCGGTCGTGGGGGAGTTGTTGTGGTTTCTGCGGGGCGACTCCAACGTCGCGTGGCTTCGCGACAACAGGGTCACGATCTGGGACGAGTGGGCCGACGAAGCGGGCGAACTCGGGCCCGTCTATGGGGTGCAGTGGCGGTCCTGGCCGACCCCCGGTGGGGAGCACATCGACCAGATCCGCCAGGTCGTCGACGGCATCAGACGCAACCCCGATTCCCGCCGCCACCTGGTGAGCGCATGGAACGTGGCCGAGCTCGACAACATGGCACTCCCACCGTGTCATGCGTTCTTCCAGTTCTATGTGGCGCCGGCCGCGCCGGGGGATGCCGACCAGCGGGGCAGGCTGTCGTGCCAGCTCTATCAACGCTCGGCGGATCTCTTCCTGGGCGTGCCCTTCAACATCGCCTCCTATGCCCTTTTGACCCACATGATCGCCCAGGTGTGTGACCTGCAGGTCGGCGACTTCGTGCACACGTTCGGCGATGCCCACATCTATCTCAATCACCTGGATCAGGTCCGCACCCAGCTGGCCCGTCAGCCGCGGGCACTGCCTACGCTGACGCTGAACCAGGAGGTGCGTGATATCGATGGCTTCGGGTTCGACGACATCTTTGTCGAGGGCTATGACCCCCATCCCGGGATCAAGGCGCCGGTGGCGGTGTGAGCCGGCGTACGCCGATCACGGCGATAGCGGCCGTCGCAAAGAACCGCGTCATCGGAGCCGGCAACTCGATCCCGTGGAAGCTCGACGGCGATTTTGCGCGGCTCAAGAAACTGACCATGGGGGGCGTGCTGGTCATGGGCCGCCGGACCTTCGAGTCGATCGGTCGGCCGCTGCCGGGGCGGGAGTCGTTCGTCGTCACCCGCAACGCGGCATGGTCGGCGGCCGGCGCGACAGTTTTCGATGATGTCGATGCTGCCCTGGATGCCGCCGCGGCCACGGGCAAGCAGGTCTGGGTGTTCGGTGGAGGGGAGATCTATCGAGCCGCTTGGGGGCGGACGCAGGCACTGGAGATCACCCATGTGCACGCGGAGCACGCCGGAGATGCGTACTTTCCAGAGATCGATCCCGCGGACTGGCAGGAAACAGCCCGCGAGGATCGACGGGATTTCAGCTGGGTGCGCTACGAGCGCCGCTGACGTCAGGTGAGCTTGCGGACGAACTTCTGCTCGACGCGACCGGTCACGGCATGGCGGCGAGTCTGGTTGGTGCCCTGCCAGCCCATGGCCTCATAGACGAAGATCGCACGGATGTTGTCGGCATAGACCCACAACTCGCCCTGGTCGAAACCGCTGTCGCGCATCGCCTCGGGCAGCGCGACCAGGATGCGGCGGGCCCAGCCTTCGCCCCAGTGGCCGGGAGCAACACCCATGTAGCGTATCTCGCCGATCGTTTCGTCGGTCTCGACCCGTGACGGCTCCACCGCGATGAAGACGAGCATCTCGTCATCCTCGGTCAGGGTCAGGAGGAAGGAACGTTCGGAGCGATCCAGCACTTCCTGGATCAGCGGGATTGCCGCCTCATATTCGACCGTCCCGGGGGCTGTTTCGTCGCGCTTGGCGGTCGCGTGAGCCCAGATGTGGGCTGCGCGGTCGGCTGCGGACGCATCGCGTGTCTTGGTGATCTCCACGTTGGTGGACCTCCTGCTCGTGGGGGCTTGGCTGAGGGTGCCGAAGAAGGGACTCGAACCCTCACGCGCAATGCGCACAGGAACCTAAATCCTGCGTGTCTGCCAGTTCCACCACTTCGGCTCGGGGAACAGTCTAGAGGGCGCGAGATGCGAAATGCCTATGCGGGTATAGCGCGATCAGATGCCCAACTCGCGTCGCAGTCGATCCACGTGGCCGGTTGCCTTGATGTTGTATTGGGCGATCGCCACCGTTCCGGCCCCGGCTTCGTCGACATCGATGACGAAGGTGGACCGGATCACGCCCTCGACCTCCTTGCCATAGAGCTTTTTGAGCCCGAACGCGCCATAGGACTTCATGACCTCGCGGTCGGCGTCCGACAGCAAGGGGAAGCTGATCGACTCCTTCTCGACGAACTTCGCCAGCTTGGGTTCCTTGTCGGGCGAGATCCCGAGCACTTCGACGCCGGCGCCCTGGAACTCGGCATCGGCGGCGGTGAAATCGACCGCCTGGCGGGTGCACCCGGGGGTCATGGCTGCCGGATAGAAATAGACGACCACTCGCTTCCCCGGATAGTCGGAGAGCGAGACGGTCGAGCCGTCGGCGGCGGGCAGGCTGAAGGCAGGGGCAGCGTCGCCCGTGGTCAATCTGGTCGTCATGGGCTCACCCTAGCCCCTGCCCCTGACCGCGCCGTGACCATGGGCGGTGGGCTGCTGGTCGCGCGGGGACGGTGCTGTATAGGCTGTCGAGGGCGCCGGGGAACCGGCGTACCCGAATGACTGCAGGACCAGCGACAGGAGTGCTTGGGAGCATGGCTGATCAGACCCACAAGAGCCGGTCTCAGATCGAGGCCGACCTCGCGGCAACCCGCGCCCGACTCTCCCGGAGCCTGGAAGACCTTGTCGACCAGGTCCATCCGACTCGGGTGAAGGAACGCCAGGTTGCCACGATCAAGACGCTCGCCCAGGGTGAGTTCCAGAACGTGAAGGACCAGATCAAGACCCGCACCGGCGAGTGGCGCATGGACCGCATTGCCATGATCGGTGGCTCGGTCGTGGGTGCCGTCGTCCTGGTCGTCGTCCTCCGCAGCATCGTGCGACGGGGCAAGGTCAAGGGCGAACTCACCAAGTGAGCGATGATTCCCTGCCGATCCGCATGCTGCACGACCGCGTTCTGGTCACCACCGATGGTGAGGCCGGGGAGCGGCGCAGTGGCGGCGGCATTCTGATCCCCGCCACCGTCCAGATGGGCCGGCGGCTCACCTGGGGCAAGGTGGTCGCGGCCGGCGGAAGTGTACGCGCGGTGAAAGTGTCGGATCGTGTCCTCTTCGATCCGCAGGATCGGGCCGAAGTAGAGGTCCGCGGCAAGGACTACGTCCTCCTCCGTGAGCGCGATCTGCACGCGGTGGCCGCAGAGCGGCTTTCGGAGGGGCATACGGGGCTGTATCTGTGAGCCGTTCACTCACGCGGAACGGATTTGCACCGAGCCGGGGAGATCGGTAATGTTTCTCTTCGCGCGCACCGCTAGCTCAACTGGCAGAGCAATTGACTCTTAATCAATGGGTTCAGGGTTCGAGTCCCTGGCGGTGTACCAATCAGAAAGATCCCGGCCCCATGTGGGCCGGGATTTTCTTGTTGTGGCGACCCGCTCACTGCCTAGGCTTCGGGTGTGTTTCCAGCGCCCCAGCAGACGTGGAGTGACCCTCCGCCCGCCCCCACCCCGCGTCCTCGGCGCGGGGTTGCTGTTGTTGTGCAGCTTGTTGTCGCCGCCGTGGTAGCTGCGCTGGCGGTGGTGGCCGGCTGGGCCCCGCCCGCTGAGGGGGGAAAGTCGCACGAGTTTGTCGGGTCCGACGGCGAGGCCGTGCTGGTCGCCGACGGGACCACGAGTGCGAGCATCGAGACGGCTCGCTTCCGAGGGCCGCACTCGTGGCTCCGAGCGCCGATGGTGTTCGGCCTCGCTGCCTATGCCGATCCCGCGGAGACCGAGTGGGTCAGAGAATCGCGTGTTGGGGAGGATCCGGATCTGGGCGAACGATCCCTGTTGCGGGTGACCCCCGAGGGGTTGACCCTGGCCGCCCGGGTCGGCTCCAGCGGCAGCTATGCGTTCGAGCCGGCTCCTCTCCTGGTTCCCGTCGAGGTCGACGGGCCCCGGGAATGGGCCGTCGAGGGGACCGCCACCGATGCGGTGGGCGGGGCGTACCCCTATCGGTTCACCCAGAATCTGGCACCGGCCACCGACGGGTGCCTGCGGCTGGAGACAGCCGTGCGGGTCGGGGACGATGAGCGCCGGTCGGGGGAACTCCGCTGTCCCGGACGCGGACCGGTGGAGGTGACTGTCGGTGGGCGTACGCTCGGCCCCGCCGGTCCCGAGTTCCGTGACCGGCTCGCCGATCGGGTGCGGCCGGGGGACTGGCCGGTGCGCTGGAGCGAGCCCGCGGCCTGGGTCGAATCCCACTGGCATGTCAAGTCGGAAGGTCGGGACATGACCGGGCTGTGGCAGCTTGCGGTGCTGCCCGACGGACCGGTTATGGGGGACCGGGACGGGGACCTCGTGTTCTGTCGACCCGATGCCGAGACCGGCATCTGCGAGATGGAATGGAACGCCCACCCCGGTGGCGCGCTCATCACGTTCACCACCGTCGGCAACGTGCTCGTGGCCGCGAGCGCCCAACGTTCGGTGACTGCCTGGCTGGATTCCGGCGAGCGGCTGTGGAGCCGCGAGACCGATGACCTCGTCACCGGGATCGTGCGATCCGGGCCGGAGACACTGCTCGTCACGACGCTCGGCGGATCGGTGTCATTCCTGGATCTGCGGACCGGCGAGGCGATTCGGACGGTCCATCTCGACGACCCCGTCAGCAGTCCGGCGGCTGTCGGCGAGGAGGCTGTTGTGGTGGTGGACGAATCCGGTCTGGCAGAGGTGCTGGAGGCGTCCGGTGAGGTGCGCTGGCGACGCTCGGTCGATGGTTCCGACAGCCGGGTGGCAGTGAGTGGTGACACCGTCGCGCTGTTGTCCGGATCCGGTTTTCTGACCGGCCGATCGGCGGCGGATGGTGCGGCCCGCTGGCATGTGCGCGTCGTGGAGTCGGGCGTGGAACTGATCGCCGTCGGGGAACGAGTCCTGGTGTGTCATCAATCCCGGGTCGTGGCGCGGGATGCCCGGACCGGCGCGGTGAGCTGGACCGTGCCCGGCGGCCTCCGGCACCGCACCGATGGCGACCGGCTCCTTGTGGAGCACGGCGATAGGTTCGACGTATTCGATGTCGAGGGCAGGCCGATCAGGACGCTGCCCCTCGGCACGGAGGGCCAACGGCTGGAGGGGTGGCCGGCCTCCGTGGGCGAGCACGGACTCCTGACTCTGAGCAATACGGTCGATGATCGCCCGAACCAACTCGTGCTGTTCGCGGCACCGGGGGTGTGGGCATGAGTTCGGTGTCGCGTCCAACCGCTGTCGCCCGCTCGGGCCGCCTGATCCGTCGAGTTGTGGTCGACCCCATCAGGGATGAGGGACCAGCCCCGCACGGGTGGCCGTCGGCGCTTCGGCCTGCCTGGATCCTCCTGTTGCCGCCGACCGTCCTCGCCATGGCCATCGTGTTGTTCGCCGGCCCGCTCCGCAGCAACGCCCACCTCACCGGTTCCAGCGACGGCGTCTGGCTGCCGACCCCCATGATCGCCCCGATGCTCCTGCTCGTCGTCGCCTGCCTGGCAACCCTGGCCGCGGCCGTGCTCCACATCCATTGGGCGGCCTCCACGCTGGGGATGCTGCTGTTGCTTCCGGCGCTGCTCGGGCCGTTCGCGCAGGGTGGTGGCCTCCCGACCACCGCGACCGCGCTGGTCGCCTGGCTCGCGCTGCTGGTCTTCTTGATCGCCCGCCGGCGACGGGCTCCGGTGTGGTGGGAATTCGTCGTGTGTGTCGGGATCATCGCTGTGGGGGTCTGCATTCCGGTGTGGCTGAATCAGCGGGCTACCGGGGCTCTGCTCGACACGCGAGCCATCGGCCTGGAGAGTGCTCTCGTGGCCATCGCCTGGCTCACCATTCCCGCTATCTTCGTCGGCGGCTATGGGCTCGCGGCTTTCACGGTCCGGCTCGGGCGTTGGGGAGCCCATTCCACGGCTGGGCGCTCGGCGGGCGTACTCCTCGGGCTGGTGGCCGTCACCGCCGTCTGGGTTGTGGTGCAGACCGTCATTCTCATGCGGCGCGGCGATGAGCCGTGGCGGCCCATGTCGATGGTTGTGAGCGCCGGCCTGCTCGCGATCACGATCGTGATCGCTGTGGTGCTTTTCCGGGTTGCCCGTCGCCGGAACTCTCTCGGAGACCTCCTGCACCCCGACAGGCTCGGGCAGGAACTCGAACCGGTCATCTGGCCGGTGGCGTTCGCCACGGCGGGGATCTTCCTCGTGCTCGGCGTGGTCAGCGTAGCTGAGGTCCTCATCACCGGGAGCCGGGGTGAGTCCAGCGTGATCACCCCGGCTGTCTTCGTTCAGGCGGCACAGGGAGCTCTGGCCGTGGTCGTGGCGATCTGGGCCGTGCGGCGGGCGAGGGTCGGGAAACATCTGATGCTCTTTCCGGCGGCCGTGCTGCTGGCGAATCAGGTGATCCGGGTTGTGACCCGATTCGGCGACATCGGTGCGACGTGGTGGTCACCGGCTGCTCTGGTGGTGGCGGCCGCGCTCGGGGTGATGCTTTGGCTGACCCGCGGCAATCACCGGGACCGCAACCGGCTGCTTGCCCTGGCGACCCTGCTCCTCCTGGCTGCGATGTGGCCCTGGCGCTTCATCATTGCCGAGCCGTTCGTGCTCTTCGCCACCGTCAGCGCCGCAGTTACCGTGCTCTTCGGTCTGGTTTGGGCGCTGCTCACCGACGTCCGCTGGGTGCAGGGTGACAGTCGCGCCTTCCCGCGTGGTGCCCGTGTCCTGCTGTGGTGGGGGTATGGGTTGTTGAGCCTGACCGTCCTCGCCTGGCTCTCGCTCACCGCCGGCCAGAGCAGTGCGCTGAACCTGGAGAACTTCGCCGGGGCCGGGGACGACCAGCTCGGGACGATGCTGGTCCTCGGAGTAGCCGTGGCCTGTCTGGCCGCCCTGTGGCGACGACCCCGCAACGGTCACGACCTGGGCTCGATCATGACGCAGTGAACGCAGCGATTCGGTGACCACTACGCTCATCGCACACGGAAGGAAACGCCAATGAAGCTGCACGAATTCCCGCGCTATCAACTCACGTTCGGGCCCAGCCCGCTGCAACACCTGAAGCGGCTCACCCAACACCTCGGAGGTGCCCAGATCTGGGCGAAGCGCGAGGACGTCAACAGCGGACTGGCGTTCGGCGGCAACAAGGTCCGCAAGCTCGAATACATCGTCCCGGGCGTCCTGGAATCGGGTGCCGATACCTTGGTGTCGATCGGCGGCTATCAGTCCAACCACACGCGTCAGGTGGCAGCCGTGGCGGCCCACCTCGGGCTGAAGTGTCGTCTCGTGCAGGAGACCTGGGTGCCGTGGGACGACCCCATGAACGACCGGGTCGGCAACATCCTCCTGTCGCGCATGATGGGCGCCGACTCCCGACTTGATCCCCACGGTTTCGACATCGGCATCCGCGACTCCTGGAAGGAAGCGCTCGCGGAGGTCGAGGCGAACGGCGGAAAGCCCTATCCCATCCCGGCCGGTGCCTCGGAGCACAAGTTCGGTGGGCTCGGCTTCGCGAACTGGGCGTTCGAGCTGGCCGAGCAGGAGAAGCAGCTGGGCGTACTCTTCGACACCATCATCGTCTGCACCGTCACCGGCTCGACCCACGCCGGGATGATCGCCGGTTTCGCCGCGCTCGAGGACTTCACCGGGGTGAAACGACGCGTGCTCGGCATCGACGCGTCGGCGACGCTGGAGCAGACCCGGGACCAGGTGGCCCGCATCGCCCGGAACACCGCCGAACTCATCGAACTGGGCCGGGATCTCCGCGACGACGAGATCCAGGTCCTGGAGGGCTGGGCGGGCGAGCTCTACGGCCTGCCGGTCGAGTCGACCATGAACGCCATGGCGCTGGGTGCGCAGCTCGAGGCGATGATCACCGACCCGGTCTATGAGGGCAAGTCGCTCGCCGGGCTGATCGACCTCGTCAAGTCGGGGGAGATCGGCAAGGATTCGACGGTGTTGTACGCCCACCTCGGCGGCCAGCCGGCTCTCAACGCCTATCACCGACTCTGGGAGTGATCAGTTCGCCAGGCTGGTGACCAGGGACACCAGCACGGCGATGATCATGGTGTTGAACAGGAACGCGATGAAGGCGTGGGTGGCGACCTGGCGCCTCATGCGTGGGTGGCACACCGAGACATCGGAGGCGCCGAACGTGGCCATGACGGTGATGCCGAAATAGACGTAGTCCGAGAACGTGCGAGGACGCTGCTCGTCCGGGAACCGCAGCATCGGGCCGTTCGTGCCGAGGTCCAGGCGGGCGTACATGGCCGCGAAGGTGATCATCACGTCGAGCCAGGACGCGAGGGTGAGGATGCCAGCGGTGAGGAGCATGGGTGTGCCCCGGACCGATTTGAAGGCCAACAGCAGGGCGACGGCGGCCATGGCTGTGGCCGCGATGGCGATTGACCACGCCGGGCCGTCCGTCCCGAGCCACCACCACCAGGACCGGCGTCGTTCAAGTGCTTCGCCGACGCGCAGGGAATCGCGAAGATCATCGTCCTCGCGCTTGCCAAACGCCCACCACGTCATGAGGGCGTGGCAGACGGTCAGACCGGTCCAGCCCCGAACATCGAGCCCAGGGCCTGGGGCAACTCGCCGGCTTGGACGAACAAGGGGTCGGTCAGCCAGGTGCCGAGGGGTGCTCCGACAAGCATCGCCAGGAGCCCGCGGACGATCTCGGAAGTCAGCCATCGACGAACGAGCTGGTGAAAGGTCCGAAGCCGCTGCCCGATCGACTCGCCCGCGGCTCGCAATCGCGTCATCCGGCAAGCCTCCTGTTCGACTGGCACCACGTCAGCGCCGACCGCCCACCGGGTCGGAGTAGCGCGGCTAGCCTGAACGCTAGCGGCTCAAGGGAGAGCCGAGGAGAAGACACCATGGACATCACGCCCAGCACGACGGCCGTTATCGTCATTCACCTGCAGCACGACATCGTCGGAGCCGACCGCGCCTTCGCCGGGTTCTTCCGGGCGCAGATCGAGGAGCGCGACGTGTTCGCGCAGATTCGACAACTCACCGATGCGGCGCACGCCGCTGGAGCGCTGGTGGTCTGGGCCCGGGTGGCGTGGGAACCGGACTATTCGAATCTCGACGCCAACTCGGCCCTGCTGCAGGCGGTCACCCAGACACAGTGCCTCCAGGAGAGCTCGGCCGGCGCGGAGCTGGTGGCCGAGGCGGACGTACGCGACGGGGACATCATCCACACCCATCAGCGCATCGGTGGGTTGACGCCGGAACTGGAGCAGCAGCTGCGTGATCGAGGAGTCGAGACCGTGCTGATGTGTGGTGTCGCAACCAATGCGTCGGTGGAGGGCACTGCGCGCCAGATCAGCGATGCCGGGTTTGCCATCGCCGTCGTCGACGACGCCTGCTCCGCGGCCACTCCGGAGGCGCACCGCGCGTCCATGGAGAGCCTGGGCCTGGTCGCCGGGGCGATCGGCCTTGAGGAGGCCCTGGCCGGCCTGGGAAGTTGAACCATCCAGTTCCGCGGGCCGGACCTTGGGCGGGTGCGGAACCTGAACCAACCGGTAACTTGACAGCGTGATTGTTGCCGGACGATATATTCCAGAGATGGACACGCGTGCTGACCAGACCTGGGGACTGGATGCTAATCGGTTTTCTTCATCTCAGGCCTGGCATCTTGCGGAGGGCCCGGAGGCGATCCAGCTGACGGACTTCGAGTTCGCGATGCTTGCGGTCCACGCGGCTTTCGAACGCTATGCCGTGCAGACCGCGAGGTTGTGTGGCGGTCCGGAACTGAACTTCACGGAAGTGCTCATCATTCACGTGGTGCGCATGCACGATCGCCCCAAGGATGCTGCCACCATCGCGAGGCTGCTGAACCGTGATGACCTGCCCAATGTGCAGTACGCACTGCGAAAACTGGTGACCTCAGGGCTGGTGGAGAAGTCCAAGCTTGGCACCGCCACGGTGTTTTCGACGTCGGACGAGGGAGTGCGCTGGACAGATCGCTACGCCGCACTCCGTTCCAAGGTCATGCTCGAGTTCTTGGGGGCCGAAGACTTGTTCGCTGGACGACTGGAGGTGGCGACCCGGTCGGCGGCTGTTCTGGCCGGGATGTTCGACTCATCGTCGCGGGCCGCAGCGCTGCTGAATCCGGTCGCCCTTGCTACTGAGGAGCAAGACTGACGGCCGAGCCCTTGGGGGCCCGGCCGTCGTCATTGTGAGCGGGGATTCAGTCGAAGTGACGTGCGCGATAGCCGACGGCGCATGCGTCGCAAATAGGCTCGCCGCCGGCGTGACTGTCCCTATCCACCTCGACCGCCACATATGACCGTTCGCAGGTGTGGCACTTGACGTAGGTACGCCAGGGATCCTTGACTTCGGGCGCCCATGTCTCCAGTGGCGAAGGAGCCTTCTTGCGGTCCTTGCGTACCAGCAGCGTCAGGGCATACAGACCAACGGCAGTGATGAGCGCCAGAATGGGCCCAATTGAGGCGAGTTTCGGCGGCACGCCGGGAATTTCCGTTGCGCCGATGCCGACAGCCGTCGCGATAATCCACACCGCCAGGCCCCAGGTAACAGCGGGTAGGCGTTGGGCCCGAAACTCAGTGGGTCGGCCTCGGCCGGTCATGAAGTAATGCGTCAGGATGATGCCCACCCAGCCGACCAGGAAGGTGCCCTGCCAGATGAGCGCCTGTTGGATGTAGCTGAAGACATTTGTGAGCATCACGAGGAATACGACCACAGTGAGGGCGACCACCAGTGGCAACCGAGGGACCCGGATTCCGGTGAGCGTGCGGATGAATCGGTTCGTGTTCATTGACGCTTCGTAGTAGTTGAGCGTGTTGATTCGAATCTGCGAGATCGCGATGAAAAACAGACCGAAGACGCCGGTGGCCTGCACGATGGCGATCACAACGCCTGCTTCCGCTGCCTCCTGGCCGGGAGTAACGGCGCTGACGAGGTAGGCGCCGGCCAACCCGTTGATCACGAAAAGGATCGTGTAGAAAACCCAACCGAAGCTGACCTGCGCATGGAAGTTCGAGTCCTCAACCTTGCCGAAGCGGGCGAAGTTTGGTGTGTTGGCCATCGCGAGCCACACGCCCATATAGACGACGTAGGCCATCACCCATCCGGGCCACGGTCGTGCCTCCATCGGGATAGCGCCTGCGTGTCCAAGCCAGCTCCCATCAGTCGGATAGTTGAGCGTCACCACGACGAGAACGACGATCAAGCCAACCACATAGAACGGCAGCAGGAACCCATTGAGTTTCGCCATGAACGTTTGCACGCCGCCGAGCATCAATGGAAGCATCGCCAGGGCGACGATGCCGTACCAGATCCGGATGTCGATTGCTCCGTCGAAGAACGAGTGGAAGGCAACGGCGACCGTCGAGCTCTCGAACACCGCAAAGTAGGTGCCGTTGGCGGCCAGCAGGAGAGCGGTCAACGCCGCACCCAGGACGCCCAGTGCCTGGCGGGACAGAAGAACCGAGTTGAGACCGGTGCGTACGCCCCACTTGGCCAGGATGAAGTTGATGGCTCCGAAGGTGATGACCGAGAGCGCCATGGCGATGATCGCATTGGTGGTCCCGAATAGACCTGTGGTGAGCGCGCCATAGAACAACCAGACCATGGCGCTGACAAGCGCCCAGAAGGTCATCGCCAACTGCCACTTGCCCACGCGGACCGTGATGGGGACGACGTGGTTGGAGTAGTCGTCATGGTGCTGTTCAGCGAGCACCGTCGGGTCGTCTTCGTAGGACAAGACGGGGTGCGCCCTGTCGTCCTCGGTTTCGTTAAGCCGTTCGGTCATTGAGTTATCTCCTTATGGGTCGCGCCTTTGCGCCCGCTGTGGAAATCCCCTTGGGGGACGGTTGCCCGGCTAGACGTCGAGCTCCGTGCCAAGAGTGTGACGCACAACCAGTTGAACGTCAATAGAGATTCTATGGAACATAACGTCGAAAGCAATTGACTATCAATGAAGAGTCGTCCATGCTGGTGGCAGCTCAGAGTTGAGACGGTCCGGAGGGCGGGCCTCTCACGACGTGATTGGGAGGACTCATGAGTGATTCGCCGAGCCAGATCGGGAATGTCAGCCAAGTCGCCCGGCAGTACGGGCCCTATGTCGAGGCCAACTGGGGATTCGCCAACCACTGGTACCCGGGGATTTTCAGCCACGAGCTGGAGACGCGTGGGGTCGTGGGTATCAGGATCGGTGGCCACGACATCGCGATCACGCGTAAGGACGACGGCAGCTCGTGGGCCATTTCAGACCGCTGTCTGCACCGCGGTGTCAAGCTTTCGGCCAAGCCAACCTGCTTTGCCGATGGGCTGATCACCTGCTGGTATCACGGTTTCACCTACAACGCCGAGACCGGAAACCTGGACACCATCGTTGGCTCTCCAGAGGATCCGCTCATCAACTCTGTCAAGGTCCGCACCTATCCGACAGAGGAGTTCGCGGGCATTGTGTGGGTCTTTGTCGGTGACGAGGACTTCGGTGATCCGCCGCCCATCGTCGAAGACCTGCCGATGAAGGTCGACGACCGGGACATCGTCCATCTTCAGGACGAGGACTACGTGGGTGCCGGCATTCGTCGCGTCTGCAAGGGGAACTGGCGGCCCGCCGTCGAGAACGGACTCGACCCCAGCCATCTCCTCGTGCATTGGGACAACGCAATCGTGTTGGCCCAGGACCGGATGTTGCCGCTCGGCGTGATCGCCTTGACGGAGGACGCCTCCGAGCTCATCGACATCGATGGCGGCCCCAAGGGTGTCCGGAATCGCTATGACATGCCCGACCGCTATCAGGCCATCGTCGAGAACAAGATGCTCAACGTGAAGTCCAAGGGTGGAACGGTGTACCCGCCCTATCGAGCATCCGCCTGGCTCCCGTGCGGAATGATGATTGAGGACTGGCCGCTGCAGGGACACGTTCAGTACGAGTTCATGGTCCCCGTGGATGAGCACACCCATGCCTACTGGGAGATCATCTGCACCCGCGCCAAGAACCAGGAGGAGCGGGACGAGTTCGAGTTCATGTACAAGAACTATTTCGAGCCGCTGGCCATCCGTGGCTTCAACGACAACGACCTCTTCGCCCGCGAGGCGACCGAGGAGTTCTACCAGAAGCACGACGGTTGGAACAACGAGGTTTTCGCTCACGCCGACTTCTCTGTCGTCCAGTGGCGCAAGCACGCCTCGAAGTTCGGTCGCGGCTTCTTCCAGTCCCCGTACGCTACCGACGAATTCTGACTGTCGGCGGCCACGGCAGACTGCCCGGAGACGGTCAGGTAAGTGCCCGTTGGC
>CAZEVN010000032.1:0-32279 GCA_964515145.1 uncultured Enemella sp.
ATCTAGGCAATCCACATCCTCCCAAGCCAGGAGCACTTTCTACGTCAACCCGCCGGACTCACCCAGCCGCACCATGAAAGCCCCGGGCTAAGGCCTATGCGCGGTTCTTCGACTCGGAGTCTGCCCGCACCTGTGATGCCTGCGGCCATGTGATGCCGCGGCCCGATCAGCAGGTCGGCTGAACTCCCACCTGCCCCCACTGTCCCCCTGAGCCGGACGGCGACCCATGCGCCGGTCCGTCTGACGAGCACGCCCTCCCATCCCAGAAACAAAGGAACAGATCGTGTCCAAGCCCGTCCCCCGTGTGATCAGCACGGACAAAGCACCGACCACCGGATTCTCAGAGGGAACCAAGGCCCCGCTGTCGATGGCCATCGCCTACAACGGTCTGTTGTTCGTCTCCGGCCAGGGCCCCCTGGATCCGACGACGCACACGATCGTCTCGGACGATTTCGAGGAGCAGACCAGGACCACACTCGCCAACCTGCTCCGAGTCGTCGAGGCCGCCGGGTCTGGCAAGGACGACATCCTGCGGTGCAACGTCTATATCCGCGACATGGAGAACTTCGGCAAGTTCAACCCCATCTACCGGGAATTCTTTGCCGATTCCCGGCAGTTCCCGGCCCGGACGACCGTTCGGGCGGACCCTCCCCGCGACGGCGTCCTGGTCGAGATCGACTGCATCGCCGCGGTCTCCGAATAGGGGAGCCAGATCGTGGCTGCGACTAAGACAGCGGTTGTCATCGTCGGTGCCGGGCCGGCCGGGCTCCTGCTCGGCCGACTGCTCGGTCTGGCCGGCATCGACAATATCGTCCTGGAGCAACGGACCCGCCGTTATGTGGAGGAGCGCATCCGGGCCGGCCTGCTGGAGCATCCGACCGTCGAGATGCTGGAGATCGCCGGGGTGGTTGATCAACTCCGCGCGAAAGGCCAGTTCGACAAAGGGTTCGAACTGCGGTTCGAGGGGGTCCGCAACTGGATCCCGACCGCCGACCTCACCGGCGGCAAGGAGACCGTGCTCTATCCGCAGCAGGAGGTCGTCAAGGACCTTCTGCGGGCTCGCGATGCGACCGGGGATCCGATCTTGTTCGAAGCCCTGGACGTTGCGCTTCACGACATCGATAGTGATCGGCCGTGCGTCACCTATCGGGACGTCGATGGGGCCGAGCACGCGATCGAAGCGGACTTCATCGCTGGTTGCGACGGGTTCCACGGTGTATCCCGCCAGACGATTCCGGCCGAACTCCTGCACGAGTTCCATCGGGATTACCCGTTCGGCTGGCTCGGGATCCTCGCAGAGGTGCCGCCCTCCACGCGTGAGCTGATCTATGCCCACCACGATGACGGTTTCGCCATGCACAGTCGGCGCTCACCGACCCTGAGTCGGCTCTATCTCCAAGTGCCGCCCGACTGTGATGCCCAGAGTCTTTCGGACCGCTATATCTGGGACGAATTACACAAGCGGCTGGGCGTTGAGGACGACTGGACCCTGAGCGAGGGCCCGATCGTGCAGAAGAGTGTCACGGCCATGCGATCGTTCGTGGTCGAGCCGTTGCAACACGGGCGTCTGTTCCTCGCTGGCGACGCCGCACATATCGTGCCGCCCACGGCGGCCAAGGGACTCAATCTGGCGGTCTCCGATATTTCGGTTCTGGCCGAAGCTCTGATGGCGCATTACCGCGAGGGTGATGAGGAATTGTTGGCCGGCTATTCGGCGACGGCATTGCGCCGTATTTGGCGGGCCCAGGAATTCTCCCGGCATATGACGGCGCTCCTGCATCACGTTCCCGGCAACGAATTCGAGGCGCGCCTGCAGAATGCCCGGTTGCGTAATCTGGTTGGTTCGGAGAGTACGCGGGCAGCGTTCTCCGAGATTTATGTGGGCCTGCCCTTCGAGGGCCATCCCGAGCGATTTCTCTGATACGTCGATCAAAGGAGACCGATATGTTCACCAAACTCCGCAAAGCTCCCCTGGCTATTGCTGCTGCACTGGCCCTCGCTGTGACGGCCTGTGGCGGTGGGGGAGCGAGCTCCGGTTCGGACGGAGACAAGACCACCAAACTGACCATCGGCCTGATCCCGATCGTGGATGTAGCCCCGTTGTATCTGGGAATCCAGGAGGGGTACTTCAAGGAGGAGGGCATCGAGCTCGAACCAGTCCTGGCTGCCGGTGGTGCCGCCATCGTCCCGGCGGTGACAAGCAACAGCTATCAGATCGGGTTCTCCAACAACGTGTCGCTGATCATCGGCGTCTCCAAGGGCCTGCCGTTGCAGATGGTGGCGCCGGGGGTCGGGATCTCGCCGGACACCAGGTCGAGCAACCCCAACGCCGGATACTGCAGCGTCATCACCTCTGCGGACAGCCTAGTCAAGTCGGCAGCCGACCTGCCCGGCAGGACTGTGGCGGTCAACACGCTCAACAACATCGGTGATGTCACAATCACGGCCGCGCTGGAGGCCGAGGGCATCGACCCGAGTGGAGTGAAGTTCACCGAATTGCCATTCCCGGATATGCCGGCAGCCGTGGAACAGAACCGGGTGGACGCGGCGTGGGCCTGTGAACCCTTCGTCACCCGGCTGATGGACAATGGCGGTCGACCGGTCCTCGACAATTACGGCAAGACCGATCCGAATCTCTCGGTGGCCTCCTACTTCGCCTCCAAACAGTGGGCGGCGCAGAACCCCGAGGTCGTCGCTGGGTTCAAGCGGGCGCTTCAGAAGTCGATGGCGTATGCCGCCGAGAATCCCGAGGCTGTGCGAAAGGTGCTCCCGGAGTACACCTCCATCGACGCTGACACGGCGGCTCGCATCGGCCTGCCGGACTTCCCGACCGAGTTCAACGAAGGGTCCCTGGAGAAGCTGATCCAGTACAGCGAGAAGCAGGGCCTCCTCGGCGGGCCCGTTACCGTCGCGCAGCTCACCGGGCAGTGAGTGGCGACGGCCGGAGAATCTGATGACTTTCTCGATGCTGGCTCCGGAGTTCCGGGAGCCCTCCCCACCCACTCTGATCGTGGGCAACCTGCTCACCATGGACCCGGCCCGCCCTTGGGCTGAAGCCATGGCCGTGGTAGCCGACCGCATCGTGGCAGTGGGCGAGCGCGACCGGCTCCGGAGCCTGCTCCCCGCGGGCGCCCGGGTCCTGGACTACGGCACTCGGACGATTCTGCCGGGTTTCATCGATTCCCACCATCACTTGCTCTGGGCCGGCATGGCGGCCGTTCGGGTTGATCTCGCGCCGGCCCGTAGCGTTGCCGACGCTCTGGAACGCGTGCGGGACTGGGCGTACGCCCGCCCCGAGGGGGCCTGGATCGTTTCCGCCGAGGGCTGGGAGGTTGGTGACCTCGCCGAGCAGCGCTACCCGACGCGGGAGGAACTGGACCGCGTATGTCCGGACCGACCGGTTTATCTGCCGCGTGGTGGGCACGTCGCTGTCGCCAACTCGGTCGCGCTCGCCCGCGCCGGAATCGGGGATGACACCCCGGACCCGGCGGGGGGCGTGATCGAAAGGGACGATCGAGGTCGGGCGACCGGCCTGCTCCTGGAGCGTGCCCGCGATCTGGTCGGCACGCTCATCCCGGGTGCGACCACGGCGGAGCGGATAGAGGCGCTCGTCGCCGGCCAGGATTGGTGCCTGGCCCGGGGCATCACCCGCGTGGTCGATCCCGGCCTTACCCCGGAGGAGATCGCGGCTTATCGCAGCGCGGTCGACGGAGGCCAACTCCGGATCCGCGCGACCCTGCTGGGGTTGGTCGACTCCGGCCCGTCCGGGCTGCGCGATGCCGAGCAGCACCTGGCCCTGATGAGGGATCTCGACTGGACCGACCAGCTCCGGCTGGCTGGACTGAAGGTCTTCCTCGACGGTGGTGGATCCCTCGGCACGGCCTGGCTGCATCAGGCGTACCCCGGCCGGCCGGGCTATCACGGTGAGCAACTCGTCGCCCAGGATGATCTCGACACCCTGGTCGAGTTCGCCTTCCGGCATCACATCCCCCTGGGGATCCATACGGTCGGAGACGCCGCCATCGACGCCGCGCTGGCCAGCATCGCCCGACTGGAACCGCGGCAGGAGGTTCCGGACACGGGGTTCTCGCTCATCCACGCCTACCTCTGGCCCTCGGCCGCCAGCCGCGCGCTCGCCGCCGAGCTCGGGGTGATGGTTGCTGCGCAACCCGGGATGTATGCCCGGTTCGCCCAGGTGCTTGCCGAGCGCTTCGGCTGGCCCGCAACGTTGCTGGCGAGCCCGCTGAAGTCATGGCTGGCAGCCGGGGTGACAGTGGGCGGCGGATCCGATGCACCGGTGACCTCGTCCACGCCGCTTCACGGCATCTGGCAGGCGGTCACGCGTTGGCACGACGACCGGAGTCTCAACCCCGACGAATGTCTCGACAGGGAGGCTGCCCTCAACCTGTATGCCTGTGGCGCAGCCCGCGTGGCGCTCGTCGAAGGCACGGAAGGCGTACTCCGCACCGATGCCCGGGCGGACTGGGTCGTGGTCGATGGGGACCCACTCACCTGTCCCGATGCCGACCTGGCCGACCTTCCGGTGGCGGTGACGGCCATCGCCGGCCACATCGTCCACCAGACCGACTGAACCAGCGAGACGCCCATGATTCACAGCACTGCCTCTCGGACCACCCCGGCACCCACTACGCCGCCTGGGGCGCGTTCCATGCCGGGGACGCGGTCAGGCCTGCCGGCTCCGGTGCTTGGCATCATCGGCACCCTGCTCTTCCTCCTCGTCTGGGAACTGGTGCCGCGCCTGGGGCTGGTCCCGGCGCGCTATCTCCCACCGCCGACCGAGGTCTTCCGCGAACTCGGCGCCCATCTGGGCACCGCCCGGTTCTGGGGCGCGGTCGGGGACACAATGCTGGGCTGGGCGATCGGTCTGGGCATGGCGTCGGCGGCGGCGATCGTCCTCGGCATGGTCATCGGTAGCTCCGGCTTCCTGCGCCGGTTCACGGCCTCGACGATCGAGTTCCTCCGGCCCATCCCCTCGGTGGCGCTGATCCCGCTCGCCGTCCTGATCTTCGGGGTCGAGATCGAATCCAAGCTCCTGCTGGTGGTCTATGCATCGTTCTGGCAGGTGCTGATCCAAGTGCTCTACGGCGTGGCGGATGTCGATCCCGTGGCGTCCAACACGGCTCGCACATTCGGGCTGACGAGCTATTTCGCGCGCCTGCGTCACCTCGTCTGGCCGACCACGTTGCCCTATCTGATGACGGGCCTGCGCCTCGGTGCGGCGGTGGCGCTGATTCTGGCCGTCACAGCCGAATTGTTGATCGGTACGCCCGGTCTCGGCCGGGAGATCGCCCTCGCCCAGTCGGGCGGGGCGACCGCCCAGATGTATGCGCTCGTGGTGGCCACCGGATTTCTCGGGGTCCTGATCAACGCCGTCTTCCGGTACTTCCAGAAGCGCTGGCTGGGCTGGCACTCCTCCGTGCGCAACGAGATGGACAAGTGACATGAGCCTGCTGAAACGAGCGCTTTATTTCATCGCCCTGCCCGCCCTGCTGATCGCCCTCTGGTGGGTCCTGACCCTCGATACCGACAGCTTCTGGGTGCCGCGACCGGGACAGCTGGTCGAGATCTTCGGTGAGGTCTGGATCGGCCCACGGTTCCTCAACGATGTCGTGCCCTCCCTTGTTCGGCTGCTCGTCGGGCTGGTGGTGGCGGTCGCGCTCGGGATCAGTTTGGGCTTCCTGATCGGTTCGAGCCGGCTCCTGCGTCGGCTCACCGAGCCCGTGCTGGAATTCTTCCGGGCGATCCCACCCCCGATCCTCGTCCCGATCCTCATGTTGCTCGTCGGCGTGAACGACACGATGAAAGTCCTGGTCATCGTGTCCGGCTGCATCTGGCCGATCCTGCTGAACACGATCGAGGGCGTGCGCTCGATCGACGAGGTGCTCGGTGAGACGGCCGAGGTCTACGGCATTCGGGGCATCTCGCGAACCTGGGCTCTGACCCTGCCAGCTGCGAGTCCCTTCTACGTCGCCGGGATCCGGCAGGCGTTGTCGATCGGCCTCATCCTCATGGTGATCTCCGAGATGTTCGCGTCGTCGTCCGGCCTCGGTTTCACGATCGTTTCGTTCCAACGCTCCTTCGCTGTCCCGGAGATGTGGACCGGAATTTTCCTGCTCGGCTTCATCGGCGTCCTGTTGGCCGCCGCCTTCGCGCTCGCCGAGAAACGGGTGCTGCGTTGGTACCACGGATTGAAGGAAGTGGAACACAGTGAATGAGACCCCCATGACCACGCGGGACCAGCGGAAGGAAGTTCTGTTGTCGGTCCGCGGTGTCCAGAAGATCTATCCCAGCGCAGCGGGACCGGTCGAGGCCGTGCGTGACCTGACTTTCGAGCTCCGGCGCGGCGAGATGGCCTGCATCGTTGGCCCTTCGGGCGCCGGCAAGACCACCCTGCTGAAGATCATCGCCGGCCTGCTTGAACCGACCGCGGGCGAGGTCGTGCTGGAGGGCAAGCGTGTCACCGGGCCGCCCCGGACGATGGCCGTCGTCTTCCAGGAATATGGGCGGTCCCTATTCCCGTGGCTGACCGTGCACGGCAATGTCGAGCTGCCCCTTAAGAACGCGAAGGTGCCGCGAGCCGAACGCGAGCAGCGGATCGCCGAGGCGCTCGAGGCCGTCGGTCTGGAGCATGCGCACCGGCGCTACCCGTGGCAACTGTCCGGCGGGATGCAGCAGCGCGTCGCCATCGCGCGCGCTGTGGCGTACAAACCGCACATCCTGCTCATGGACGAACCATTCGCCGCCGTCGACGCGCAGACCCGCGCCGATCTGGAGGACCTGGTCCGCGATATCTGGCATCGGTTGGGCGTGACGGTCCTGTTCGTGACCCACGACATCGACGAGTCGGTGTATCTGGGGGAACGGGTTCTGGTCCTGTCCTCCAGCCCCACCGTGGTCCAGGAGGACGTGACGATCGACCTGCCGGACGAACGCAACCAGCTGGAGACGCGGTCGACCCCTCGGTTCGCGGAACTGCGCATGCACATCCATGAGCAGATCCAGCTGGCAAAGGCCGGTTTGGTCCCTGCCCAGATCGCTGCTGGCGTACAGTGATCTACCGCCGTTGGGACCTGGGGTGATTCCGTTGATCGACGAGAGTGCCGCGACCACGATTGCTGCGGCCGGGGTTGACGCGGAGACAGCGCCAAGTCGACCCGGCATGTTGAAGCGCAGCTTCGACATCCTGAACGCGTTCCGGCCAGGGGATGTCTGCGTCCAGCCCACCGAACTGGCCCGCCGCACCGGCCTGAGCAAGGCGACGGGGCATCGCATCATCCAGGAAATGGTGAATCTGGGCATCCTTGAGCGCAGCGAGGCAGGCGTACGGATCGGTCTGCGGATGTTCGAGATCGGCCAGTTGGTCCCGTTGCATTCGCCCTTGCGGGTCGCGGCCCTGCCCTTTCTGACCGACCTCGCCGAGACCACGGGGGGCTCGATGCACCTGGCGGTGCTCGAGGGTGCCGACGTGGTCTATCTCGAGATCGTCAATCCGATCAAGGGCCTGTCCTCCCGACCCGGCGGACGCCTACCGGCCCAGGCGACAGCCGCGGGCTGGGCGATTCTGGCGTTCTCCCCGGAATCCGTCGTGACGAGCGTCATGCAGCAACCGCCCACCGACCCCCGCTATCGAGGTCGCCCGACGCCCGAGGAGCTGGCCGAGGTGCGGGCACACCGGTTTGCGCGCGACCCGGAGGGCAACCGGGGTGCCGTCGAGGGGGTCGCCGTGCCGGTGCTGGACGTGAGCCGGACCGCGGTGGCAGCCCTGTCGCTCCTCCACCCCGCGGGATCGCGACCGCTGCATCGTTTCGTCCCTGCCCTTCAGGTCGCGGCCAACGCGCTGAGCCGGACGCTCCATCGCCATACGGTCCGCACTGATGCCCGCTAGCCGCCCGGCCCGGGAGGGCGGGTTCCGTCGTCGGCAACGACATTCGGGGTTCGGCGGACCCGGTCGTTTAACCTGAACGGGTGACGACCATTCCCACCACCGAGAAGCCCGCGCACACGGGCCTTTTCACGCAGCTCTTCCGGTTCACCGTGACCGGTGGCATCTCGGCGATCGTGGACTTCGGCTCACTGTTGATCATGACCCACCTGCTGGGTCTGCCCGACAACCTGGCCAAGGCGATCTCGTTCGTGTTGGGCACCACGACGGCGTACGCGATCAACCGGCGCTGGACCTTCCGCGCCGAACCCTCGACGAAGCGCCTGGTCCTCGTCTGGGTGTCCTATCTCCTGACGTTTGCGCTGCAGGTCGGCCTTTATGCCCTCACGCGCCCCTGGCTGATGGATCACTTCGACTATCCGACGGCGCAGTTCATCGCCTTCGTCATCGCGCAGGGTGCGGCCACCATCTGCAACTTCGCCATCCAGCGCTGGGTGATCTTCAAGGCTCACTGAGCCTCGGAGAACGCCGCGCTCAGACGCGGTTCAGAAACGTCGAGACGTCCTGCAGCTCCTCCATGGTGATCGTGTGACCGCGCTCGTAGTAGTGCCGCTCGACATCGAAATGGGCATCCAGCCACGGGATGCTGCGCTCGCGCTTGTTGGCGGCGATCACGTTGTCGTCGTGGCCGATGCCGGAGAACAACGGCAGCTTCTTGTCCATCGCCAGCAGGTCTGCATCGCCCGGCAGGTCGCCGTTGTGGGCGAAGCTCGACAGGTGCACGACAGACGTGAAGCGGGTCGGGGCGAGTCGGGCCAGTTCGACGGCCATGACACCGCCCTGTGAAAAGCCCAGGGCGTGGACGCGGGCGTACTTGTCGCCGATCGTCTCCAACCACTCCAGCACCGCTTCGGCGGAGGCCTTGACCTGGGTGTGGTCGGTGTTGTCCACGGCCGGATTGAATTCGAACCAGGCATAGCCGCCACCCATGGGGCTCGGCAGCGGGCCGCGCAGTGAGGCGACAGTGAACTGCTCCGGCAAATAGGGGGCGATGCCCGCCAGGTCGCGCTCATCGGCGCCGAACCCATGCATCGCGAGGACGAGATCGTCACCCGTGCCCTGGCGCCACACCACTGCGTTGTCGTCGATCCGGACCATGATTCTCCTCGATCTCGTGGGTCGCGGACCATCCTAACCCCGACGTTCGACAGCCGGACATGTCGGTGGGGTCTGCCAGAATGTCGGGGTGTCAGAACCGCGTTCCTTCGTCGTCGGGATCATCGGCGGTGGCCAGCTGGCCCGCATGATGTACGCCGCCTCCATCGCTCTCGGCATCACCGTCCGCCTGCTCGCGGAGGGGCCGGATGTGAGTGCGGCCCAGGTGGTGCGTGACGTGACGGTGGGGGATCACACCGACCCGGAGACGGTGCGTGCGTTCGCCGAGGGGTGTGACGTGATCACGTTCGACCACGAGCATGTCCCGACGAGCATCCTGCATTCGCTCGAGGCAGCCGGCATCCGGGTGCGGCCCGGGCCCGATGCGCTCGTGCATGCCCAGGACAAGGCGGTCATGCGGAGGCGGCTGAGCGAGGCCGGCGTTCCGTGCCCGGCGTGGCGCGTGGTGGCGCACGCGTCCGAGCTGCAGGCGTTCGCCGCAGACCTCGGTGGCTATCCGGTCGTCGCCAAGGCTGCCCGGGGCGGCTATGACGGCAAGGGCGTGTGGAAGATCGACTCCGACTCCGATGCCGTCGAGCTGTTCGAGGGCATTACCGACGGTGTGCCCGTCGTGGCCGAGGAATTCGTCGACTTCGAGCGTGAGCTCTCGGCTCTTGTGGTGCGCTCCCCATCCGGCCAGGCGGTGGCGTACCCGGTTTCGGAGTCCGTCCAGACCGGCGGCATCTGCACCGAGACCGTGACCCCGGCGCCGGGGTTGAGCGACGAGCAGGCGATGGCGGCGCAGAAGCTCGCGCTCGGGGTGGCGCAGGAGTTGGGCGTCGTCGGCATGTTGGCGGTCGAGCTGATGCAGCGCCGCGATGGCTCCGTGGTCGTCAATGAGCTCGCCATGCGGCCCCACAACACCGGTCACTGGACCATCGACGGCTCACACACGTCCCAGTTCGAGAACCACCTGCGGGCCGTGGTGGACCTGCCGCTCGGCGACCCGACACCGCGGGCGCGCTGGACGGTCATGGCCAATGTGCTCGGCGGATCGGTGGCCGATCTGCCGTCCGCGCTGCTGCACTGCTTCGCGCGTGATCGGCGCTTGCGCGCAGAGCTGTACGGCAAGGAAGTCAGGTCCGGTCGTAAAGTCGGGCATGTGAATGCGTTCGGTGACGACCTCGAAGAGGTACGCCGGCGCGCGCGGCATGCGGCGGACTATCTGATGGGGATCGAGGAAACATGAGTCCACTCAACGCCAGGCGAGGCATTGTGAAACAGCGTGATGAGCGCGCTCGGGTGGGGATCGTCATGGGGTCGGATTCCGACTGGCCCACGATGGAAGCGGCTGCCCAGGCGCTGAAGGAATTCGGCATCGCGTTCGAGGCGGACGTGGTGTCGGCGCACCGGATGCCGACCGAGATGATCGACTATGGCCGCAGCGCCCACGAGCGGGGTCTCGAGGTGATCATCGCCGGTGCGGGTGGCGCGGCTCACCTGCCCGGCATGCTCGCGTCGGTGACACCGCTGCCGGTGATCGGCGTACCCGTCCCGCTGAAATATCTCGACGGCATGGATTCGCTGCTGTCGATCGCCCAGATGCCGGCTGGCGTCCCCGTCGCCACCGTCGCCATCGGCAACGCCCGCAATGCGGGCCTGCTCGCGGTCCGGATTCTGGCGACCGGCGACGCCGGGCTGACGAAGCGGATGCTGGAGTTCCAGGACGAGTTGCGGGCGGTGGCCCAGGCCAAGGGCGAGAAGGTGCGCGCCGCGACGAACGGCGACTGATCCGCATGGCAGCCGGGGCGGACGGGCGTGCGGGCGGGGTCGGTGGGGTGTTCACCGGGATCGGGCTGCTGGCCCGGGGACTCGGTCTTGTCCTGGCCCGGCCGAAGCTTTTCTGGCTGGGCATGGTCCCGCCGCTGATCACGTCGGTGCTCATGGTCGTGCTGCTGGTGGTCCTCGGGATGAACCTGGGCAGCATCGTCGATGCCCTGACCGGCTTCACCCAGGCCTGGGGCAATGTGGGTTCGGTCGTGCGGGCGGTGGTCGGGGTGGTGCTCGTCGGCGCCGCGCTGCTGCTCATGGTGCTCACCTTCACCACGATCACCCTGGCGCTCGGCGATCCGATCTATGAACAGATTTCGCGACGCGTGGATGCCGAATTCGGGCCGCTGCCGCCCGAGCCGTCGGAGCCGGTGGGGGCGATGGTCGGTCGAGTGGTACGCCAGTCCGGCGCGACCATCGGTCTGTCGCTGCTGGTCGCCGTGGGCTGCTTCTTCGTCGGGCTCATCCCGGCGGTCGGGAGTGTGCTCGCGGCTGTCGCGTCCGCATTGTTGGGCGGCCGGCTGATGGTGCGTGAGATCACGGGTCCGGCGCTCGAGAGGCGAGGGCTGCTCGAGACCGCGGACCGGCGGCCGGTGCTGCAGGGCCATGGGGCGATGATGCTGGGATTCGGTGTGCCCGCTTTCTGGTTGTTGTCGATTCCGGGGGTGGCCGTGCTGGTGTTTCCGGCGGCGGTGGCCGGCGCGACTCTGCTTGTGCGGCGGATGCGGGGCGAGGACACGGGAGCCGGGGCGGGGCGTACCTCACAGGGCGGCCCAGGGAAATAGGCAGACTCCTATCCAAGATGGCTACTCGTCAGTAGGGTTGGCGCATGACGGACTTCAGCGACATGTATCGCCCCACCGAGGACCACGACATGTTCCGCGCGGCGATCAGGGAGATCGCCGAGGAGAAGATCGCCCCGGCCGCGGCCGAGGTCGACGAAAAGGCCGAGTTCCCGCGCGTGGCGTGGGAGGCCCTGCGAGCGGGGGACTTCCACGCGCCGCACATCCCTGAGGAATATGACGGCGTGGGGGCCGATGCTCTGGCGACGGTCATCATCATCGAGGAGATCGCCCGCGCGTGTGCGTCCTCGTCATTGATCCCGGCGGTGAACAAGCTGGCAACGGTGCCGCTGCTGCTCGCTGGGTCCGATGAGGTCAAGCAGGCCTATCTGCCGCGGGTCGCGCGGGGCGAAGGGATGATGTCCTACTGCCTGTCGGAGCCGGATGCCGGGTCGGATGTGGCGGGAATGAAGACGCGCGCGGTCGCGGACGGTGACGATTGGGTGCTGAACGGCACCAAGGCCTGGATCACGAACGCGGGGGAGTCGGAGTGGTACACCGTCTTCGCCTCCACCGACCCCGAGCGCAAGTCCCGTGGGATCACCTGCTTCGTTGTCGAGAAGGGCGACGAGGGGGTGTCGTTCGGGGCCAAGGAGAAGAAGCTCGGCATCCAGGGCTCACCCACGCGGCAGGTCATCTTCGACAACGTCCGCATCCCCGGTGATCGGATCGTCGGCGAGGTCAATCGGGGATTCTTCACGGCGATGAAGACGCTGGATCACACGCGCGTGACGATCGCCGCCCAGGCCATCGGCATTGCCCAGGGTGCCTTGGACTTCGCACTCGGCTATGTGAAGGAACGCAAGCAGTTCGGCCGGCCGATCGCCGACAACCAGGGCATCCAGTTCATGCTCGCGGACATGGGCATGAAGCTCGAGGCGGCAAGGCAATTGACGTACGCCGCGGCGTGCCGGTCGGAGCGCACGGACGAGGACCTAACGTATTTCGGGGCAGCCGCGAAGTGCTTCGCCTCCGATGTCGCGATGGAGATCACGACGGATGCTGTGCAGTTGCTCGGTGGATATGGATATACGCGTGAATATCCCGTCGAGCGCATGATGCGCGATGCCAAGATCACCCAGATCTATGAGGGCACCAACCAGATCCAACGCATCGTCATGGGGCGCCAGTTGTTGAACGGGTTGCCACAGGGGCGCTGATTGTCGGCAGAGTCTCGTGTCGAGGTCGGAGGGGGCTCGCACGGGCGCAGACGGGCCCTGCGGATGCGACATGGCGGGGCTCGCGGTTGATGTGCCACCGGAGGCGAGCAGACCCGATCTATTCGCCCGGCTTCCGGATGAACCGGTCGAGGTTGGCGGTGTTGCCCGCGGCGATCTCGGAGAACATCTCCTGCGACTTCTCCTTGTCCCAGAGCATCGACGAGCCGGCTGCGGTGCGGGCGTTGGGGTTCGATACGGGCACCATGACCGCGACACCCTCCCCGCGGCCGATGGCCATGCCCGGGCCGGCGATGCCGAGCATGCTCATCATGCCGGTGCCCTCATCGGTGGTCAGGGACTGGGCAGCCCCCTGGTTGAGCTGCCACCAACGGATCGGATTCACCAGCGTGGCGGGGGTGGCGGTCTTCTTGATGACGCCGGCGACCATTTCGCGCTGGCGGTTCATGCGGCCGAGGTCGCCGGTGGGGTCGGCGTACCGCATTCGCACATAACCCAGCGCCGTGACGCCGTCCATGTTCTGGCAACCGGCCTGAATATCCAGACGCGAGAACTTGTCCTTGATCGCCTTCTCGGGACACATCTCGATGCCGCCCAGCGCGTCGATGACATTGACGAAGCCGCCGAACCCGATCTCCGCATAGTGGTCGACGCGCAGGCCGGTGTTCTGTTCGACGGTCTGGATGAGCAGGGGAGCGCCGCCGAACGCATACGCCGCATTGATCTTGTTGCGCCCGTGGCCCGGAATCGACACATAGGAGTCTCGGGGGATCGACACCAGCGCCGGGCGGCCGCTCGGAGGCACATAGAGCAGCATCATCGTGTCGGTGCGCTGGCCCTCGATATCGCCGGTGCCGAGCCGCTTGCGCTCTTCCCGTGACAATCCCTCGCGGGAATCCGAACCGACGAGCAGCCAGAGGTCACCCGGTTGTTGCGGCGGCCGCTCGCCACTCGGCATGACATCAGCCCTGGTGGTGGAGGACCAGGCATAGATCGGCGTACCGATCATGAAAATCAGCCACAGCACCAACAGCGTCGCCACCACGGAAAAGAAGTTCCGCACCGGTCGGGGGCGCTTCCGGCGTCGGGTCGGGGTCGGCGCTGCGGCCGGGCGCCGGGACTGTGGTTTGGCAGGCGGGGTCGCCTGGCGTTGGGCCTTCGGCGGGGCCGCAGGCGCGACCCGCGTACGCTCCGCGGGCGGGGGCTGGGCTATCCGCGTGCGCTCGGCAGGTTCGGGCTCACCGAACGAGGCCCGCCGACGGCCGGCCGCATCGCCGGAGGACCGGGACCGATCGTCGGCCGAGGACTGACCCTCGCCCCTGTCGGGGGACCGATAGAGCCAGTCCATGTCGTCGTCGCGGCCGGATGCCATGGCTCCAAGGTACTCAGTCGTTGGTCCCCCGGCACTTCTGCGTTCGGGGCGTCGGCGTGGGTCGCTCGCCCCTGGCTCGGTGCTCGGGGCCGTCGGCGTGGCGTCCCGCGTGGTCCGGGGTGGGGGATCCATACTGAATCGACGATCCTCGGAGTGGTTCGACAAGCTCCACCATGACGAGGGTCACTTCCCCACCAGCAGTAACGAAAGGCCCGTCCCGTGGCAGAAACCCGGACCGATCGCCACCTGCCCAGCAGCACCAGCACGCGCCGCCCGCCCGATTATCGTCCGCGGGCCCAGCTGCGCAGTGAACGGCTGCGGCTCGGTCGTGGCCTCGGACGGGTCCTGATGACCCTGCTGGTGCCGGGATCGGCCCAGCTGCTCGGTCGGGACAAGCGCGTCGGTCGTTGGGCGATCCGCATCTGGGCCGGACTGATTCTCGCGGTCGTCGCCTGGTTCCTGCTGCTGCTCGTCAACCGCGGCGCGGCTGTTGCGGTCATCACGTTCAAGCCCGTGACCGTCCTGATCGCCGCAGCGCTGGCGGTGGGCGGCATCGCCTGGGGCGCGTTGCTCCTGCACGCCTGGAAACTCTCGAACCCGGTCGGCCTGGCTCCGCGCCACCGTTTCGGCTTCGGCATCGTCAGCGTCGCGCTCGCGCTCGGACTCTCCGGCACCGGCATCGCCTCCGCGTCGGTGGTCAACGCCCAGGGCGACTTCATCGGCAGCGTGTTCGCCGGTGGTGGTGACACGCAGGTCAAGGACGGTCGCTACAACATCCTGTTGATGGGTGGCGACGCCGGCAACGGGCGTGAGGGCCTGCGGCCCGATTCACTCACGGTCGCCAGCATCGACGCGCGCACCGGTGAGACCGTCCTGCTCTCGCTGCCGCGCAACCTCGAAGACTTCTCCTTCCCGGCCTACTCGCCGATGACCCGCCTCTATCCCGACAAGTTCTCCTGCGCCAACCACGAGTGCATGCTCAACGCCGTCTATACGAAGGCGATGGAGAACAAGGGGCTCTATCCCGGTGTGAAGGATCCCGGCGCGGTCGCCACCGTCGAGGCCGTCGAGTGGATCACGGGGTTGGATGTGAACTACTACGTCCTCGTCGATCTCGATGGCTTCAAAGGCCTCATCGACGCCGTCGGCGGCATCAACATCGACATTCACAAGCCCGTTCCCGTGGGCGGTGGCTCGACGGAGGTCGGCCGCTACATCCCCGCCGGCAAGGCCGTCCACCTCAACGGACAGGACGCCCTCTGGTTTGCCCGCTCGCGGCACGACTCCAACGACTATGAGCGCATGGCCCGGCAGAAGTGCGTGATGTATGCCATGCTCAACCAGCTCGAGCCCCTCACCGTGGCCACGCGGTTCACCGAGATCGCGAGTGCCGGCAAACAGGTCATGGAGAGCAACATCCCGACGACCGAGACCGACCGGTTGCTCGATCTGTCGCTCAAGGCGCGGAACACCAAGATCCGCTCCGTCGCTTTTGTGCCGCCGCTGATCTATCCCGGCGCCCCCGACTTCAATGTCATTCGTGCCACGGTCCGGGACCGGATCGCTGCCTCGGAGGCAGGGGATGCCTCTCCGTCGCCGGAACCCGCACCAGCAGCCCCCGCGGAGGCTTCGACCGAGCCGGCACCGCAGCCGACGGCGACCGCCACCAAGCGCGGCGCGCGGTCGGCGACCCCGTCACCGACCCAGAGCCGGCCCCCGGCACCTGCGCCGGCCGCCACCAACCCGGCTGACACCAGCGATCTCTCGGTCGTCTGCCAGGCGGCCTGAAATCCCGTCGGCCCGGGGTCAGTGGCGCGACCGGTCGACGGTCTGACCGCCGCCGCGGGTGACGCCCGAAAGGAAGCCCGCGCCCCAGCTGAGGTGCATGGTGGCGATGACCTCTGCGAGCAGGGCCTTCTGGCGTACCGACCCTTCTTCGCGAGCCGCGACCAGCGCGAGGAAGCCGGCGTACGCCAGCGGCACGAGGTGAGCCGCACGCAGAACCCGCGCTGCGCCGCGGAGCGGGCGTACGCGATCAACGGTCGCGACCATCGCACTCGCGCCCAGGCCGGCGACCAGGGCGGGTGGCGCAAAGAACCGCAGTGGCGTGCGGGTGGCCAGGCCGCGCACGAGGTCGCCGCGCCAGACCCCGGTCGACCAGAACTGCTTGGCGAGTCGTTTGCGGGTGTCGCGCGGCCAATACGTCACGCGCAGCTCGGGGGTGAACCAGACCAGATAGCCGCGTTCGCGGATGCGGAGATTGAGCTCCCAGTCCTCGCCGCGGCGGACCGATTCGTCATAGCCGCCGACCTCGGTGAGGACCTCGCGTCGGAAGATGCCGAGATAGGCGGATTCGCATTCCTCGGCCTCCGTGCCGCCGTGATAAGCGCCGCCGCCGAGTCCGAGAGGTGAGTTGTAGGCTCGCGCCACCGCGGACTGGTAGGCACCCCGACCGGTCGCGTCCATGATGCCGCCGCAGTTCGCGGCACCGGTCCGACGCAGCGTTTCGACCCCGGTGCGCGCATATCCGGGCGGAATCTCGGAGTGGGCGTCGACACGGATGACCACAGGGTTGCGGGAGGCGGCGATGGCCAGGTTGAGTGCGACGGGGATGTGGGCGACCGGATTGTGAACGAGTCGGAGCCGAGGCTCCGTCGCAGCCAATTCCTCGGCCAGCTCGGTGGTGCCGTCGTTGGAGGGCCCGAGCGCGAGGACGAGTTCGGTCTCTCCGGGGTAGTCCTGGCCCAGCACAGCAGCGACGGCATCTGCGAGATAGGGCTTCTCGTTGAGGACCGGCATCACGAAGGACACTGCCGGCCAGGTGCCCTCCGGCCAGGTGGGGAGAATCGTCACGCGTCCACTCTCTCGCTTTCGGCGATCCGCGCCAAAGCAGTGTCGGACACGTCACACGCGATCACGCTCGAACCCCCGCCCAACACCGGCCCGATGAGACACGCCTGCGCTGCGGTCCATGCGTCTCCGGGGTCGCGGAGGAGAATGCGCCGGGATTCGGGTGCCTCCGCGGTGAGTTGCGCGAACGACAGCGTACGCCCGGCCACGTCCCAGGCCGGGTCGTCCGGGGAGTCCGGTCCCGAGCCGAACCAGGCATCGGGCTGGGCGAGCGCAAGTGTGGAGAAGTCGGACCAGCCCTCGGGCAACCCCCGCAACCCCAGGCCGAGCGCATGCAGCGAACACGCCAGCGCAGGGCCGGCCGGCGCGCCCGTGGGTTCGGGCCCCGCGACCACGACGTCACCGTCCGAATCTGTCACTGTCAGCCCGGCCTGCCAGGTCGCCATGACCCAGACGAGCGTCATCCAATGGCCGGGGTGGTCGATCGCAACCCGCAGCTCCACCCGGTCACCGGGATCCAGGCCCAGTCCGTCGGTCAGCAGGTTGGCGGTCTTGGCAACCCAGTTGGCGAATGACCGGACCGACAGCTCGGTCCGATCCTCGGCCCGATAGTGCGTCAGGAAGGGCGTCGAGCCATCGCGGGCCGCCCGGTCAAGGAGGTGTTCATGGAGCAGCACGCCGTCAGCATAGGCGGCCCGGACATGGCTAGGGTGAGCCGCATGCGTTACGTGGTCATCATGGCCGGCGGGTCCGGCAAGCGACTCTGGCCGTTGTCGCGACAGGGCACCCCCAAGCAGATGCTCCACCTGGTGGGCGATGCCAGCCTGCTGCGGATGGCCTTCGACCGAGTGGTCGATGTGGTCGGAGCCGACCACGTCTGGGTGTGCACAGGCGCTGCCTATGCCGACACCGTGCGCGCTGAATTGCCCGAGCTCCCGGAGGCCAACATCCTCGGTGAGCCGGTGGGTCGGGACTCGCTCAACGCCGTCGCCTGGCCCGCCGCCGTCCTGGCCGCGCAGGACCCCGACGCTGTCGTCGCCATGGTGACCGCCGACCAGATCATGCAGCCGGTCGAGGCATTCCAGGATGCCCTGCGCACCGGCTTCGAGGTGGCCGAGGCCGACGCCACGGCGCTCGTCACCTTCGGCGTGGTCCCCAACACGCCCCACACGGGCTATGGCTATCTCCACCGCGGGTCCGGTGTCGAAGGACACCCCGAGGTGTTCGAGGTCCTCGAGTTCAAGGAGAAGCCCGACCGCGCCACGGCCGAGGGCTATGTCTCCTCGGGCGAATACTGGTGGAACGCCGGCATGTTCGTCTGGCGCGCGACCACGCTTCTCGCCCAGCTCGAGGTGCTCGTGCCCGAGTGCCACGCGGGCGTTCTGGAGCTGGCTGCCGAGCCCGAGAAGCTCGACGAGATCTTCCCGACCCTGCCCCGCATCTCGGTCGACTACGCGATCATGGAGCCCGCCTCCCAGGGCCGCGGCACCGAGGGCACGCATGTCGTTGCTGTCCGGTTGCCCATCACCTGGCATGACGTCGGCGGTTTCCCGTCGCTCGCCGAACACCTGACGCGCGATGCCGACGGCAACGCCGTCGAGGGCCAGTCGCTGCTGCTCGATGCGCGCGACAACCTGGTTATCAACAAGACCGATGACGGTTCGGTGATCGCCGTCCTGGGCATGACCGACACCATCGTCGTGCGCAGCGGCAACGTCACCCTCGTCTGCCCGGTCGATCAGGCCGAACGCATCAAGGAACTCGTCGGCAAGGCATCCGAGGAGCTCGGGTCGGCGTACGCCTGAGTCTCACGCGACCATCGTGAGCAGCCGGCGAATCCAGTCGTGGTCCGCCTCGCCTGCGTCGGCGGTGACGGCAGCCACGAGCGCGTCACCATCGAGCTCGACCACGTCCGCATAGCGCTCCGACTGACCCGTCGCCTTCAGGATCGCGTCCAGCACGGACTCGCGCCGCCCCAGCCGGAAGAAGTCCCTGGCCTCGTCGCGCAACAGAGAGCCGGACGCGCCGTCCTCGTCCGTCACCAGCTGCGCCAACCCCCGCACCACGGCCACCGGTCGGCCGCCGAGCTTGGTCTTGGCCAGGTCGGCCGCGGCGGCCAGCTCGTCGGCCACCGCGATCTCGGTCACCCGCAGGTCATTGCCGAACGGGTCGGTGCGCGCGATGTGCGAATCGACCGCCACGACCCCCGCCAACCCGATGGCCAGGTCGGTCTGCCCGGTGCGCCAGGCGCGGCCGGCGGTGTCCGAGATGAGTACGCCGAGTCGCAGCCCCGTCGCGTCGGCCAGCCGGCTGCGGATCGCCCGCGCCGAGGCATCGGGGTCGAGGGGGAGCAGCAAAGCCGAGCCCGGTGCCACATTCGACGTGTCGATGCCGGCCGCCGCATGGACGAGACCCAGCCGGTGTTCGACGATCACCGTGTCGCCGCGGCGCGCCACGATGCGGCGGGATTCGGCGGCGCGGGCGGCCTGCCGGTCGACTGCCTCGATCATCCGTCCCTCGGCCTTCGAGACGACCTTGGAGGTGACGACGAGGATGTCGCCGTCGCGCAGTGGGCCGTCCGGGTGCGCCTCGACCGCAGCCAGGATCAGCGCGGCCAGGTCCGCACCCGGAGTGACTTCGGGGATGCCCGTGGGGGCGAAGATCTCGATCGTGTCGCTCACGACGCGAACTCCACGCCCGCACGGATGAACTCGGCCGTCGCTGCGGGGGACGTCATCAGCAGAGGCACCGCGAGCGTCGGCAGGCCCGTCCGCTCAACTCCCGCGACCTCGGCCTCGTCGCGCGTATCGACGACCCAGGCATCGAGGATGCCCCCCGGGGAACGGCGCGAGCCATAATGCCGGCCAACCGCCCCCGCAGTGACCTCCACCCCGATCGCCGGCAGCAGGCGATGCGCCATCCCGAGCACAGGGGAGCCCCCGAGGATGCCGGAAAACCCGATGACGCGGGCCGGAGTCGCGCGCAGAGCCGGGCGTACCCCTCGGGTCGCGAGAATCGGGCCGATCGACACCACCGGGTTGGACGGCCCGACCAGCACGAGATCGGCGGCTGTGAGGGCCTCGGACACCTCCGGCGTGGCGGTGGCGTCGTCGATCCCGACCTGGACGACGTCGAGGACCTCGGGCTCGGCATGCAGGCGTACCCAGAATTCCTGGAAGTGCACCGCCCGCTGCCCCGACGGGGCATCCGGGTCGGCGATGAGGATGTGGGTCTCGACGCGGCCATCGGTCATGGGCAGCACGTGCAGGCCCGGATCGGTGATCCAGCGCGTCGCGAGCGCGGCCGTGATCTCGGTCGGTGAGGCGCCGGCCGCCACCAACTGGGTCCGGACCAGGTGGGTCGCGATATCGCGGTCACCGAGGGCGAACCAGGTCGGCTCGACCCGGTAGGTCTTCAGCTCATCCATGATCGACCAGGTCTCGTCGGCGCGACCCCAGCCCTTCTCGGGATCGATGCCGTCACCGAGGGAATAGAGCATCGTGTCGATATCGGGACAGATACGCAGGCCGTGCAGGGTCACGTCATCGGCGGTGTTCACGACCACGTCGATGCGGGCCTCGGGATAGGCCGCGCGGACGCCGCGCACGAAACGGGAGCCGCCGACCCCGCCGGCGAGGACTGCGATACGTCGAGGATTCACCGGGCCAGTGTGTCAGGCCGGTGAGTGTGCCCGAATCCGTGCCGGATCGCTAGCCTGACTTCGAGACCCGTCTGCGAGGAGCCCCACCATGACGATGACCGTCTGGAAGCGACTGACCGTGGCGCTGGCGATCGGAGTGATCGTCACGCTCGTGCTCACGACCGTGCACGGCGCGCTCCTGTTCGTGCGCGCCGCCGGAGCGGACGCCGGCGTCGACGGAGCCGCCCTCGCCATCCGGGTGACCACCTATCCGGCGTGGCTCGCCGTTGCGCTGGCGGCGGTCGTCGGGACCGCGGTGCTGTGGGCGAAGGCCGGGCGGGCGCTGACCGTGATCGCTCTGGTCGTGGCCACCCTCAGCCTGCTCGCGCAGCTCGGCTTCTGGGCCTTCCGGGCCTCGACAGTGCTGCAGCTCGTCGACGGTCTGGGCGTCGCGACCGAGATCGTGCAGCTCCTCGCGGCGATCGTGCTGCCGATCGTCTCGATCGTCGTGTTGGTACGCCTGCTCGGCGCCCCCCAGCCCGCGGTCGAGCGCGCGGCTCTCCCAGCCGCCGAGGTCGAGCCGGTCGGGGAGGCCCCGGTCTGGAAACCCGATCAGGCCGCCGGTGCTCACTGGCAGACCGCCGGTGCGGCCGCCTCGGGGGCCGCGGCCCAGAACTGGGGTCGACCGGGGGAGCGGGGTGGGTGGAACACGACCGCCGCGCCGGCCGCCGGGGCCCTGCCTGTGGGGCCCTCGGGCCGACCGGGCGGTGGGTCGGCCGGCGAAATAGCGATGCCGGGGGCGCAGCAGCCGGTTCACCAGCCGCGACCGCCCGAACGATTCGGTCCGCAGGCTCTGGCTCAGCAATATGGTTCGTCGGCCCCGGCCCCGGCCCCGGAGGCGTCCAGTATCACGTCCGAGGGTCGGCGGGAACCCCCTCGCTGGACTCCGCTGGACCGGTCTTCCGGTCAGGATCCCTCATAGCCCCGGGGGAATCGGGCAAATCCCGCCCCGCAGCACTCTATTCCGATCATCTGACAATTTTGGCTTGACTTAGTGGTAACCACATGGATGTAATTCCACCATCGTTATTCGGTCGGGACGATGGCGGCATCGCCCTTCTCGACCCATACCACGGTTCGGGCGAGGAGGGGCGATGTATGAACTGCTGACAGTGGTGACCAGCGACGAAGAAGACGACGGCCTCGGTTGGCAGGAGCGCGCACTCTGCGCTCAGACCGATCCCGAGGCCTTCTTTCCGGAAAAGGGTGGGTCCACACGTGAGGCCAAGAAGGTCTGCACGTCGTGCGAGGTGCGCAGCGAGTGCCTCGACTATGCGCTGGCCCACGACGAGCGCTTCGGGATCTGGGGCGGACTCAGCGAGCGGGAGCGCCGCAAACTGAAGAAGCGGGCAGTCTGACGTCGGATGGCTAACATGAGGGGGCGTTGCACGCCCCCTCAGCCGTTCTCCGGCCGGCGGGCGCGCAGTCCGAGATGTCGGCGGAGAGGGATAGAGCACGCTCATGGGCGAAGTTGACGGAGCCCCGATTCCGGCACGGCCACGGCCGACGCAGATCGTGGCCGATGAGGCCTGGGACTGGATCAGGGAGCCTCGCGAATCCGAGCAGGTGCCGGTGGGTCATCTCCTGGTGACCGCCATCCTCGTCAATCACAACGCGGCTGGCTGGTTGCCCCAGACCCTCGACGCTCTGGATCAGCTCGCCCACCGCCCGAACCGGCTCATCGCCGTCGACACCGGATCCGCCGACGAGAGCCTCGAGCTGCTGAAGAACTCCGGGATCTTCGACCTCGGCGTGTCGGCCTCCCGCAAGGACAGTTTCGGTGTGGCGGTCACCAAGGCACTGTCGGCAGCCCCGCCTCCCGACACCGGGGATGAATGGCTCTGGCTGCTCCACGACGATGCGGTCGTGGCGCCGGATGCGCTGCAGAAGCTGCTCGAATGTGCGGTCGCCCACCCCGATGCCGATGTCATCGGTCCCAAACTGCTCCAGCCCGGGCGCGGCGATGGCCCCCGGCGCCTCAGCGAGCTCGGCGTGACGATCTCCGACACGGCGCGGCGCGAGCTCGGTCTCTCACCGGGCGAGATCGACCAGAACCAGCACAGCTCCACCGACACCCTCGCCGTCAGCACGTGCGGCATGCTCGTGAAGCGTTCGGTGTTCGAGGCCCTCGATGGCTTCGCCCCGGAGCTCCCGGTCTTCCGCGACGGCGTCGAATTCGGTTGGCGGGCCACCGCGGCGGGTCATCGCGTGCGCACCTGCCCCGAGGCCGTGATCGTGCACCGCCAGGCCGGCCGCAGCGGTTTGCGGCGCAGTCAGCTCATCGGCGCGGACCCGGCCGCCACCGACCGCCTGCTCGGCATGCGCACCGTGGCTGCCCACAAAGGTCCCTTTGCCAGTCTTCGCCTGATCTGGGGCTGCCTGCTGAGGGCTCTGGGGTTCCTGCTGGCCAAGGCGCCCGATCGGTCGATGTCCGAGCTGCGGGCGATGCGGGCCTTCCTCCGGCGCGGACCGGTCACGACGCTCCGCAAGCGAGTCCGTCGACCGGTCTCTGACGAGGCGGCGGCTCGCGTGGCCGCGCTGCGGCCGAGGTGGTGGTCGAGCCTGGCAGTGGCGGGGGATGCACTCGTCTCTGTCTTCTCCGACCGGTGGCAGCGGACATTCGGACACGACGCCGACCTGAGTCTCGACGAGCTGACCGGGGACGAATTCGCCTCGGCCTCCGACCGCCCCGAGCGACACTGGCTGGCCAATCCCTTGCTGCTGAGCCTCGTGCTCACCGGGCTGGTCGCCCTGATCGCCGGGCGCGCCTTCATCCGTCCCGGAACGCTCAGCTCCGAAGTCCTGCTGCCCGCCCGATCGACGCTCGGCGCAGCCTTCGGGGCCTATCTGGACCCCATCATCGGTGCCCCCGGCATGGCGCCCCCGCCCTGGCTGGGCTGGACGGCCCTCGGATCGACGCTCACCTTCGGCCAGCCCGACTGGTTCGTGGGCGTCGTGCTCCTGGCTGGCGTACCCCTGGCGATCCTCGCTGCCATGACCCTCCTGCGTCGCGTTGTCGAGGACGCGCGCGTACGCCTCGGTGCCGCGGTTCTCTATGCCCTCGTGCCCGTCCTGCTCGGGGCGGTGAACCGGGGGCTGCTCGAAGTGGCCATTGTGGCTCTGCTGTTGCCCCTGCTCGGGGTCTCCGTGCGCGCCCTCGTCCTGCGCCGCACCCGTGGGCCCGAGTCGTGGCGCAGCGCCTGGTCGACCGGGCTGCTGCTCGCGATCATCCTGGCGTTCGCGCCCGTGCTCAGCGCGCTCGTGTTAGTCGCGGCCGTGGTCGGGGTGATCGTCTACCTGCGTCGTCGCGACCGGCTGGCCCGCCTCGGGGTCGCTGTCGGCATCCCTGTCGTCCTGCTCGCGCCGTGGTTGCCGAGCCTCGTCAACAGCTGGTCGCGATTGCTCGTCGGCCCGGATGCCGGCCTGCGCGGTGTCGCGACGGGGGAGTCGTGGGCGCTCCTGCTGGGGCGTACGCCCGGCCCGGGCCTCCCCCCGCTCTGGCTCGGCATCGCCCTGTTCGCTGTCATCTGGGCGCTCGGCCTGCTGGGGGCGCTGATCCGGCCCGAATCCGTCGGCATGCGCGCTGCCTGGCTGACGGCGCTCGGAGCGTTCGCGCTGGCGATGCTGGTGTCGCACGAACTGGCCACGGTTCTCCCCCAGGGGACGCGGGTGCGGCCCGATGCGGTGGCCCTGCTGATGGTGGGCTTCGGCGCGTTGATCCTCGCTGCGGCCATCGGATTCTCGAAGGTCCCCGAAGCCCTGACCCGGCGTGCGTTCGGTCCCGCCCATCTCGGCGTGATCGCGACGACCTTGGCCACCATCGTGGCCGTGCTGGCGGGCGTGGTGTGGTGGGGGCTGGCCGGCGCGACCGGACCGCTGCGGCGTACGGAGGTGAACGAGCTGCCCCCGTTCATCCGCAACGTCATGAAGGCCGATGTCCGCACCCGGACGCTCGTGCTCGAATATCAGGGCGCTGACAATCCCAATCCCCGTTGGTCCCTGGTGTCGGATGACCAGAACCGACTGGGTGACGCCGACCGCGGCCTGGCGTTCGGTGGCTCCGGCACCATGCAGCAGCGCACGACCAGCATGGTGGCGCGACTGGCCTCGGGGGCCGGTGACGAGCGGGTCGCCGAAGACCTGGCCAGCCTGGCGGTCAGCCACATCTGGGTGCGCGGTGCAACGGAGGAACAGCGGGCCCGCATCAACAACACGCCGGGTCTCGGTGCCGAGGCTGTCCTGGGGGACCAGGTCGTCTGGGCAGTGCCCCAGACCGTGGCGCGTTATGTGATCGTCGGCGGAGAAGAGCCCGTCGCGGTCGCCTCCCGTTCGGGGGGTGAAGCGCGTGTGGACCTGCCCGCGGCCGATCACGGCCGCACCCTGATCCTGCATGAGCCCACCGATTCCCGCTGGCGCATCACGTTCAACGGTTCGCGACTGCCGGTCACGACCGCGGCCGACCGCACGATGATCGAGCTGCCGCCGCAGGCCGGGACGCTCGAGGTCGGCCTGCGCGCCTCCCTGCAGGACTGGCTGGCTCTGGCCCAACTCCTTCTCGTGATCGTCGCGCTGGTGCTGGCCGCGCCGTCCCTGGCCGGCGACCGGAAGCGCCGCGAGGAAGTCGGCACGCGTGCTGTCACGAGCAGGGCGCGGCGGACTGCAGGATCATCGACTCCCTCGGGCCTGTCCGAGGGCCCGCCCACCCAGCCGACCCAGGTCCTGCCACGAGTGGAGGAAGAGCGATGAGCCGGACCCTGTTGCGCCTCGTCACGGTGCTCGGACTGATCGTGCTGGTCACCGGCCTGACGATTGGGGGGTCGCTCCTCCCGATGCGCGAACCGGCTGCCGCGCGACCTGTCGACCCGGACGGCCGCACCGTCACGATCTGTCCCGCCGCCCCTACGATCTCGGTCGCTTCCACGACGGCGTGGGGTTCGCTCGGAGTCCGGGAAGTGGGGCAGGAGAGCCTGCGAACCATCCCGACCGGCACGGGCAGCGTGCTCACCGACAACGCGGGTCCGATGCTGATGGTCGCCGAGGGACGCCAGAACCAGGCCTCTGCCGCGTCGGCGTTCGCCCGGGAGGCCGCCGGGCCGAGCCGCGGTCTCGGGTTGGCCCGCTGCGGCACACCTGCGACCTCCCTTTGGTTCACGGGCCTGGTCTCCAACCCCGATGATCCGGTCCAGGGTCTGCGCAGCGAAGTGGTGCTGATCAACCCCGACGAGGGCCAGGCCGAGGTCGACCTCGTGCTGTTCGGCCCGAACGGTGTCCAGACGGCAGCCGGCACCCGCGGCATCGCCGTGCCGGCGCGTTCGGTGCGCACGGTGGCGCTGGAAACGCTCTTCACCCGGCCTGACCCGGTCGGCGTCGAAGTGCGCGCCAACCGCGGCCGAGTCGCCGCTGTCGTGCGCCAGCACGTGTCGGCCGGCGTCCAGCCGACCGGCACCGACTGGCAGGTGTCGTCGACCGCCCCGGCCGAGACCCAGGTGGTGCCGGGCATTCCCGGCGGCCCCGGGCCTCGCACGCTCGTGGTGTCCAACCCGAACAAGCGGCGTACGACCGCGACGGTCGAGGTGCTGGGGCCGCAGGGCACCTTCGCGCCCGCCGACGCGGCGAGCATCGACCTCAATGCCGAGTCCACGGCCGCCGTATCCCTCACCGCAGGTCTCGACGGCGCTCCCGGCGCGGTCCGGATCGTGGCCGACCAGCCCCTGGTCGCGGCGGTCGTCGCCCGCAGCGCCGAGAACGGCCCCGATGTCGATATCGCGATCCAGCCTGCCTCGGTAAATGTGAGTGGGATCGGGATCGCTGCCCTGGCCGCGGCTCCCGGCGTGACCGGTGACGTGTTGGTCACCAACGGCGGCGACGCTGAGGTCGTCGTGCCTCTGACCGCCGATGGAGTCAACGGCCGCGAGGTCGCTGCGACCGAACTGGTCGTGCCGCCGGGATCGACCGCCGGATGGCGACTGGAAGCCATGGCCGAGATCGCCTCGGTCCGCCTCGACGCGCCCGAAGGCAGCCGCCTCTGGGCCGGTGTGGCGGTGTCCTCGGCGGCCGACCCCGTGGGTGGACTGGCGACCTCGCCTCTCTCGGTGCCCGAGCGGCAGCAGGGCGGCGGCATCGAACCCGAGTTCGATCCCGGAGCGGGACGATGAGCCGCTCTCGCCGACGGGATCGCCACAGCAGGGGCCTGCGCGGCCCGCTCGCCCTCCCCAACGATCTCGGACCCACCGCGCGACTGAATCGCACCCGCAGCCGGGAAATGATGTTCACCGAGGCGGTCGCAGCCTCTGCCGCCCGCATCTCCCGCCATTGCCCCCAAGCCCTCACCGGGGTCGAGCTGGGCATCGAGGAAGTGCCCCACCTGCCGACCGCCTGGAGCGGCAACCAGGTGCCACTGGCGGCCGCCGTCGAGGCCACCGAGGATCGGCCCGCGCGCGTCGTGGTCTATCGCCGCCCCCTCGAGCATCGGGCGCACAGCGCCCGGGGTCTGCGCATCCTCGTCCACCGGACGATCGTCGAGCAGCTCGCCGCGCTCACCGGGCTGATGCGGGAGACGCTCGATCCCGAAGGGTACGCCGACGGCGACTCCTAGGGGCCTGTTCCGGCCGATTCACCTGGGTTCCCCTTGGCGCTCGGTCGTGGGATGGGTGACTCCCTCGGTTCTTGTTGCTCCTGATCGGCTGCGGTGGTGCCTCTGCTCCCGAAGGTCTTTTTCGGCTCGCGTAGGGGTCTTCAGCTTGCGTTGGCGTCTTGGGCTTGCGCCCCACCGCGTACAGCTTGTCTTCGCGTCTCCAGCGCCCCGTGCACCGGGGGCGGAGTCGGCGAGGGCAAGCCGGATGGAATTCGGGCCCGAGGGAGCGCACGCTCAAGCGGTCAAGGGGTGCCGACTGCCGGGAACGCACGCTGAATGACGGGTTTTCTCCCGAGGTTGCACGTTTCCGGTGGTTTCGGCAGGGCTGGTACGCCAGCCCGGCGGGAGGGCAAGCCGAAAGGAGTTACGGGAGCTGAAGGCCCCGCGGGACTATGCTCGCCGACCCCCACGTCCCAATATGTCCCGCGTGGCTCCCCGGCTCGGACCGTCGAGCGGGTTAACCTCACTGGCGTGAAACCCAGGGTGTGCTCCAAGACTGGCTGCACCGGTGCTGCATCGGCGACTCTGACCTATGTCTATGCCGATTCGACCGCAGTGCTCGGGCCGCTCGCCCTGCGTGCGGAACCCGGCAGTTATGACCTGTGCAAGCACCATTCGGCGGGGCTGTCGGCCCCGCGCGGGTGGGAGGTCATCCGGCTTCCGGTTGGGGAAATGACCGAGCCGGTCCGGTCGGACGATGACCTGTTGGCGCTGGCCAATGCCGTGCGTGAGGTGGGTTTCTCGTTCGACGCCCCCGAGGAGCCCCGGGACGTCGAGCGCACCGGAGTGATCGAACTCGCGCGCCGCCGTCACCTCACCGTCCTGGCCGACCCCGACGCGTGACGGCGTGCCGTCCGCGATGAGGCGGGCGCTGACCCGAGGGCGCTAGGCTGCTCGTGATGCTGACGCAAGAGATCTTCAAAGCCAACGACATCCGCGGTCTCGCCGGTGGCGACGATGCCCAATGGGATGCCGACGGCGCCTATGCCCTGGGCGTCGCCTTCGTGGAGACCCTCGACCTGGCCAACAAGGAGAAGGCCTTCGTCCTCGGGCGCGACATGCGCGCCACGGGCGAAGAGCTGTCCGCCGCCTTCGCGCGCGGGGCCATGGCGCTCGGCGTGGATGTGATCGATATCGGTCTGTCGAGCACCGACCAGCTGTGGTTCGCCTCCGGGCGACTCGAGCTCCCGGGCGTGCAGTTCACGGCCTCCCACAACCCGGCGACCTACAACGGCATCAAGTTCTGCCTCACCGGCGCCCGGCCCGTCACGGCCCAGCAGCTGATCGAGATCGCGCGGCGTGCCTATGACTTCGAGGCCCGCCACAACAAGCGCAATGACCGAGTGATCGGCCGAATGCGCAGCCAGGACCTCCTGCAGGCGTATGCGGATCATGTCCGCTCGCTCGTCAACACCGACGACATGCGTCCGCTGAAGGTCGTCATCGATGCCGGCAACGGCATGGCCGGCCACACGGTCCCGACGGTCCTCGAGGGGCTCGACCTCGAGGTCATCGGGCTGTTCATGGATCTCGACGGCACCTTCCCCAATCACCAGCCCAACCCGCTCGAGCCCGAGAACCTCGTGGATGCCCAGCGCGCGGTGATCGAGCATGGTGCCGACCTGGCGCTGGTGTTCGACGGCGATGCGGATCGCTGTTTCATCATCGACGAGACCGGTGAGGTCGTGAACCCGTCGGCCGTGACCGCGCTGATCGCCAGCCAGGAGATGGCGCGTGAGCCCGGAGCGACGATCGTGATCAACACCATCACCTCGCGGACGGTGAAGGAAGTGGTGGAGGACGAGGGCGGTGAGTTGGTGCTCTCGCGCGTCGGCCACACCTATGTGAAAGCGATGATGCTGGAACACGACGCGATCTTCGGTGGGGAGCATTCGGCTCACTACTACTTCCGCGAGTTCTGGGGTGCCGACACCGGCATGTTGGCCGGGCTGCATGTCCTGGCCATGCTGGGGCGCAGCTCTGAGAAGCTCTCCCAGCTGGTGGCGCGTTTCGATCGCTATGCCAACTCGGGCGAGATCAACTCCAGCGTCGCCGATGCCCAGGCGACCATGGACAAGGTGGCGGCCGCGTTCAAGGGCCGCGGCTATGTGGACTTCCCCGACGGACTGCTTATCGAGGGTGATGACTGGTGGGTCAACCTGCGGCCCTCCAACACCGAACCGCTGCTGCGACTGAATGTCGAGGCCCGCGATCCCGAGCTCATGGCCTCGTTGCGCGATGAGGTGCTCGGGCTGGTGCGAGGAGAATGACGATGGACCTGGACCCGCGGGTTTATGAGGCGCTGGCCTGCCCCAATTGCCATGCCCCGTTCGCGATCGATCCCGATTCGGACGAGTTCGTCTGCACCGGCCCCGGTTGCGGCCTGATCTTCCCATTCCGCGACGGCTTCCCCCACCTGCTGATCGACGAGGCGCGTCAGCCCGGGGCCGATGAGCGCGTCGGAGATCATGGCTGACTTCGACGACTCGAGGCTGGAGGATCCGGCCGCCCTCGCGCGCGCCGACGAGGTCCTGCGCCGCGTCGCCGGGGCCGGCGCCCGCATCCGGATCGAGGCCGAGAAGTCGGCCGGACCGATCGCCTCGCTGGAGCCCACCAAGCCGCGTGCGATCATCGCCGTCGGCGCTGAGGCCCGCCTCGTCCGGGCGATGCTCGAACCCACCTGTCCCGTCCCGTTCGTCGCGTGGCCACGCCATGGCCTGCCGGGCTGGGTCGGCCCGCTCGACCTCGTCGTGGTCATGGCCCCCGAGGGCGGTTCCCCCGATCTGGTCGCGACCGTGCACGAGGGCGTACGCCGGGGCTGCATGCTCCTGATCGCCTGCCCACCGGGTTCCGCCATCGCCGAGTACGCCGGGTCCCGGGCGACCACCCTGCTCCCGACCTGCACCGGTGACCCCTTGGCCGTGGCTGTGCAGATGTTCCATGCCCTGTCCCGGCTCGGCCTCGGGCCCGAAGTCGACCCCCAGCAGGTGGCCGATGCGATGGACAAGGTGGCCGAGGAGTGCTCCCCGTTCGTCGATCTGGCCATCAACCCCGCCAAGGATCTGGCCCTGGCGCTGGCGGATGCCCAGCCACTCGTCTGGGGTGGCTCGGTCCTCGCCGCGCGAGCGGGGCGCCGCGTCGCCGAGGCACTGCGGGCCGCCTCCGGCAGGCCCGCCCTCAGCGCCGACGCCGAAGAACTGCTCATCGTGCTGGACGCCGCCCGCAGCCGGGACCCGTTCGAGGACCCGTTCGAGCAGGTGGTCAGTGACCGCCGACCCGTCCTGTTGATCCTGGATGACGGGCTGGGAGCTGAGGCGGTCCATGTCGCGCGCAACCGGCTGATCGCCATGGCCGAGGGCCGCGACGTGAGAGTCAGCCTGATCAGCCACCATGACGGATCCGAGATCGAGCGCTATGCCGCGCTGCTGGCGACGGGCTGGTTCGCTGCGGCGTATCTCGAGGTCGGGCTCACCGCCGACGACGATGCCCGGCTCTGATCCCCAGCGCACTGACACCCTTCGGCACGATTGCAGAAGTGTCGGTGGGGCGCATTAGGGTTCCCATCATGGATTACCGCGTTGCAGACCTAAGCCTCGCCGATTTCGGCCGCAAGGAGATCACCCTCGCCGAGCACGAAATGCCCGGGCTGATGGCCATGCGGGCTCGCTATGGCGAGGCCAAGCCGCTGGCCGGGGCCCGCATTGCCGGTTCGCTCCACATGACGATCCAGACCGCGGTGCTCATCGAGACTCTCGTCGCGCTCGGGGCCGAGGTCCGCTGGGCGTCGTGCAATATCTTCTCCACCCAGGACCACGCCGCGGCCGCCATGGTCGTGGGGCCGAACGGCACGCCGGAGTCCCCGAGTGGCGTCCCGGTGTTCGCGTGGAAGGGCGAGACCCTGGAGGAATACTGGGATTGCACCGAACAGATCCTGACCTGGCCGGACGGCCAGCCGCCGAACATGATCCTCGACGACGGGGGCGACGCGACCCTGCTGGTCCATCGCGCGGTCGAGGCAGTGAAGTCCGGCGAGCTGCCGGAGGCCACCGAGGACGACTCGGAGGAGTGGCGCGTCATCTGTGCGCTCATCGCCCGCAATATCGCGGCGGGCACCACCGATTGGGTCGCCCTGGCCAATGAGGTACGCGGGGTCACGGAGGAGACCACGACGGGCGTGCTCCGGCTCTATGACATGGAGCGCGCGGGTTCGCTGCTGTTCCCGGCGATCAATGTGAACGACTCGGTCACCAAGTCGAAGTTCGACAACAAATATGGTTGCCGCCATTCCCTCATCGACGGCATCAACCGGGCCACCGACGTGCTCATCGGTGGCAAGGTTGCAGTGGTCTGCGGCTATGGGGACGTCGGCAAGGGCTGCGCCGAGTCCTTGCGGGGTCAGGGTGCGCGCGTGATCGTGACCGAGATCGACCCGATCTGTGCGCTGCAGGCGGCCATGGACGGCTATCAGGTCGCGACCCTCGACGACGTCGTCGAGCAGGGCGACATCTTTGTGACCGCCACCGGCAACCTCGACGTCATCACCGCCGACCAGATGGCGCGCATGAAGCATCAGGCGATCGTCGGCAACATCGGTCACTTCGACAACGAGATCGACATGGCCGGGCTGGCCCGGCTCGAGGGTGTCGAGCGCATCGAGATCAAGCCCCAGGTCCATGAGTGGCGGTTCCCCGATGGCCATTCGATCCTGGTGCTGTCCGAGGGTCGCCTGCTCAATCTCGGCAACGCGACCGGTCACCCCAGTTTTGTCATGAGCAACTCGTTCACCAACCAGGTGCTCGCCCAGATCGAGCTCTT
>CAZEVN010000033.1:0-13560 GCA_964515145.1 uncultured Enemella sp.
TCAGCTTGCCCTCGCCGACTCCGCCCCCGGTGCACGGGGAGCCTTAGACGCGAAGACAAGCTGATTGCGATGGGGCGGAGCTCAAGCGGTTAGCGGGAGCTGAAGCGGTTGGCGGGAGCTGAAGCGGTTGGCGGGAGCTGAAGAGCGAAGGCCAAGCTCAGGCCGGCGACCGCCCCGCGTCAGCGGCCGATGGTCTCGGCGATCCGGGCCAGCAGGCCGTTGACGAACGGCGGGGAGTCGTCGGTGGAGAGATCGTCGACCATGGCCACGGCCTCGGCGATTGCGACCGAGTTGTGGATGTCGGTGTATTCGATCTCGAACACCGCGATGCGCGACATCAGCCGATCGATCCGCGGCATGCGCTCGATCGTCCACCCGACCGCCAGGGCCGCCCGGATCCGGTCGTCGATGTCGTCGAGGTGTTCCTCGACGCCGTGGACGAGTTCATGCGTGAACACGCGGACGGGCGGGGTGACCTCATCGTGGTCGCGCTCGGTGAGCACCTGGATGGGCGAGAGTCTGCGGATCTCGGCCTCGAACAGGATGTCGAGGGCACGCTTGCGGGCCTTGCTGCGGGTCGACAGCTTGCGGGGCGGCTTCTGTGACTCCGCCGGCCCGACGAGCTGCAATTCGGGCGGATCCTGGGCGTTGCGCCCGCCCCCCGGCCGGTTCGTTGACATCAGTTGGTGACGCGGCCCAGATAGTCGCCGGTGCGGGTGTCGACCTTGACCTTCTCGCCCTGCGACAGGAACAGCGGGACCTGGATCTGCTTGCCGGTTTCGAGGGTCGCCGGCTTGGTGCCGCCCGTGGAGCGGTCGCCCTGCAGGCCGGGCTCGGTATAGGTCACGACGAGTTCGACCGAGGCCGGCAGTTCGATGAACAGCGCGTTGCCCTGGTGGGTTGCGACCGTGGCCATCTGCTCCTCGAGCATGTAGTCCTTCGCATCGCCCACGATGTCGTCGGGGATGACGATCTGGTCATAGCTCGTCATGTCCATGAACACGAAGCCGGTGCCATCGTGATACAGGTACTGCATATCGCTTCGGTCCACGGTCGCCGTGTCGACCTTGCTGTCGGAGTTGAAGGTCTTGTCGACTGTCTTGCCGGTGAGGACGTTCTTGATCTTCGTCCGGACCACGGCGTTGCCCTTGCCCGGCTTGTGGTGCTGGAACCACAGCACCTGCCAGAGCTGACCGTCGAGGTCGAGGACCATGCCGTTCTTGATGTCGTTCGTCGAAGCCACTGTTCGCCCTTCCGCAAGATTTCCGACGGCCCAGTCTAGCGGCTCGGGCCTACTCCCCCGACCACCCGGAGCGCCCCCGGTATCGTCCCATCCATGGATCAACCGCTGATCGAGCGCCTGCGTGGATTCACGACGACGATCTTCTCCGAGATGTCCCAGCTCGCGGTGAAGCACGGCGCGATCAACCTGGGCCAGGGATTCCCCGATTTCCCCGGCCCCGGTGAGGTGCTCGACGCGGCCGTCGCTGCGATCCGGGCGGGTCACAACCAATACCCGCCGGGTCACGGCATCCCTGAGCTGCGGCACGCTATCGCCGAACACCAGCGGAGTTGGTATGGCCTGGATCTCGACCCACTCCGCGAAGTCATGGTCTCGGCCGGGGCGACCGAGGCGATGAGTGCGGCGATCCTCGCGCTCTGCGAGGTCGGCGACGAGGTCGTCGCGCTCGAGCCGACCTATGACTGCTATGCGGGTGCGGTCGCGATGGCGGGCGGGGTTCTCAAACAGGTACGCCTGCACGAGCCGGCGTACTCCCTCGACAAGGCCGAACTCGCAGCGGCGATCACCCCGCGTACGCGGCTCTTCATCATCAACTCACCGCACAACCCGACCGGCCACGTCCTCACCGCCGACGAACTGCAGGCCATCGCCGATCTGGCCATCGCCCATGACCTGATCGTGCTGACCGATGAGGTCTATGAACACATGGTGTTCGACGACCGGTGCCATACGCCGCTCGCGACCCTGCCGGGGATGTTCGAGCGGACCGTCACGATCTCGTCGGCCGGCAAGACCTTCTCGGTAACGGGCTGGAAGATCGGTTGGTTGTCCGGCCCGGCCGCGTTCATCGACGCGATTCATGTGACGAAGCAGAACATGACGTACGCCAACGGCACCCCCTCCCAGCACGGCGTCGTCGCCGGCCTGTCACTCCCCCGCGAACGGCTCGTCGAGATCGGGACCGGATATCAGCGCCTCCGCGACATCCTCGGCAACGGCCTGACCGACGCGGGCTTCGACGTGCATCCGGTGGGTGGCACGTTCTTCATGATGGCCGACATCAGCCCGCTCGGTTTCGACGGAGACGGCTATGACTTCTGTCGCCAGCTGCCCGAACGCTGCGGCGTGGCCGCCATCCCGGCCCAGGTGTTCTATGCCGATCCCTCCACGGCATCGCATCTCGTGCGGTTCTGCTTCGGCAAGCGCCCGGAAGTCCTGGCCGAGGCGGTGCAACGGCTCCGGGGTCTCAACGGTGGTTGAGGCGCGAGGAACGAGCGTGGACGGTGGTTGAGGAGCGAGGAACGAGCGTCTCGAAACCACCTCCTCCCACATCCCAACGGAACACGACGTACGCTGAGCGCTTTGTTTCGAGTAAAGGTGGAGCCATGACCCACTCATCCCGCATCACCAGGGCCACGCGTGCGGGGATCGAATCCGACCCCGTGACGGGTGCCGTCATCCCGCCGATTCATCTGAGCACGAACTATGCCTTTCGGGAGTTCGGCAAGCCTCGGCTGCACGACTATGCGCGGGCGGCCAACCCGACGCGGGAGATGCTGTCCGACGCCCTGACCACCCTGGAGGGTGGCGCCGGTGGCGTCGCGTGCGGATCGGGCATGGCGGCGATCACCACGGTGCTGCTGGCGGAGCTGAAGGCCGGCGACTCGATCGCGATTCCGCACGACTGCTACGGCGGGTCGTGGCGGCTGTTCCATCGCCTCGCCGACAAGGGTCACTTCACGATCCACACGATCGACTTCACCGACACCGATCTGGCCGTGACCGCCCTCAGGGAGACGCGTCCGACGCTCGTCTGGCTCGAGACGCCCTCCAATCCGCTGTTGCGGATCACCGACCTCGAGCCGGTGATCGCCGCGGCCAAGTCGGTCGGCGCGGTGACGGTGGTCGACAACACGTTCCTGACGCCGCTGCTGCAGCTGCCCCTGGCCCTGGGCGCGGACGCGGTGATGCACTCCACGACGAAATATCTCAATGGCCACTCCGATGTCATCGGTGGTGCCCTCGTCGCCGCAACCGCCGAGCGCGCCGAGCTCTATGACTTCTGGGCCAAGACCTCCGGGACCATGGGCAACGCCTGGGATGCGTGGCTGACCGTCCGGGGCCTGCGTACGCTCCGAGTCCGCATGGATGCCCACGAGGTCGGTGCCATGGCCGTCGCCGAAGCGTTGGCGGCCCACCCGGCGGTGAAGACCGTGCACTACCCCGGCCTGCCCGACCACCCGGGTCACGAGATCGCGGCGCGGCAGCAGGCGGGCTTCGGCGGCATGGTGAGTTTCGAGCTCGCCGATGAGGCGGCCGTGCGCGCCTTCGTCGAGGGTCTCGAGTGCTTCAGCCTGGCCGAATCGCTGGGCGGCACCGAGTCACTCGTCTCCCACCCGATCACCATGACGCATGCCTCCATGAGCGCCGACGCACTGGCCGAGGCGGGTCTGACGGATGGCCTGCTGCGCCTGTCGATCGGCCTGGAGGATCCCCAGGATCTCGTTGCCGATCTGGTGGCGGGGCTGGAGCGCGCCGCGGGCTGACGGGCCCTTCGAGACGGTCGCAAGGCGGCTTCCTCGGGGATCGAGCTGCTGAGTGCCACCATGGGCTTATGGGAGCCACAGCTGATCACATCCGGCTGACGGAGACGTACGCCGCGCACAACTATCACCCCCTGTCGGTCGTGCTGGCGGCCGGCGAGGGGGCGTGGGTGACGGATGTCGAAGGTCGGCGTTATCTCGACTGCCTGGCCGGCTATTCGGCCCTCAACTTCGGTCACGGTCATCCGCGACTGCTCGGGGTCGCCCATCGCCAGCTCGACAGCCTCACCCTGACCTCGCGGGCGTTCTTCAACGACCAGCTCGGGCCGTTCGCGAAGGAGTTGGCCGAACTGACCGGCAAGGACATGATCCTGCCCATGAACACCGGGGCCGAAGGCGTCGAGACGGCCATCAAGGTCGCCCGCAAGTGGGGCTACGAGGTCAAGGGCGTCGCACCCGAGCAGGCGTCGATCGTCACGATGAGCGGCAACTTCCACGGGCGCACCACGACGATCGTATCGTTCTCGACGGATCCTGATGCGACAACGGGCTATGCGCCCTTCACGCCGGGGTTCCGCACCGTCCCGTTCGGCGATGTCGACGCGGTGGCCGGCGCCATCGATGACACCACCGTGGCCGTGCTGATCGAGCCGATCCAGGGCGAGGCGGGCGTGATCATTCCGCCCGACGGCTACCTCCGTGCGATTCGTGAGGTGTGCGACCGGGCCGGCGTACTCCTTGTCGCCGACGAAATCCAATCCGGCCTCGGCCGCGCGGGCACGACCTTCGCCTGCGATCACGAGGAAGTGGTGCCCGACATCTATGTGCTCGGCAAGGCCCTCGGCGGTGGCCTGCTCGCCCTGTCGGCGATCGCGGCGGATCGGGCGGTGCTGGACGTGATCACGCCGGGTACGCACGGGTCGACCTTCGGTGGCAACCCCCTCGCGGCTGCGGTGGGGCGCGAGGTCGTGGCGATGCTCCGCGAGGGCGAACCCCAGGCCCTCGCCGTCGAGCTCGGCGCCCAACTCGAGGCCGGGCTTCGGCGGCTCGTCGGGAATGGCCTGACGGCGCTGCGGTCCCGCGGACTCTGGGCCGGGATCGATGTGGACCCGGCGGTCGGGACCGGCCGGGAGATCTGCGAACGCATGCTCGACCTGGGGGTGCTGGCCAAGGAGGCGCACGGCCAGACGGTACGCCTGGCTCCCCCGCTCGTGGCGTCGGTCGACGACATCGATCTGTTGATCGAGGCAATCCGCGAATCGCTCGGCACGTAGTTATGTGATCAGCGTCACGGAGCCATGGGTGGACGTGATCCTCGCGGACGGTTAGGTTTGCCTCACCTAAATATGACTTAGGGTTGCCTAACCTAAGACGAAGGAGTCGCCCCCATGGTTCGCCGCTTCGCTGCACTGCTCACAGTGTTGCTCCTTGCCCTCACCGCCTGTGGTCAGTCAGGTGGGACGTCTCCGGCCGCCGCTCCGGCTGGAGAGAGCCGCACGATCACCCACATGCAGGGCGACACCACCATCGAGGGCACGCCCGAAAAGGTCGTTGTCATGGACTTCGGTGCGCTCGACACGATGAAGGCCCTCGGCCTGTCGGACACTGTGGTGGGCCTGCCCAAGCGGGGCCTGCCGACGTTCTTGAGCGAGTTCGGGGATGAGAAATATGCCGACGTGGGCACCCTGCAGGAGCCCAACCTCGAAACCATCAACAAGCTCGATCCCGACCTGCTCATCATCGGCGGCCGCTCCGCCGCGAAATATCCCGAGCTGAGCCAGCACTGGCCGACGCTCGACGTGTCGTTCCAGACCGTCAAGGGGCTCGTCGACGGCACCGAGGCGTCCGCCACCCCGATCGCCGAAACTTTCGGCAAGCAGGCGGAGCTGTCGGAGAAGATGACCGCACTGCGTGCCAAGGCCGAAGGGCACAGGGCCGAGGGCTCGACAGCCGGCAAGGGCCTGATCGTCATGACTTCGGGCGGCAAGGTCAGCCTCCATGGTGAGAACTCCCGCTTCGGCGCGATCCACACGATCCTTGGCGTACCCGTCGCCAAAGAAAACATCGCCACCGATGGTCACGGTGAGCCCGCCACGTTCGAGCTGCTCGCCGAGATCAACCCCGACGTGATGTTCGTCGTCGACCGCGACGCCGCGATCGGCACCGAGGGCCAGAACGCCCGCCAGATCCTCGACAACGAGCTCGTGCATCGCACGAAGGCGTGGCAGAACAACAAGCTCGTGATGCTCGACGGGTCGCGGTGGTATATCGCGATGCACGGCCTCGACAACGCCGGCGCCATGCTCGACGAGGCCGCCGCAGGGCTCAAGGGATGACCCTCCTCGACCTGCACCACAAGGATTTCCCCGGTCTCGTGACCTCCAGCACGACACCGGGGAAGGTCGTCGGTGGCCGGCGCCGAACCTCGGGCGCGGGATCGGACCCGGCCGCCGTCCGTCGGCGCGCCCTTCATATCGGAATCTGGACCCTGGCTCTCCTGGTGTTCGGCGCCCTCGTGGTCGCCAGCCTTCTGATCGGTGCCGGCACCCTCGATACGCAGGTCTTCTGGGCCTCCCGGGTTCCGCGCACGGTCGCCGTCGTGCTGGCCGGCGCGGCGATGGCGCTCGGCGGGCTGCTGATGCAGCTGCTGGTGCGCAACCGCTTCGTGGAGCCGTCCACGGTCGGCACGACCGAGTCCGCCGGGGCGGGCCTGCTGATCGCCACGCTGTGGATGCCGGCGATGCCGGTGGCGGGAAAGATGGGCATCGCCGTGCTCGCCGGGCTTCTCGGCACGGCCCTGTTCCTGCAGGTGATTCGTGCTGTGCCCGCGCACTCCGCGATCATCGTGGTGCCCTTGGTGGGGCTCATGCTGTCGGGTGTCATCGCCGCGGCGACGACGTTCATCGCCTATCACTTCGATCTGCTCCAGACCATGACCATGTGGATGACCGGTGACTTCTCCGGCGTCATCCGCGGCCGGTTCGAGCTGCTCTGGCTGGTCGGCATCCTCCTCGTGGTGACCTACGTCTTCGCTGATCGCTTCACCGTCGCCAGCCTCGGCAAGGACCACGCCACCGGTCTCGGGCTCAATCACCGGGCCGCCATGGCGATCGGGCTCGGCATTGTCGCCGTGAGCTCGGCGGTCTGCGTCGTCGTGGTGGGCGGCCTGCCGTTCCTCGGTCTCGTAGTGCCCAACCTGGTCAGCCTGGCCCTGGGCGACAACCTGCGACGCTCTCTCCCGGTCATCTGCCTTGGCGGCGCCGGCTTCGTGCTCGCCTGTGACATCCTCGCGCGAGTTATCAATCACCCCTATGAGCTGCCCGTCGGCATCATCGTCGGCGTGGCCGGGGCGGCGGTGTTCCTGACGATGCTGGTACGCCGGAAGGGCCTGCGATGACCACTCTCCTCCAAGCCCGGAAACCGCTGCGACCGCTGCGCCGGACCCCCGCGAGGGGCGCCCGGCCGGGCGTACGCCTCGCGATCATGGGGGCGCTGGCGCTGGCCGCCATCGCGGCGTACTACCTGATCGACTCCGGCGGCAACCTCGACTTCGTGCTGGCCTATCGCACACGCAAGGTTGCAGCGCTGGTGCTGGTCGGGTGGGCGATCGCGGTGTCGACGGTGCTGTTCCATACGATCACCACGAATCGGATCCTGACGCCGTCGATCATGGGCTTCGACTCGCTCTATGTGCTGATCCAGACCGCGGGGATCTTCTTCCTCGGGGCCAATCTGGTCAACTCTCTCGGCCCGGAAATTCAATTCGGAGTCAATGCCGGGCTGATGCTCGTCCTGTCGGTGGGACTGTTCACCTGGTTGCTGACGCGCATGGGCCGGTCGGTGCATCTGCTGGTCCTCGTGGGCATCGTGGCGGGCACGCTGTTGCGCTCCGGCGCCGCGCTCCTGCAGCGGATCATGGAGCCGAATGCGTTCCTCATCCTGCAGAACCGGCTGTTCGCGTCCTTCAGTGCCGTCCAGACAAACCTGTTGATCCTGTCCGCGGTGCTGATCGCGGCGACCAGCGTGTTCGTCTGGCGCAGGCGGCATGCGCTGGACGTGCTGGCCCTCGGGCCCGACGTCGCCACAGGGCTGGGCGTGGATCACCGGCGCTCTCTGCTGTGGGTTCTGATCGCGGTGTCGATTCTCGTGTCGGTGTCCACGGCGCTCGTCGGGCCGATCACGTTCTTCGGGTTGCTCGTCGCCAATCTGGCGTACCTCCTGGTCGGCTCCCATTGCCACGCCCACACCCTCGTCGCCGCCTCGCTGCTGGCGGTCATCACGCTGGTCGGCGGGCAGGCCGTCCTGGAGCATGTGTTCGACCAGGGCACCGTGCTCAGCGTCATCATCGAGTTCGTCGGAGGAATCGTGTTCATCGCGCTGCTGCTGGGAGGTCGTCGCCGATGATTGCGATCAAGGATCTGACCAAGAGCTATGGGTCCTCGACGGTGGTCGACGAGGTCACCTTCGACCTCCCGACCGGCGGTGTCACCTCGATCATCGGGCCCAACGGCGCCGGCAAATCGACGATGCTCAGCATCATTGCCCGGCTGCTCGACTCGGACTCCGGTGAGGTCACCGTCGGGCAGCTGAATGTCGCCGAATGTGACACCAAGGAGCTGGCGCGAGTCCTGTCGGTGCTGAAACAGGACAATCACCTGGCGGTACGCCTCACAGTCGCCGATCTGGTCGCCTTCGGGCGCTATCCCCACTGTGGGGGTCGGCTCAGGGACCTCGACCGGCAGATCGTCGACGCAGCAATCGCCTACCTCGACCTCGATGACCTTCGCCACCGCTTCCTGGACGAGATGTCCGGCGGACAACGGCAGCGGGCATTCGTCGCGATGGTGCTGGCGCAGGACACTGACTATGTGCTGCTCGACGAGCCGCTCAACAATCTCGACATGCCGCATGCCCGGGCGATGATGCGGCGACTGCGGAGGGCGGCGGATGAGCTCGGCAAGACCATCGTGGTGGTGATCCACGACGTCAACTTCGCATCCGTCTGGTCCGACCGGATCGTGGCGATGAAGAATGGTCGGCTCGCGGCGGTGGGGGCGCCCGAAGAGATCATCGACGAGCGTGTGCTCGGTGAGATCTATGACATGGACATCACCGTGCGCGAGGTGGACGGGCAACGATTGGCTCTGTATTACGCCTGAGAAAGTACGCCTGAGAGGGCGTACCCTCCCCTCCATGGCGAGATGGCGCAGCACCTATCGGATGTCCGAAGGCCGGGAGATCAAGGGCAGCTGGCGGCCGATCATCATCCACAACATGAACTGGTATCTCACCGACCTCTTCGTCTATGCCGACGGCCTGGTCGACTGCTGGGGCCTGTGCAGCCTCGCCGATTTCGAGGCCAAGGTGGCCTCCGGATGGGTGGCCACGAGGGTGCCCGATGGGGTGCGGGTGTCGAATATCGAACTGGGGTCGTTCGAGGTATGCCGGGTCGACCTGTTGCCGGGTGAGCTCTTGGTCGCTGCGGTTCGCGACGAGATCGAGCGTCTCGCCGAGCGGCCGACGAGCTCGGATCGATGCCGGGCGGCGTTCCGAGCGGTGTTGGAGAATCCGCGCGACGAGAACCTCCGCATGGAACTGCGGGAGGCGTACTTTGCGGTGCCCGAGCACCTGCGTGTCTTCCTCGGGGACATGGACACGAAGGACTCGGCGATCCGGACGCTGATGACACCGGTCGGTCAGCGACTCGCCGACCGGGTCGTAACGCAACAGGATCACGACCAGGTGCTGGCGTACCGGGAGAAGGAGCAGGAGCTCACCGATCGCCACCTGGCGTCGCGGGCAGATCGCGCCGATCACGCGCCGACCGGCACCGCGACCCGCGTACCCCAACGAATGTTTCCCAAGGCATGGCCCACCACGCCCGGGCTGGAAACCCTGCAACTGGACTATCCCTGCGACATCGAGGTGGACGGGCGGACCTATCGGTCGGTGCTGCACGCGTTCTGGGCAACCGCCATGGCCGAGGAGGCGGACCGGGACGCGGTCTCGGCCGAGCCGAATTCCTATCGGGCGGTCACCAGGGCGCGGGAGTCGCCGGTGCGTGATCGGTGGGATGAGATCCAGCTGGGGCTGATGGCGGCGGTGCTGCGGCAGAAGTACGCCCGCTATCCCGAGTTGACCGAGATCCTCCGTTCCACCGGCAACGGTCCGATCGACTATCAGGGGCTCTTCGGGGACCCGGCGTACTGGACGGAGGGCAAGACCGCCGAGGCCCGCAACTGGGTGGGGCGCCTGCTCGAAGTGGTGCGGTCCGAGGCGACGCTAGGGCTTCTGGGTCCGCCGCGATGAGGGCGCGACATTCCTCGCAGAGGAACGGAAACCTGCACAGGAGGTAGGTGTTCGGTTACGGTGGAGTAATGACCACACCGGAGCTGCCCGCCCACGTGTCCGAGATTCTGGACGGCGACTATGACCTCGAGCAATGTTTCGAGATCATGCGCGCGGCCCGTGTGAAGGCCGAACACGTGTTCAAGGACACCGTGTCCGACGCCGAGGTCGATGGTGTCGTCAGCGGCATCTTCGCCCCGCTCAACGACCTGAGCAACGAAGTCGAAGTCACCCTCCGGCGCCTGCACCTGCGCATCACCGAGACCCAGGACGCCTGACCCGACCCATTCTGGGTTTTGTCAGACCCGACCATTAGGTTGGCGCGGGTGGAAATGATCCGTGTCCGGGGTGCCCGGGAGAACAATCTCAAGTCCGTCGATATCGATATCCCCAAGCGCCGGCTGACCGTCTTCACAGGCGTGTCCGGGTCGGGCAAGTCATCGCTCGTGTTCGGCACCATCGCGGCCGAATCGCGGCGGCTGATCGATGAGACCTATGAGGTGTTCGTCCAGAACTTCATGCCGTCGCAACCTCAGCCCGATGCCGACGAACTCGCGGGGCTGACCCCCGCGATCATCGTCAGCCAGGAGCAGCTGGGCGCGAATGTGCGCTCGACGGTCGGCACGACCACGGATGCGTACTCGATTCTGCGTGCCCTGTTCGCCAATCTCGGCGATCCGGTGCTGCGCTCTCCCCTGCGGTTCTCGTTCAACGATCCGTCCGGCATGTGCCCGGTCTGCGAGGGCCTGGGTCGCCGTTCCGCGATTGCGGCCGAGCGGCTCGTGGACTTCAACAAGAGCCTCAATGAGGGTGCGATCGACTTCCCGAACTACAACGTCGGGGGTTGGTATTGGAAGTTGTACGCCGAGTCCGGCCTCCTCGACCCCGACAAGAAGATTGCGGACTTCACCGATGAGGAACGCGATCTGCTGCTCCACGGCGAGGAGCGCAAGGTCGCCCTCGGCGGGGTCAACCTGACGTATGAGGGCCTGATCCCCAAGATCGGGAAATCGGTCCTGACGAAGGACATCGAGTCGATGAAGCCCGGCCTGCGCGCGGCGGTCGAGCGGATTGCGACGTTCGCGGAATGTGACGAATGCGGTGGGTCGCGGCTCAACAAGCTCGCGAATTCGGTACGCCTCGGCGGCCGGTCCATCGGCGAATGCGTCTCGATGCAGGTCGATGAGTTGGACGCTCATCTGGCGACACTCCCGGTGAATCCGCTGGTGACCAAGCTGCGGGATGAGCTCGCCGGTTTCATGTCGATCGGGCTCGGCTATCTCAGCCTGGATCGCCCGGCCGGCACCCTGTCGGGTGGCGAGGCCCAGCGCGTCAAGATGGTCCGTCACCTCGGCTCGGCTCTGACAGATGTGACCTATGTCTTCGACGAGCCCACCATCGGCCTGCATCCCCACGACGTGCAGCGGATGAACGAGCTGCTCTTGAAGTTGCGGGACAAGGGCAACACGGTGCTCGTGGTGGAGCACAAGCCGGAGGTCATGGCGATCGCCGACCAGCTCGTCGACATGGGTCCGGGTGCGGGGTCGCACGGCGGCGAGATCGTCTATCAGGGCGACATGGCGGGACTGAGGGCGTCGGGTACGCGGACGGGAGACCATCTCGAGCAGCGGCAGCCTGTGAAGGAGTCCCCACGGAAGCCCTCGGGCTGGATCGAGATCCGCGATGCGCGTGAACACAATCTGCAGGGTGTTGATGTGGACGTGCCGACGGGCGTGTTGGTGTCGGTGACCGGTGTCGCGGGATCCGGCAAGTCGTCGCTGATCCATGGGTGCCTGCCGACAGACGGCGTGACGTTCGTCGACCAAACGGCGATCCGGGGGTCGCGGCGGTCGAATCCGGCGACCTATACGGGGATGCTCGAACACATCCGCAAGGTCTTTGCGAAGGCGACCGGCACGAAGCCCGCGTTGTTCTCGGCCAACTCCGAGGGTGCGTGCCCTGACTGCAAGGGCCTGGGTGTGACGATCTATGACCTGTCGTTCGTGGCCAGTGTCGAGAACGTCTGCGAGACCTGCGACGGGAAGCAGTTCACTGCCGAGGTCCTGGAGCTGAAGCTGCGTGAGAAGTCCATCGCCGATGTGATGGCGATGAGCGTCGAGGAGGCTGCGGGGTTCTTCACCGAGAAGCCCATCAGGGCGATCCTGGAGCGGCTGATCGACGTCGGGCTGAGCTATATCAAGCTCGGCCAGCGGCTCAATTCCCTGTCCGGTGGTGAACGCCAACGGCTCAAGCTGGCCATCCAGACGACGGACACCCCCGTGCTGGTGCTCGATGAGCCGACCAGCGGCCTCCACATGGCCGATGTCGACAACCTCATCGGCCTGCTCAACCGGTTCGTCGATTCCGGTCACACCGTCATCGTCATCGAACACAACCTCGATGTCGTCGCCCAGTCCGACTGGGTCATCGACCTCGGCCCCGGCGCGGGCCAGGAGGGTGGTCGGCTGGTGTTCTCGGGTACGCCTGCTGACCTCGTCGACCATGCCCGCAGTGGCGGGGCCTCCCTCACCGGCAAGTACTTGGGTCAGCGCTGAGTCCGGGCCCAGCGCTGAGTCCGGGCGCAGCGCTGGTTCCGGTCCAGTACTGACTCCCCGACCCAGCGCCGACCATCGATCAATTCGGGTTGAAGGATTTTGGCGCTCTGGTGGGCAAAATCCTTCAACCCGATTCAGGCTGAATGCTTCATGCGCTGCACCCCCCACGCAGGCCCACACTGCGTGATCCCGCCGTCATAGCCCCGGTGCTGCTTGGTGTGGAAGATGTCCATAGCCAAGTCACAGGTTTCGTAATAGACCTCTTGGCTGCGATTTTGTCGACCGTGCTCACTTTCCGCTGGACCGCCCGCGCTGCGACAGCAATGGCGTCTTCGCGAGAAGCGGTGGGCCGGTTTCCCAGGTCAAGCACCGTCGTCTCCGGACCGGTCACGGTCAAACCCCGGCGATCGATTGTGTCGAAAGACCTGCGTCGGCGGACTCGTACGCCTGTCGGCCGCTTGCGGCTGACGGTCCGGGGCACATCGACATGGAGGATCTGGGGTTGTTTATCGTTGATCCCCAGAACGTAAGCCGCAGAATCCAGAGCCAGAGCAGACCCCTTCCCACAGCTGAGCAGCGCCGCATTCGCCCGGGTCATCCAGGTGAGTGGTCCTGCATGGGTGATGTAGACCCCCGCATGCATCGGTCGCCACAGTCCCTTCTTTACCCGCCACTGAATCGCTGAGGACGTCAGGTGCTTCAGCGCTTGGGCGCGTGAGACCGCGAAGTGCTGATTCTTGATCAAGTCATCCAGTTCCACGGCCGCACAATGCGTCGGCAGGGCCGAAACCGTTCATCTCGGAGGCATGGAATTCTGGGGTGAAGGATTTTATTGGTATGAGCGCCAAAATCCTTCAGGCGAGAATGATCT
>CAZEVN010000033.1:13660-32121 GCA_964515145.1 uncultured Enemella sp.
GGGGTGAAGGATTTTATTGGTATGAGCGCCAAAATCCTTCAGGCGAGAATGATCTTGGTCATCGCTTCGTCTTGCGGCCTTGTGGCCACCGTGGCGGACCCCTCGAGTCGGGGGCAGGCCCAGATCACGCGCGGCCATGCCGGGCGGTGGCATGGGCGAGGTCAACCAGCGAGGGGGCCGTCAGCTCGGGCCAGCCGTTGATCTGTTCGACCCACTCCGACGGCAGGGCCGTGGCTCCATAGTGCGCACCCAGCAGAGCGCCGGCAATGGCTGCGACGGTGTCCGTGTCGTTGCCGATCTCGATGCCCCTCTGGAGGGCCGCCCGGATGTGGAGCTGTCCGATCCGGACCCGGTCAGCCCGATCCGATGCACCCTCCTGCCCCGAACTGACAGGGTCGGTTTCGCGGATGGCGGCCCAGGCAGCCTGCAACGCGACGACCGTGAAGCTGTTGGCGGTGAACCGGGCAGCCGGTCCGGCATCTGCCTCATCCAAACGCTCGGACCAGTACGCCGCCCGGTCCTCCGGCAGCAGGTCCAGGCCGCCACGCACATCGAAGCGCCCCTCCAGGACAGCCACGCGTACCGCCTCTGACCACAGCAAGCACGACTCCGGCGCGAGAGGATCTGCGTGCGTGAGCTCGCACACGGCCCGGGCGGCCGCAGCCGTGGCCGAACGATCATCCAACCGGGTCAGTCCCACAATGCCTGTTCGCATCAGCCCGCCGTTGCCTGCGGCCCGGCCGGTGCGGTCGAAGTACGCCCGCGCCCGCGCGGTCAGCTCCTCACCCGACACCTCTGCCCCATCGCCCAGCACCGCGCGGGTCTGGACCCCGATGTCCGGCGGATCGGTCCGCCGCCAGGCCATGAACCGGTGCGCGACCAGAGTCAGGGCCTCTTCCGACGTCAGGTCATGCCCATCACACGAGACCTGCGCGATGCAGACAGCCATCTCGGTGTCATCCGAATACTGTCCCGGTCGATAGCCCCCGAGGCCACCGCCGAGCATCTTGGCCTCGCCATCGAGCCGCGTCGTCCCGAACTCATACGGCACGCCGAGCGCGTCCCCCACCGCCTGGCCCAACAAGACCCCAGCGGCGCGATCGGCCACGTCGTCCATGACTCCTCCTTCGTGCATCGGCGACTAATCCTCCCAGCGCAGACCGGCGGCGCGCAGGGCGTGGCGCATGCCATACATATCCAGGCCGAGAATTCCACCCGCCAGTTCGTCGCGTTTGGCCCGCTCGTTGGCCCGACGAGCCCGAGCAGCAAATACCGTCTCGGGCGCCCGCATCTCAGGCACGCAGACCACGCCGTCGTCGTCGGCCACGATGACATCCCCGGGCTCCACGCGTACGCCGCCGCAGTCCACGGGCACATTCACCGACCCGACAACGAGCTTCCCAGACCCCTGCACCGACACGCCACGGCTCCACACCGGAAACCCCATCTTGGTGAGCTCGTGGACATCGCGTACGCACGCGTCGATCACCAGCCCACGCGCCCCCTGGGCCCGAAACGATGTCGCCAGCAGCGCCCCGAAGAACGCGTCCGTGCACGGCGACGTCAGGGCCGCGACCACAATGTCGCCCTGGCGGATCTGCTCAGCCGCGACGTGCATCATCCAGCTGTCACCCGGCTGCAGCAGCACCGTGACGGCCGTGCCGGAAACCGACGCCCCAGGATAGATCGGCCGCAGCTCCGGACTCAGCAATCCGCTGCGCGCCCGGGCCTCATAGGTCGTGACACTCCCGAACGTCCCGAGTTCGTCAACCAGCTCCGCCTCGGCGCGACGGATCTTCGTATGCACTACTCCGAGCTCGGGCATGGCTCTCCTCGGGGACGCTGACGTATCGCACAGTTTCGTCCCATCCAGCCCTCGGCGCCAGCCCACCGGCAAGACCGTGCCGCTTTCTACCCGAGGCAACCCGGATCAACCTGCATCCCAACCGCATAGGCACGAACGTGCCGGAATCTCTTGCGTCCCGAGGCTATCCGAACCATAATCATCCATACCGGCACGATCATGCCGGAAGGGAGCGATATGCCTGAGGATCTTGCAGCAACTATCCGCGCGCGCCGCCGCGAACTCGGCCTCGGCCAGCGGGACCTCGCGGACCTCGCCGGGGTGTCCGAGCGTTTCGTGCGAGCGGTGGAGGCCGGCAAGGAGTCCGTCCAGCTCGACCGGTTGCGGGCGCTGCTCGACGCCCTCGGTCTCGAGCTCGTCGCACGCCTGCGAGGCGATGATGACTGACGCCTCCCCCACGGACCTCCGCCAGGTCCGCAGGGCGACGGTGTTCAAGCAGGGCGTACCCGCCGCGACCCTCGCGCGCACCGACTCCGGCGTGCGGTTCGACTATCTCCCCGAGTACGCCGGCCCTGCGGTCGCCACCACCCTCCCAGTCACGGATCAGACGGACGAGCGCATCGGCGGTGCGATCCCACCGTTCTTCGCGGGGCTCCTCCCCGAGGGGCGCCGGCTGTCCAATGTCCGTCGTGCGCTCAAGGCTTCGCCCGACGACGAGTTGTCGCTGCTGCTGGCGGTCGGCAGCGAAGCGCTACATCCTCAAACTGGATCCGCCGGAGTTTCCCGACGTCGTGCGCAATGAGGCGTACTTCCTGAGACTCGCCCGCAGCCTCCGCCATTCGGTCGCCAACGCCGAGGTGGTGCTCGATCGCGAGGAGCGGCCCGGGCTGCTCGTGACGCGGTTCGATCGGGAGATCGTGAACGGGCAGGTACGCCGGCTCGCCGTCGAGGACGGCCTGCAGCTCATGGGTCGCTATCCGGCAGAGAAATATTCGGTGTCCGCCGAGGACGTCACCGCCGCGGTGGCGAGGGTCTGCGCGGCCAGGCCAGTTGCCCTCAGGGCGGTGTTCCTGCAGTTCGCGTACGCCTGGCTGACCGGCAACGGTGACTTGCACGCCAAGAACATCTCGGTGCTCCACACCGGGCGCGAATGGCGCGTGTCCCCGATCTATGACGTGCCCAGCGGCCTGCACTATGGCGATCACACCAACGCCCTGCCCCTCCAGGGCCGCCTGGAGAACCTGGTGCGCGTCCGTTTCCTCGACTTCGCGGCGGCGATCGGGCTCCCGCAGCGGGCGGCCGAGCGCGCCATCGACGAGGTGCTCGGTGTGACGGAACGCATACCCGCCGATCTCCGCGCCGGGGCACTGCCCTTCACTGACCGCACGATCTACAACGTCACGCGCAGCCTGGCGCGGCGTCGCCGGGAGATGCTGCCATCGTGACCCTCGACCGCCTGCTCCGCGAGATGCTCAACGAATGGGAGCTCTCCCCCACCGCGGACCCCATCCTCCGTGTCGCGTCGATCGTGCAGCCGGTGACCGACCGCGACAAGCGCCGCCTGATGCTCAAGGTGGTCGAGCCCGATCCCGAAACCAGGGGCGAGATCCCCGCACTACAGGTCTGGAAGGGCGTCGGCGCGGTGGAGCTCATGCGCGCCGACCCCCGCCGCGGCGTACTCCTCCTCGAAACCCTCGACCGATCTCTCACCGAAGAACCGACCGACGAGGCGTACGCCCAGATCGCGCGCCTCTGCGGCGTACTCCACCGGCCGGCGTCGCCGAAGCTGCCTTCCTCGTACGCCCTGGTCGCCGGCTGGCTGGATGATCTCGCGGCTCTCGGCCGCAACGTCCCGGCGCCGCCGCGCTTCGTCGAGCAGGCCCTCCGCGCGGGGCGTCAGCTCATCGCGGGCGAGCCGACCCATGTCATCCACGGCGATCTCCACGACGAGAACGTCATGTGGCGCGCCAGGACCAACGAGTGGGTCACGATCGACCCGAAGGGCTTCAACGGCGACCCCTGTTATGAGCCGGCTTCGATGCTGTGGAACCGCTGGGACGAACTGGAGTGGTATGGCAACCCCGGCGAAACCCTCCGCGACCGCTTCTATGCCCTCGTGGACGGGGCCGGGTTCGACGAGCGCCGATCCCGCGACTGGGTGGTCGTGCGCGCGGTGATCAACATCTCCTGGGCCGTCCACGACGCCCGGCGCGAGCGCCGCGACCTGTCCGAGGACGAGCATACCTGGATCACCCAGAACATCACCCTGGCCAAGGCCATGCAGGACGTGCGTCCCTGAGCGAGCGCTACGCTCACCTTTGACCCGGGAGGAACGATGCCAAAGCGCAGGCGCCATCGACAGGCGACGCCGCAAGCGACCCGCGTGGCAGTCCACCCCGCGCACTTCTCGGCTTCGACTGCGGACGAGGTCTCCCGACTGGCGTCGGAGATCCAGGACCCGGAGCGCGAGAAGCTCCTGGTCGTCGTCACGGTGGACTATGACCAGACGCAGCCCTACGCGTCGCCGGCCGAGCTTGCGGCAGCGGTCGGAACCCGCGCGACGGTGTGGTTCATCACTTCCGCAGAACTGTCCTATGTGCTGACGAGTGCGCTGCCGGGTAAGGAGTTCAGCGCCTACAACGGTGCAGTGCGCATCTATCCCCCGGGCACCGATTGGCTCGTGCATCCGTTCCGCGCACCGCTGCTCCTCGCGCAGACGCCGGAGCGTCGCGCCAGCCTGTTCGCCGACGTGGTCGCGGAGGTGAATCGGCTGAGTGCGGTTGCGGGTACGCCGACCCCGGACGCGGCGCCTGCCCCCGAACGCCTGAACGACACCACCCTGACCTGGGTCGACGAACCGACCCTGGCAGCGGAGCTCGCGCGAGAGCTGCTCTCGGAAGAGCGGACCCGACCGATCGTCGTGATCACCATTGCCGCCCAGGAATCCCAGCCGTTCGTCGACCCGGAGGCCGTTGCGAGGGAGCTCCACGGGATCGCGCCCGTGTTCGTCCTGCCGACCGGCGCGGTGACGTGGGCGTTCTCGGATCCACTGCCCACCGGCACCGATGTCTATGGCGGGGCCTCAAGGGTCTATCCGGTGCGCGACGGTTGGTTGACCGATCCCTATCGCTCGCCCTTGCGCTTCGCGACGAACCGGGAGGACGGCGACGCGGTCGCTGACCTCCTCATCGGCGATGCGCTCGGCATGGCCGCGGAGGGCGGCTATCGGTCGGGGGTGGCCACGAGCCTGCCCGAGGTGAGCGGCGAGGTGCTGGGTATCACCGCCGGGCGGGCGCTGGTCCGCCTCGACAATGGGGACAACGCGTCCGTCTGGCCCGAGCTGGTCGCACCCGGCATCCCGGCGAGGCAGGTGTTCCGCAAGGGCCAGCGCCTGACCGGCCGAGTGGATCCGGCATTCGGCCGACTCGACCTGACCGACTCGCTGCGCACACCCGCGGAAGCGCTGGCCGAGGTGCAGGTCGACGATGTCGTGCTCACGCGTGTGGCCTATGTGGACCGGGATGTCTGCGTACTCGAACTCTTCCCCGACTTCGAAGTCGACGTCCCGCGCGAGGACATCGTGCAGGGGCCGAACGCCGTCGACCTGCGGCGATTCCTCACCGAGGGTGAGGTCCTGCGTGTCCAGGTGACCGAGCGGGGTGAGACCGATGAGGACTGGCGGCTGACCGCGCTGATCGATGACGAGGGCCTCCTGCCCGCGCCGGCACCAGCGCTTCTGCCCGGTGGCCCGCCCTGGCTGATCCCCGCGAAGGATGCCGAGGAGATCGAGGAACCCGATCCGCCTGCGCCCCGACCACGCCTGCAGGCGCCGGTTGAGCCCGCCCGCGGACCGGAGTCCACCACCTCTGGGACCGACATCGCGCTGCGTCAGCAGCTCGTCGACGCGCGGACCGAGAATGCCCGTCTCCTCGCCGAGTTGCGTGAGAAACAGAGCGAGCTGAACCAGCACCGGCAGCGGGAACAGCGCGCCAAGAAGCAACTCCGCGAGGCCAACAACACGATCGCGCGGCTGCGCAAGGAGTCCTCGGACGGTCGGGATGTGCTGGCGACGTGGGAGGCGTACGCCGAGAGATTCGACCCCGTCGACCGGCTGCGGCTCGACATCCAGCGCCAGTGGGCCCATCGCTTCCCAGAGGGAGATCGACCGATGCTCGAGTGGACGGTCGGGCCCCACTTCTTCCGGACCTGGAACGAGATCGAGGGCATCTCCCGGAGCAAGGTCATCGACGTCCTGGTCGAGGTGCTGACCGGGCTGGACACCGAGCTGCCCAGCCGGGAGTTGCATCAGCTCCGCAGCGGCGACAGCGGGAATGCGCCGGCGCTGGCCCGACCGGATGGTGCGACCGCCTGGCGGGTATCACTCCAGGTGAAGACCCCTTCGGCCCGGCGGCTGCACTATTGGCGCCTGCCCGATGGGTCGATCGAATTCTCGAGCGTACGCCTGCACGACGATTTCCGACCGTAATCGAAACTGTCGGAGGCGTCCGTTAGCGTCGGGTTCATGATCACTCATGACCCTCGTGAGTCCGACGTCGCCGCATGGGCGAAGCACTACCTGACCGAGCGGGGTGTCGCAGCCGAGGTTGCCGATGTCATCCGGGCTGCGGTCGCCGGCGGCGCGCAGCTCGACCGGGTGCTGGCCGGAGAGTCGTTCGAAGGTGGGGCATCCGAGGACACCCGCAGCGACACGGTCCGTGGCGTGTTCCTCGAGCGGCTCGGGGTGTCCGGCTTCCGTGGCATCGGGCCGGAGTCGTTCATCGGGTTCAAGCCCATGCCCGGGCTGACGATCGTGTCCGGGCGCAATGGGTCGGGGAAGTCGTCGTTCTCGGAGGCGATGGAGATCGCGCTCACGGGTGCAGCCCATCGGTGGAACAAGCAGAATTCCCAGTTCGAGCCCGAACACCGCAATCTCCATGTCGGCGATCCCTGCCGCGTGCGGCTCGACCTGATCCACCAGGGCGAGGCCACATCGCGCATCGAGGTCGAGTGGAAGCCCGATGCCCCGCGCGAGGCGTTCCGCCGCACGCTGCAACGCGCGGATCAGCTGCCCGAGGACGGCATCGCCTCCCTCGGCTGGGACGAGGCGCTGGTGACCTATCGGCCGCTGCTGTCCTATGAGGAGCTCGGCAATCTCCTGGCCGGTCGGCAGATCGATATTGCGCAGGCGGTGCAGAAGGCACTGGGCCTGGGTGAGGTGACCGCCGCCAAGACCCTGATCAACGACAGGCTGAAGACGGCGGGTCTGCCCCGGGACCGGGAGAAGACGGCGCGTAGCGCCGCCCGGTCCGCGCTCGAACAGGCCACAGCAGACGGCGTCGACGACCCCCGGATCACCGAGGCGCTCGATTCCTTCGCCACCAAGAGTCTGCGCAAGAACGTCGACCTCAACCGGGCGCGCGAGCTCGCAACCGGTGGCGGAGCGGACACCTCGGTCCGGTCTCTCGAGGCGATCGTCCAGCTGGAGCTTCCTACTGAGGAGGCGGTTCGGGCCGCAGCGGAGGAGCTCCGCGCGGCCGACGCTGCCGTCGCGGCCCAGGCCGGGGCGATCAGTCACCTCGAGCAGGCCCAGCGCCAGCTGTTGGCCCAGGCGCTCGACCTGCATGCACACGCCGGAGACCAGCCGTGTCCCGTCTGTGGTGAAGGCACGTTGGACGCCGCGTGGCGTGTGCGCGTACAGGCCACGCTCGATGCTTCCGGCGAGGCCGCCCGGTTGCGCGACCAGGCCCTCCAACGACAGCGGACCGCACGCAACCAGGTCCGCGCGGTCGTCGGTTCGCTGCCCCGAGCAGTCATCGAGCACGACTTCGACCTCGCCTCCCAGCCGGCCGTCGTGGCGGCGTGGGTGCGGTGGGCCTCCCTGCCGACCGAACCGGCGGCGTGGGCGGATCACGTGGAAAAGGGATATGCCGACCTCGCCGCTGCCACCAGCGCCTGGCAGACCGAGGCCGCACGGGTGGCCCAGGACCGCCGGGATGTCTGGGCTCCCCTGGCGGTGATGCTGAGCGAGTGGATCGGGGCCTATGAGGCGTACGCGGAAGGCCAGGCCGCCGAGGAACGCCTCAAGTCGGCCAAGAAGATCATGGACGAACTCGAAAAGGCCGCCCAGAGCGAGCGCCTCGCGCCGATCACCGAGCGCGCGCAACACATCTGGAACCTCCTCAAGCAGGAGTCCAACGTCGACGTGGCCGACATCGCCCTGTCGCCGCGCAAGCTCGAGATCTCGGCCACCGTTGACGGTGAACCCGTGGGAGCGCTGCGGGTCATGAGCCAGGGCGAACTGCATGCCCTGGCGCTGGCGCTGTTCCTGCCGAGGGTGACGCTGGAGGCGTCCCCGTTCCAGTTCGTGGTCCTCGATGATCCGGTCCAGGCGATGGATCCGGCCAAGGTCGACGGCTTGCTCGCGGTCCTCCTCGAGATCGCCGAGACCCATCAGGTGGTCGTGCTCTCCCACGACGATCGCCTCGCCGATGCTGCCCGCAGGCATGGCACGGGCGGTCAGGAGATCCGGATCCTCGAGGTGCAGCGAGCCGAGAACTCCGTGGTCAAGTTGGAGTCTGTGCTCGACCCGGTCGAGCGACACATCAAGGATGCCTGGGCCTTGTTCAACGAGCCCGGCATGCCGATCCCCGCCAAATGCTTCGTCATCCCGGGGATCCTGCGGATGGCACTCGAGTCCGCCGCGCACGAACGCTATTTCACCCGCGAGCTGGCTGAGGGCCGCAGGCTCGGGGAGCTGGAGGAGGAATGGGAGAACGCCCGCACCTCCCTTGCGCGGATGAAGCTGGCGGTCCAGCCGCAGCTGGTGCATCAATGGGCCGACACGACCCAGCGCAGGTCGGCGATCGATGCCGCCGGGGAGAAGAACCACAAGGGGATCGCGCCTGCTGCGCTCGAGGCCAGCATCAAAGCGGTCATGTGGACGTCGCGCGACCTCAGGGACAACGCATGAGCCAGATGCTGCAGCTCGCGGATGCCTATCTGGCGGCGGCCACCCCGGGCCGCGTACGCCAGACCTGCTGGATCGCACGCCGGGGACTCGAACAGATCGTGGAGCAGTTGTTGCGCTCCCGCGGATTCGTCATGCCGGAGGCCACCATGGCGGCGAAGCTGATCACGGTCCAGGTGGCGTTCGAGGGTACGCGGATCCCGGCGTTGGCGTGGCATTCGTGGCAAGCGCTCTCCCGTGCCTGTCATCAGCATGCCTATGAGCTCTCCCCCACCTATGCCGAGGTCCGGGGCTGGTTGGAGGACGTCCACGAGCTGGCAGCGGAGGCCTATGAGGCGGCCCAGGTCTGAGGGATGGGCCGCGCTGGGTCAGTGCCCCGCCTGGCGCGGCACTGACCGAGCCCCACGGAGACCTGGTCCGGCATAGTGGCCGTATGAGCCTGTTTCGCTCCGACCCCCGGACCAAAGACGCCGAGGGACTGGATGCCTGGGGCGTGATAGCCAACTCCGAGCGGATTCAGCGGGAGATCCTGGCCGCTCTCGACGCCGCGGAGGATGTGAACCGGATCATCGCGATGCAGGACCCGTGGGTGCTGCTCCTCCTGACCGTCCGTCGCCTGGTGTTGGTCCGGGATGAAGCCGGCCTGGCGATTCGGTCGTTCCCGTTGTCGTCCGAGGTGAGACGCCTCGAAGTGAGCCGCCGGAGAGCGCAGGTTCGCCTCGATGACGGTCTGGAGAGATACCTCGAGTTCCGGATGAAGCTCCAGGATTTCGACGCCCTCGAAGCGGCGCTCGGATCGAAGGAGTCGAGCACGGACGGGGAACCGGATCCTGTGTCCGAATCCGGAGCGACGGCCTCCTGGCCGGTGTATCCGCCTCTGGCCGAGGAGGCGGGGGTGGCCGATCCCGGGCCCAGGTTTCCCCTCTATGGGCAGTCAGCGGAGCTCCCGCCGGAGGTGCCGGATTCGGCGGGGGCCGGTGTCGATCCCAGCGTCCTCGCCCTGGCCGAGCGCATCGCCTCGGGGCTTCGGGACTGCACGCATCTTCAGGCTCTGGCCGACGTTCCGGAGGCCACCCCGAACGACTACCCACCCGAAGCACTCAGAGCCCGCAAGAGGGCCCGCCATCAGGTCCGCATGGCGCGGCCCTTCCTCTCGGACGCGGGCAAGGAATCCCGCTCGGTGTCCGCGCGGTGGAGTTCGATCCGTCTGGCCGAATCGTGTATGAACAGCGCCCGCAGGTGGTTGGGATTGCCTCCGCCCCCAGCCCCTGATCGCTAGTTCACACTTAATTCAACCAAACAGTTGACTACGCCAATGGCGCAGGCGTACTGTTGTAGTCAACCGAAAGGTTGAATACGAGGGAGGAGAGCGATGGACGACGCAGCAGTCGACAAGCTCAACCTCGCGTTCGCGGCACTGGCCGATCCGACCCGCCGCGATCTGGTTGCCCGGCTGAGCCTGGGCGACGCGACCGTGAACGAACTGGCGGCGCCCTATGGCGTCAGCCTCCAGGCGATCTCGAAACACCTCAAGGTGCTCGAAGCCGCAGGCCTGGTCTCCCGGCGCAGGGAGGCCCAACGCAGGCCCGTGCACCTCGAGGCCGACACCTTCGGGCTGATGCTCGATTGGATCCAGCGCTATCAGCGTCAGGCCGAAGCCCGCTTCCAGCGCCTCGACGAGGTGCTCGCGACGATGAGCGAGACCGAGCCCCCCACTCCCCCGGCGTAACCGCGCCGATCCGAAAGGAACTCCCATGACCCGCTATGACCAGGCCCACATCGAAGCCGATCCGAACGTCCCGATCATCCGGATCACCCGCGACTTCAACGCTACGCCGGCCCAGCTGATGCGTGCGCATGTCGACCCGGAGCTGTATGCCCGCTGGGTCGGCCCCAACGACATCGAGACCGTTATCGACCACTGGGACGCCCGCACCGGCGGCTCGTGGCGATTCCTGAACCGTCGGGACGGGGAGGAATACGGATTCCACGGCTGCTTCCACGAAGTCAGCGACGACCGCATCGTGCAGACGTTCACGTTCGAAGGCTGGCCCGAGGGCGTATCCCTCGAGACGCTGCGGTTCGAGGACCTGGGTAATGGGCGTACGCGTCTCCACGCCCAGTCACTCGTCGACTCGTTCGAGGGCCGCGATGCCTGGCTGCAGAGCGGGATGGAGACGGGCGTGAATGATGGGTACGCCAAGCTCGACGCCCTCCTGGCGGATGGCGCGCTCTGAGCCCACAACACACGGCGGCCGAGGGGAAATCCCCTCGGCCGCCGCTGTGGAATCACAGAAGGCTTCAGCGTGTCGACATCACACGCCGGTCTTCGCCAGTCCGCCCTTTTCGGTCTTCTTCGTCGGCTGCGTGGTGGCGCTGCACTTGGCCTTCAGGTTGATGCCTCCCTCCTGGACATTGATGGTGCGGCCATCGGCGTCCTTGGCCAGCCACCCGAAGTCATTGGCGGTGCTCTTCGCGGTGAAGGTCTTGCCGTTGGCGATGGTGACCTGGTTGGTGTCACCGGAGCGCTGCTGGCCATATTGCAGAGTCACCGGGCCGCCCGTGTTGTTGGTGAACGTGGCGGCGTTGCAGCTGTATTCTTGCTCGACGAGAGCGTGCTCACCACCAGTGGCACCACCAGTGCGCGGCTGCGAGCACGCCTCGCTCATCGGACGGTGACCAGGCTGGCGCCGGACGGCTGGGGCACGGTCCCACCCCCAAAAATGTAGTGGTTCCGTTCGTCCTGCTCACCTTTTTGTAGCGGAGTCGTTCGTCCTGCCGACCTTTTGTAGCGGTGTCGTCCGTCCTGCTCACCTTTTTGTAGCGGCTTCGAGCAGCCACTCCGGGCCGGTCCGTCGACCGATCAGGGAGGGGACGCTACTCCAGCCACTCCGTCTCAAAGGCCTCAGCGGCGTGGATGTGGACGGCCTCATACCCCTGCGGGCCCGTCGCGAACCGGTGCGGTGTGTGAGCCGGGACGACCAGTACCTGACCTGCCCGGCCGACCAGTTGCTGCCCCGCGATCGTGAAGACCGCCGAGCCACGACGGATGACGAAGGTCTCGGCGTACGGGTGCCGGTGCAGCCGCGGCCCGACGCCCTCCTGGGTGGTGGACTCCAGGATCAGGCTGACACCGGCTCCGCCCGGAAGCCGCTCGTAGTTCTCCGTCCACTCCTCGCCGTCCTCGCGCCCGTCGGGGCGGTCGATGACCAGCGGGCCGGTGTCGACGGGCATCGGCGCGGTCGCCGGATCGGGCAGAGTGAGGGTGAGGATCTCGAACTCGGCCGGTCGGGTGGTCGACAGCCCGACAGTCACGATCAGGCGCCCCGCAGCGACATCGGCCTCGGTCATCGTCTCGCCGAGGCCGACGCGGACGAAGTAGGCCTCGGACTCGCGGGTGCCCTGCAGCGCCCCACGCCGCCACAGGTCACGCAGGAAGTGCACGACCTCCTCGCGAACCCGCTGCCAGGTCAGGGCGACGGGCGGCGCCAGCGCGGCCCAGCCCAGCGTGCCCGCCTCACCTGCTCCGTGTGCCCGGTGGACAGTCCCGCCACGACCAGGACGCTCACGTCCGTGCCCGCCAGCGCCAGCGCGTGGTCGGCGCCGTCGGGGGGCACCAGAGCCTCGGGCGTGGCACCGGCGGCCCGGATCACCTGCGCCCGGCGGCCGCCATTGGCGAAGAAGAGCGCAACGGCGTGACCCAGTGGCCGCTCGCTGTCCAGCGTGGGTCCGAACGTGGCGTGGTAGTCCGCCGTGCTGGTGACGGTCACCGGCTGACCGACCGGCCCCTGCGTGCACGCGCCGACGAAGACGGTCACCGAGGTCGCCGCTGCGGGGAGGTCGGGCATGAGTCATTCAACCGCGGGAACCCGTCCGCCGCTCGGTGGGGCACCGATGGGGGAGCTCAACCCTCGCGGCGCACCGACTGACGGGTCCTTCGGTGCAGCGACTCGTCCCGCGGCGGCGCGGTCCGCTCGTGCTCGGCCGCCAGAGCACGGATGACGCGCTTGGAGCGCTGCAGTCCCACCCAGGCGAGGACGAAGTAGATCACGGTTGTCCAGATGGCCACCGTGTAGAACGTCTCGAGGTTCACGTAGTAGGTGAACAGGTCCGGGCTGTTGAACAAGGTCCGCCAGCCGAAGTACAGACAGACCGCCAGTGCCAGGATCCACGCCGCTCGGATCGCCCGGCTGAGCGGGGTGCGGTCCTTGAAGTGGGCGACGTCCTCGCGCTCGGCCAGGGCGGCGTGATACTCGCGGACCCGCTGCTGGTAGGCGTCCTCTCTGGCCGCTGCCTCCGGGTACTGCTCCTTGGCCCCGGCGCGGCCGGCCAGGAAGGTGTAGCACAGGATCGAGAAGATCCAGGTGGGCAGGAAGAGGTAGTAGTACGGGAAGATATTGAGCAGGTTGAGCCCGAAGCCGACCACGAGGGCCAGCGCCCAGGTGATGATCGCCGGGTAGTTGTCCCGGATGCCCTTGTAGCGCATCCAGAACTTGCTGTAGCCCAGTCGCGGGAAGAGGAAGTGCTCGGCCAGCACGATGCCACCGATGGGGACCAGGATCAGCCCGGCGTAGGTCAACAGCGGCAGCAGGTTCTTGTAGACGAACGGGAAGCACGCGGCGATGACGACCCCGATCCCCACCAGCAGCGTGCACTTGGTGCGCGACACCTTGGGGAAGACGGCCTGCGTGGCAAGTCCGGCCCGGTACAGGTTGGAGTTGGCGGTGGTCCAGCCCGCGACGATGACCACCACGAAGCCGGCCAGGCCCAGTGCGTACCAGGCGACGTCGCCGGGGTCGAGCATGGTGATCGAGCTGACCATGATGGCTGCCGCAGCGGCTCCCATCAGACCGGCCGAGATCCAGGCGACGTAGTGGCCGAACATCATGCCGGTGCTGGTGCCCAGGGCATACCAGCTCTTGCGTGCGTAGCGCAGCAGCGCCATGTCGATCAGACCGAAGTGGGCGAAGGTGTTGGCGGCCCAGGCGAACCCGGCGACCTCCAGCATGCCGATGCCTGGCTCGCCCTCGGCGTTGAAGCCGGTGAAGACCGACGCGCTGGCGACGTCGACGAACTCGGAGAAGCTGGTCAGGGTGGTGGATCCGGTGATCGAGGCGGTCAGGGACGGCAGCAGCGCCATCCCGCCGACGGTGAACATGACCATCAACCACGGCCCGCAGATGCTGGCGAACTCGGCGAGGGTGTTGAAGCCGAAGACGGCGACGAGGACGGCGACCAGGCTGAAGCCGACGGCGATGAGGACGAAGAGCGCGCTCGTCGGGTATGCCTCGGTCTGCGGGGGCACGTTGACGATGCGGCGCACCGCGGTCGCCGAGACCGTGATCATGGCCGCCGAGATCACCGCGAAGATCACCGCGTTGGCGCCGTTGTAGAGCCGCGAGAAGGAGTCCCCGGCGATCTTGTGCAGGTAGGTGTAGAGGCTGAGCCGGGTCTGCGTCGCGACCGGGGCGGTGATCAGGACGAAGCTCAGCACCGCCAGGGTGTTGCCGATGATCAGCCCGATGAGGATGTCCCAGATCCCGGCGCCGAGGGCCACGAAGGTGGCGCCGAAGACGAACTCGGTCGCCGCGACGTGCTCGGCGGCATACAGCCCCGCGAAGTGTCCGGGGCCGTGCAGGCGGTGCTCGGGGACCGGGAGCTGCTCGGGGTCGAGGGCCGCGAGCTCGGCGTCGGTGACCGCTCCGTCGGCGGTCGGACCGTCGGTGGTGGTACTCATGAGTCCTCCTCGGTGAAGCGGATCCGCTCGCTGACCTTCTCGGTCACCCACTGTGAGTTCTCCAGGGCCTCGGGCACGGTGGTCTCCCCGCGCAGGGCGTCGGCGAGCTGGTTGCCGACGGCGGTGCCGATCCCCTGGAACTCCGGGACCGTCACGTACTGGATGCCGGTGTAGGGCACGTCCTGCACGGTGGGCCGCTGCGGGTCGGCGCTCTCCAGGGACTCCAGCACGAGCGGCGCGAAGGGAGCCTCCGCCAGGTAGTCCCCCTCCTCATACAGCGAGGCCCGGGTTCCCGGGGGGACGTTCGCCCAGCCGTACTCCTGGGCGACCAGCTCGGTGTACTCCCGCGAGGTGGCCCAGGTCACGAACTCGCGGGCGGCGTCCTTGTTCTGCGAGCTGTCCGAGACGGCCAGCGACCACGCCCACAGCCAGTTGCTGCCGACCTCCAGGCCGGTGCCCGGCGCCAGCGCGAACCCGACGGAGTCAGCGACCTGGGAGGACTCCGGGTCGGACACGAACGAGGCGGCAGCCGTCGAGTCGACCCAGATGGCGCACCGTCCCTCGCGGAACAGGTCGAGGTTCTCGTTGTAGCCCAACGAGGAGGTGCCGGGATCGGCATACTGCCCCAGCTCGACATAGGTGGTGACGGCCTGGGTCCACGCGTCGGACTCCAACTGCGGCGTCCACTCCGGGTCGAACCACCTTCCGCCGTAGGAGTTGGCCATCGCGGTGACCAGTGCGACGTTCTCACCCCAGCCCGCCTGACCGCGCAGGCACATGCCCCGGGTGCCGGACGGGTCGTCGAGGGTCTGCGCCGCGGAGAGTATGTCGTCCCAGGTCGGCTGCTCGGGCATCTCCAGCCCGGCCTCGGCGAAGAGGTCGGTCCGGTACATCGTGAACGAGGACTCGCCGTAGAAGGGCAGCGCGTAGGTCTGGCCGTCGTAGGAGAGGCTGGAGCGGATGCCGGGGATGATGTCGTCGATGTCGTAGTCCTCACCGACGTCGTCCAGCGGCACCAGCCAGTCCTGCTCGGCCCACAGCGGGGCCTCGTAGGTGCCGAGCGTGACGACATCGAAGCGCCCGGCGCCGGTGGCGATGTCGGTGGTGACCTGCTGACGCAACTCGCCCTCGCGCATCGTCTGGAACTCGATGGTGATGTCCGGGTGCTGAGAAGTGAACCGGTCGGCAAGCGCCTGCATCCGCAGGACGTCTTCGTTGTTGACGGTGGCGATCCGCAACGTGGGCTCATCCGTGGTCTCGCCGGCGGAGGAGCAGGCGGAGAGCGTGACTCCGGCGCCGAGCAGCAGGCTCAGGGCCATCGCCGCCGTGGGGTGCCGTCTCATCGGGTGACCTCCTGGTCGGGGGGCGTGTCCAGCAGCGCGGCGACGGTCTTCCGGGCGCCGTCGCGGCGCAGTCCGTGCAGGGCCAGGGTGTAGGCACTGGTGAACGCCTCCTGGTCCACGAGGTCGCCGAAGAGCTCACGGTCCCGCAGGAAGGCGAGGATGTCCTCGTCGTGCCGGGCGGCCGCGGCCACCAGGTCCTCGCGGCGACGGTCCACGACCTCGATGGGTGCACCGTCCTCGTCGGTCGCCTCGGCGTACCGCGCCCAGGCGGCGACGACGAGCGCACAGGCGTCCACGGGGTCGCCGCGGCGGAGCCGCTCGCGGATCACCGGTAGGACGAACTTGGGGATGCGGTCGGAGGTCTCCGCGCACAGCCGCGCGAGGGTGTCGCGCACCGTGGGGCTGGCGAAGCGCTCCAGGAGTTGGTCCTGATACTCGCCGAGGTCGATGCCCGGCACGTCCGGGACGGTCGGCGCGGCCTCCGCCAGGTAGCGGCGCAGGAAGCTCACGAACTGCGGGTCCGTGCAGACCTGGTGCGTATAGCGGTGCCCGGCGAGATAGCCCAGGTAGGCCATCGCCTGGTGGGTGCCGTTGAGCAGCCGGATCTTCATCAGCTCGTAGGGCTCGACGTCCTCGACCAGGTGCACGCCGGCCTCGTCCCACGGTGGGCGGCCGTCGCCGAAGGAGTCCTCCAGGACCCACTGGGTGAACGGCTCGCAGACCACCGGCCAGACATCGGTGATGCCGTGCTCGGACTCCAGGTCGGCGATGTCCTCGGGGGTGGTGGCCGGGGTGATGCGATCCACCATGCTGTTCGGGAAGTGGACCCGGTCCTCGATCCAGTCGGCCAGGTCGGGGTCCCGCAGGCGGGCGAAGGCGGTGATCATCCGCCGGGCCACGTCGCCGTTGCCGAGGACGTTGTCGCAGGACATCACGGAGTATGCCGTCACCCCGGACTCCCTGCGGCGCGCCAGTCCCTCCACCAGGAAGCCGAAGGCGGTGCGCGGCCGGTCAGGGGCCTGCAGGTCGGCCGCCAGAGCCTGGTCGGAGGAGTCGAGCTCCCCGGTCACCGGGTGCAGGTGGTAGCCGCCCTCGGTGATCGTCAGGCTGACGATCCGGATCCGGGGGTCGGCCAGCAGGGACAGGACCGCCTCGGGGTTCTCGGGGGCGTAGTGGAAACCCAGGATCGAGCCGATGGTCCGCGGCTCGGTCCGGCCGTCCGGATGCTTGACCACGAGGGTGTAGAGGTGGTCCTGGGCCGCCAGCGCGTCGCGCATGGCCACGTCCCCGGGCATCGTCCCGACCCCGACGATGCCCCAGTCGAGGGCTGTGCCGCGGGCCATCAGCGCGTCCAGGTAGGCGGCCTGGTGCGCTCGGTGGAAGCCGCCGACCCCGAAGTGGGCGATGCCCGGTGTGGCCCCGGAACGGTCATAGGCAGCCTGCGGCGAGTTCATCGGCGTTTCGCCCTCCCATCCGCTAGGATCGCTCATACGAGCATCCCGGTGCTCAATCAAGCAATCTTGAGTATGGCCCGACAACCCACCCCTGTCAACGGGTCCTCGCTCCTGGCACGATGGCCGCAACCGCACAAGGAGGTCCCGTGACCCCAGCCCGTGACGCTGAGGAGTCCCGTCTGGCAGTCGCCGTCGCCCGTCGGCACTACCTTGCTGATGAGAGCAAGGTCGACATCGCCAGCGCGCTCGGGATCAGCCGCTTCAAGGTGGCCCGGCTGCTGGAGCAGGCGCGGGCCGACGGCGCCGTGCGGATCCAGATCATCGACCCGCACGAGGCCGATGACCCGCTTGCGCTCCGGGTGCGCGAGGCCTTTGGCCTGCAGGACTGTCGCGTCGTCTCCGCCGAGCTCCCTGACCAGGTCGCGCGGGCCGAGCTCGGAGCCGCCGGCGCCCGCGTGCTCACCGGCTGCGTCACGGCCCGGGACTGCCTCGGTCTGCCCTGGTCGCGGATGGTGCACCAGGTGGTGGACGCGCTCCAGACGCTGCCCCCCGCCCCCGTCGTCCAGCTGTGCGGCTCGCTGGTGCTTCCGGGAGAGTTGTCCGCGGTGGACCTGGTGCGGCACGCGGCGGCGGTGGGCCGGGGCAGTGCCCGGGTCTTCCACGCACCGTTGATCATGCCCACCGCGCAGGGGGCGGCGGCCGTGCGGTCCCAGCCTGATGTGAGTCAGACCCTGGCGGCGGTGGAGGAGGTCACCGTGGCGCTGTGCAGCATCGGCGCCTGGGCGCCCGGACTCTCCACGATCCACGACGCCGTCTCGCTGCAGGACCGCGCCGAGGTCGCCGCGGCCGGAGCGGTCGCCGAGACGATGGGGCTGTTCTTTGCCGCCGATGGTGAGGTGGTCACGCCCGCACTGACCGACCGGCTGATCACCCTGGGCCCCGATCGGCTGCGCGGCGTGCGGACGGTCGTGGCCATGGCGCGCGGGATCGAGCGGGCCGAGGCCACCAGGGCGGTCCTGCGCAGCGGTGCCGTCGACCGGCTGGTCGTCGACAGTGCCCTGGCGCAGGCACTTGTTGCCGGAGGACCGGGACCCGGGTCGCGCTAGGAGACTGCTGAAGAACGCGTTATCTCGGCGGGTGTGTGATGTGGGCGGAA
>CAZEVN010000034.1:0-26806 GCA_964515145.1 uncultured Enemella sp.
TTCCGCCCACATCACACACCCGCCGAGATAACGCGTTCTTCAGCAGTCTCCTAGACGGCCAGGAGGGTGAGCCCGACGACCGCGCAGGTGAGTGCTGGCAGGCCGACGGCGATCCGCAAGCGTCATCGAGCAGCTCCGTTCACCTTGGCGCGACGCCCGAGGAGCCGGCGGATCGTCGCCTGCTTGGCCGCCGGGACGAACTCCTCCGGGCCGCGAGCACCCTGCTGGAGTCGCTTCCGAGCGAGGAGTCGCTGTCATTGCGGGCGGTGGCTCGGGAGGCAGGCGTGTCCGCCCCGAGCATCTATCTGCATTTTCCCCGAGGTGATGTTCGCGGCGGTCCCGTCGGACGATCGGCCGGAGGACGCGGTGCCGGGGACGGAGATGGTACGCCGGCTGGGCGAGTTGGCGATCCGGGCGGGTGCCAGCGGCGAACCGCTCCAAGTGGGGACACTCCTGTGGTGCGGCCTCCACGGGATCGTTGCCCTGCGCGAATCGAAGCCGCTGTTCCCGTGGCCCGGGCGCGACGAACTCGTCGCGCTCCTGATCGGCACGGTGACCGGCCGGACGGCGTGAGCGGTCAGTGACCCGGGTGCTTCAACGACGGAACCAGGGACAGATAGTCCGGGTGTTTGCCGATCCAATTCTTGATATAGGGACAACTCGGCAGCACCTTGCGGATGCCGTCGGCGCGGATGTCGTCGAGCGCCTGTTTCGCCAGGGCACCCGCGACGCCCATCCCCTGGGCCTCGTCGGTGACCTCCGTGTGGGTGAAGACGACGAATTCGCCGGTATAGGCGTACTCGGTGAAGCCGGCCGGCCGGCCGTCGAGCTCGGCTTCATAGCGTTGCTTGTCAGGAACGTGGGTGATGGTCAGCCCTCGCATGGTGCGGACTCCTCGTTGAGCCGATGGGCACGTCGATTTGGTGTGCACTCCGATCGTAGGCAGCAGACTCCAATTCCGTGGCCCATTCACGCAACCCTCAGGCGCGGATCACTTCACCGGCACCGACACGCCGACCACCACGGAGTCGACGATGCGCAGCGCGCCCATCATGGCGCTGTAGGGCTTGATCCCGAACGCACTCTGCCTGATCTCACCACCGAGTCGGAACACCCCGTCGCGCTCGACGACATTCAGCGTGACCGGTTTGGTCTGCCCGGCCAGGGTGAGGTCGCCGTCCACCTCACCGCCGTCGCGCCACGTGCCGCGGACTTCGGTGGAGACGAATCGGAGCTCCGGATGCGTCGCGACCTGGAGGGATTCGGCCATGTTGTGCTCGATCTCGGCTCGGTCGGAGTCGGAGACCTCCTTGGCCCCGCCGAAGCTTTCGCGCACATCGAGCGAGGTGAGATCCACGCTCACCTCGAGGGCGCACTCAGCTGGCGTACGCCCGATCGTCAGCGTCGCCGACCATCGCTCCGCCACGATCGTGAGATCGTGTCCCAGCGCTGCGGCCGGTCCCTCACAGGTCGTATAGAGCACCAGCTCAGCGTCGGTCGGCCCCAGTTCCCGCACACCCGGTTGGATCTTCATGCCCCCATTGTGGCCAAGAGTCACGGCCGAGGGAGATGCACCTCCACGAGAACCGAATCGGAGAGCCGAAGTGTGCCCATCATCGCGCTGTAGGGCTTGATCCCGAACGCGCTCTGTTTGAGCTCACCGCCGAGTCGGAAGCCGCCGTCGAGGGCGACGACCTGGAAGGTCGCCGGGCCCGTCGTTCCGTTGAGCGTGACATCACCGGTGACCTCGCCGGCCGTCCACGACCCGGTGATGCCGGTGGTGACGAAGCGCAGCTGCGGGTGTTCCCGGGTCCGCAGGGACTTGGCCGCGTTGCGTTTGATCTCGGCCCGGTCATGGTCCGTCATCGGTTTGACGCCGCCGCTGCTGTCCCGGATGTCGAGCGAGTCGAGATCGACGGTGACCTCGAGGCTGCTGGTGGCCGGCTCGTCACCGGTGACCAGGACGGCCCTCCACGCGGTGAAGACCAGGGTCAGGTTGTGACCCAACCGCGCGGCGGCACCGTCACAGGTCGTGTGCACCAGCAGATCGGTGTCCCCGGCGCCGAATTCCTGCGTACCCGTAGGGAAAGTCATGCCTCCATTCTTGCCCGATTGGGAATGATGGCGACGGGGCAATGGGCCGATTCGGCCGTACGCCGGCTGGTCGAGCCGAGGAGCAGACCGGTGAGGGCACCGCGCCCCCGCGTGCCGACCACGACGAGCGTTGCTCGGTTCGACGCATCCAGCAGCGCGGTCGGCGGTGACCCGACGTCGATGCGATAGTCCACTTCGACATCGGGGTGGGCCGCGAGATCCTCGGCGAGATATTCCTGCAGTTCGCTCCGGACCCGGCCCCGGTGCCGGGCGACCAACTCGGCCGAGATGAGGCGGTCATCGGCCCACTGATCGGGATAGCCGAGCGCCGACACCACGACGAGCCGGGTGCCGCGGGTGGCCGCCTCGACGACGGCGAAGCGGGCGGCCTCGCGCGACGCCGGGCTGGTCTCGAGCCCGACAACCACCGGCCCATCCGGGTTGGGTCGGTCGGTCACGACCACGACGGGGTGGGTCGCGTTCGCCACTACTTGGTCGGCGATGCTGCCGAGCAGGATCCCGGCGAGTCCGCGGAGGCCGCGGGTGCCGATGACGAGCAGTTCGGCATCCTCGGAGCCCTGCAGCAACGCCGCGGCCGCGGGACCGCCCAGAAGTCGGGTCTCCACCTTGAGATCGGGATAGAGCTCGGAGAGTTCGGCACTGTCACCGGCCAGCATCTCGGTGCGGCCTCCGACGTTGCGGCCCTGCGGGTGGGCGACCAGCCCGGAGGCCACGACTACTTCGGGGGGATCGGCCGAAAGCAACACCAGGTCCATGCCGAGCCGAGCGGCCCGTTCGGCAGCCCACCCCACGGCCAGTTCGGCTTCGGGGGACCCATCGGTCCCGACTGCGACAAAGGGAGTCTTTCCAGACATGTCGATCCTCCTTGATCCAGCCTGGTCTCTACCGTGCGTCAGGAAAATGCTTCGGTCAAGGGTGGTAAGCGCGGCGGCGCCCCGGGGCCGGAAAGCGCTGTGTCAGGGTTCGACCAGGCCCACCCGGATCGCATAGCGCGTGAGTTCGACGCGGTCCTTCATGCCCAGCTTGGCGAGGAGATTCGCGCGATGGCGCTCCACTGTTTTCGGGCTGATGAAGAGCTGGTCTGCGATGTCCTTGCCGGAGTATCCCTCGGCCACCAGCTTCAGGATCTCCTCCTCGCGCGGGGTCAGGACATCCCCTTCGGAGTCCCCGCGGGCGAGGAATTCCCGGATCAGGGTGGCCATCGCGCCGGGATAGAGAAACGGTTCGCCCCGCAACGCTGCACGGCAGGCATGCAGGAGGTCGCGATCGGCCACCGACTTGTGCACATAACCGGCCGCCCCGCTGCGCAGGGCCTCGAACAGATATTGCTCGTTCTCGTGCATGCTCAGGATCAACATCTGGATGTCGATCCCCTCACGCTGGACCGCTCGGGCCACCTGGAGGCCGGTCATCCGGGGCATCGACACGTCGAGCACCGCCAGGTCGACGCCACCGGCCCGGATCAGGCGCAGGGCCTCCTGCCCGTCGGCAGCCTCGGCGAGGACGGTCAGATCGGGAGCCCGGTCGAGCATGAGGCGTACGCCCTGGCGTACGAGCGTGTGGTCATCGGCCAGCAGGACGCGGGCCGGCTCCGGCGCAGCGGTCGTCATCGGGTCTCCTTCGGCGGCAGTTCGAGCCGGACCACGGTGCCGCCGGTGGTGCCTGGGTCGACCTCCAGGCGCGCATCGATCAGCCCCGCCCGCTCCGACATCCCGGCGATCCCGGACCCGCGGCCGCCCGCATAGCCGACTCCGTCGTCGGCCACCTCGAGCACGAGCCGGTCGCCGGTGGTCGCGAGGCTGACGTCGATCAGCGATGCCTCGGCGTGGCGCAACGCATTGGTCAGCGATTCCTGACAGATGCGGAAGAGGACCAGTTCCTCGTCGGCGCTGAGGTCGTCGGGCACGTCGAGTCGCCGCCGGATCCTGATCCCCGAATCGCGCTCGGCGCGCTGGATCAGGTCGTTGAGGGCGGCGCCGAGGCCGAGATCGTCGAGTACGCCGGGCCGCAGCGCCGCCGCCACCCCGCGTACCTCCTCCAACGCCGCCCGCAGACTCTCCCGCGATGGGTCGAGGTCGCGCTCCCAGTCCGGGTGATCGGCTGCGACATTGGCGAGGCTCATCAGCGAGAACGTCAGGGTCTGGCCGATCTCGTCGTGCAGCTCGCGGGCGATCCGGACGCGTTCCGCCTCCTGCGCCGACAGGGTGAGGCGGGTGCGGGTCCGCTGTTCGGTGGCCAGTCGATCGAGCAGACCGTTGAAGGCCTGGGTGACGGATTCGATTTCGGGTACGCCCGCCTGCGTGAGCCGACGCCCTTCGTCCAGCCCACCCAGGTCGGCGATCTCCCGGTGCAGGGACCGCAGGGGTGCGAGGGACCGCCACAGCGCCCAGGAGCCGATCACGAGGAGCGCAATCAGCAGGAGCGCCACCACCACGATCTCGCCGGTCTCGAACGGGAGCACGAGCGCCACGGGGGCGACGATCAGCACCACGAACGCCGCCACCACGACCAGGGCGTTGATCAGGATCGTGCGGGCCAACAACGACATGACGTCCCCTTCCCGATGATCCTGTTGGGTGCTCTCTCCCGATCTCTGCGCTGTCGCCCGAGCCTAGTCGCGGCCCCTCGCGCGCGGACACGTGTGGGGGATCCTCCCGGCCGAGTTGGGGTCCAGCCCCCATTTCGTGGACGGCATGCGCTGGGAACGATGGACGCTCACCTTCCTTCGGCCCTCAGGACGCCTCTGCATGCTGATCACCGTGCTCGCCCTCACCCTCGCGGTCTGTTGGGCCTCACTCTTCCTCGGCCACGTCCTCGGGCGGCGGGCCGGGTGGATCGCGGCGGCGGGGCTGGCCGGCACGGCGGCTGTCGTGCTGGCTGCGTGGGCCGGTCGCGACGGCGGGACCGTGATCCAGTCAGTCCCCTGGATGCCGTCGCTCGCCATCGACCTGCGGCTCCGGCTCGACGGCCTGGCGCTGGTGTTCACGCTGGTGGTGCTCGTGATCGGCGCGGTCGTGCTGGCGTACACCGCCGGATATCTCTCCCGCGGCCGCCACGGCCCGTTCTATGGCCTGCTGACCTTCTTCGCCGCGGCCATGACGGGACTGGTGCTGGCCGACGACATCGTCGTCATGTGGGTGATGTGGGAGTTCACGACCGTGTGTTCGTTCCTGCTGATCAGCCAGGCGGGCCCGAAAGCCCGCGGCCCGGCGATCCGGACCTTCCTCGTTACCGCGGCCGGCGGGCTGGCGCTGTTGACCGCCGTCGGCCTGATGTGGGCCCGGTTCGGCACGACCGAACTCAGCGTGATCCTGGCCGCCCCCGATTGGCAGGAGGCGCCGGGCTTCGCGGCCGCGGTGGCCGTGCTGGTCGCGGTGGCGGCGTTCACGAAGTCGGCGCAGTTCCCCTTCCACGCCTGGCTGCCCGATGCGATGGTCGCGTCGACGCCCGTGAGCGCCTATCTCCATGCCGCAGCCATGGTGAAGGCGGGCATCTATCTGTTGCTGCGGTTCTCGACGGCGTTCGCGGAGGTGCCGGTCTGGAATGTGCTGCTGGTGACCGTCGGCCTGGTCACCGCGCTCCTGGGCGCGATCTGGGCCCTGCAGCGACACGACCTGAAGGAATTGCTGGCGTACTCCACCGTCAGCCAACTCGGTTTCCTCGTCGCGACGATCGGGATCGGGTCCGCGTACGCCCTGCTGGGCGCGATCGTGCATGTGATCGCGCATGCCCTGTTCAAGTCGGCGCTCTTCATGGCCGTCGGGGTGGTCGACCACCAGTGCGGTACGCGTGATCTGCGCAGGCTGCGCGGGATCCGCCGGACGATGCCGGTGACGACCGGGCTCCTGACCCTCGGCGCGCTGTCGATGGCCGGGTTGCCGCCGTTGTTCGGTTTCGTGTCGAAGGAGGCGATGTTCAAGGCGATGGCACAACTGCCGGGTGGGGTCGCCGTCGCGGTCGGGACCGTGGCCGTCCTCGCCGCGATCTGCACGTTCGCCTACTCGGCGCGCATGGTGTTCGCGCTCCTGCGCGGTGAGCCGGGTGAGGACGCGCCGCGCGAGGGTGGCTGGGACCTGCTCGTGCCGGTCGGAGTGGTCGCCGTGGCGGGGGTCGCGCTGGGCGTCGCCGGGCCCGTCGCCGAGCCGGTGGTCAACGCCGCAACGAACGCGATCGGCGCCGACGCCGCGGCCGATCTCTCGCTGTGGCACGGTGTCACGCCCGAGCTCGGCATGACCGCCGTGGTGGTGCTCTGTGGCACGCTCCTGATCCTCGCCCGCCATCGTGTTGACCGCGTCCTGGATCGCCGCGTCACGCCGTTCCGGGCCACTGAGGTGGTCGACGGATTCCGCTCCGGATCGATCGCCCTGGGCACGCGCATCGGCGACCTGACCAGGTCGGATGCGCCACTGCGCCACCTGGTGCCGCCGCTGGTCGTCGTGCTCGGTCTCGGCGCGGTCGGCCTCGCCACCGTGAGCCTGCCCCCGCCCCGGGCCGAGCTCGGCCACTGGGTCGACTGGATCGTCCTGCCGCTGGTCGGAGTGGGGGTCGCGCTGGCGATCCGGGCCCGGACGCGCATCGCGCTGGTCGTGACCGTCGGCGTCGCGGGCTTCGCGGTGGCGCTCTGGTTCTATGTGCTGGGCGCGCCGGATGTGGCCCTGACACAGTTGCTCGTCGAGATCCTGACCGTGGTGATCATGGTGCTGCTGCTGAGCCGGCTGCCGCGCACCTTCCATGTCTCCGGCCGTCGCCGCCTGTGGTTCGCCGGGATCCTGGGCACGCTCGTCGGCGGGCTCGCCACGGTGGCCGCGCTCGCGCTCACCGGCCATCGGGAGATCTCAGCCGTGGGCGCTGCCCTGTTGGAGCGCAGCTATGACCTCACCGGCGGCACCAACCTGGTCAACGTCATCCTCGTCGACTTCCGCGCGCTCGACACGTTCGGAGAAGCCGTGGTGCTCGGCGTGACGGGCATCGCGCTGATGATCGCGCTCGAGGCGCGCGGCCTCCTGCCGTTGCGGCCCAGTCCGATCCGCGTCGAGGCCGCCAGCCCGATCCGCGATGCGCACGAGAACGCGCTCGCCCTGCGTACCTCCACCAGGTTCCTCGTCCCCATCCTGGGAGCGTTCAGCGTCTTCTACTACGTCCGCGGCCACAGCGCGCCCGGCGGTGGCTTCATCGCCGCCCTCATCGGCGGCGCGGCGCTCGCGCTGATCTATCTGTCGGCATCGTCCAATCGGGTCCGCCCGCTGCAGCTGCCGTTCCCACTCTTCATCGCGCTCGGCACGATCATCGGCGTGCTGTCGGGGCTGCTCGGATTCGTGGAGGGGTCGTTCCTGCGGCCCCTGACGACCGATCTCGGGCCCCTCAAACTCAGCACTGCCCTGATCTTCGACCTCGGGGTCTATCTCAATGTGATCGGAGTCATCCTGGCCGCCCTGACCAAGCTCGGCACCGACGATGTGGCCCCGCCGCTGCGCAAGCCGCAGGAGCCGAGTGTGCGCGGCTTCTCCGGGGGTACGCCATGATCGCCCTCGCGCTGGGGATCGGCCTGCTCATCGGGGGCGGTGCCTTCATGATCCTGCGCCGCGGGCTGCTGCGCGTCATCGTGGGTTTCGTCCTGCTGAGCCATGGCGTCAACCTGCTGATCGTCTCCGCCGGCGGCACCGACCGCCGCGACGCGGCCCTGGGCGAGGACCTCGATCCTGAGTTGGTCGCCGACCCGCTGCCGCAGGCGTTCGTGCTGACCGCGATCGTCATCGCGTTCGCGATCACGGTGTTCCTCCTCGTGCTGGCCATCACCGGCGAGGGCGATGACGACACCCGCATCGAACTCGAGGGTCGCGAACTCGAGACGCCCCACCTGATCGAGGCCGAGGAGATCGTCGTGCCACCCCGGCGTCATCGTGACCCCGGCGGCCCGGCCCCCACGCATCCGCACCCCTATCTCGACTGGGCCGATGATGTGGATGAGATCGATGAACTCGACGAGGCGTCCGACGCCCGCGACGCAGGTGAGGCCCGATGATCCCCGCGTACGCCCTCCCTCTCGTCGCCGCGTGGCCGATCCTCGTCGGCGGTGTGCTCATCGGCCTGAACCGGTTCCGTCGGGTGAGCCAGACCGTCCTGGTCGCGGCGTTGCTGGTGAACCTCGCTGTCGGCGTACTCCTCATCGCCACCCTCCACGACGGCACCGTCCTCGCCCACCAGGTCGGCGGGTGGGAGCGACCGCTGGCGATCGTGTTCGCCGCCGACCTCTTCGGCGCGCTGATGGTCACGGCGACCGGAGCGCTGACGCTGGTCAGCGCGTGGTTCGCGATCGTGTCGGGGCAGGCGGACCGGGCGTACTTCCCTGCCACGGTCGCCATCCTCACCGGCGGCGTGAACGGGGCGCTGCTCACGGGTGACCTGTTCAACCTGTTCGTGTTCATCGAGGTGATGTTGCTGCCGTCCTATGCGCTGCTCGTCATGGCGCATCGCGGGCGCGGGCAGCTGATGCAGGTGACATCGTCGCGGATCTATGTGACGGTCAATCTGCTGGCGTCGACGCTGCTCCTCGCGGGGATCGGGCTGGTCTATGGCGTGGTCGGCTCGGTGAACCTGGGCGATCTCGCGGGAGCTGCGAGCGGGTCGGCCGAAGCTGCGATCGCCTTCACCGTCGTGCTGCTGGCGCTGGCGATCAAGACCGCCGCGTTCCCCGTGCACGGCTGGCTGCCGCGCACCTATCCGTTCATGGCGCCCGCGGTCTCCGCCCTGTTCTCGGGCCTGCACACCAAGGTCGCGATCTTCGCGCTCTTCCGCCTGTATGCCGTCGTCTTCGACGGGGACGAGCGCTTTCTCTGGGTCGGGCTCGTGGTGTTCTCGCTGACGATGGTGTTCGGGGTGCTGGGCGCGATCGGCGAGAACGATGCGCGCGCGATCCTGTCGTTCCACATGGTCAGCCAGATCGGCTACATCCTCGCCGGCCTCGCGCTGTTCACGCCACTCGGGCTGGCGGCCGGGTTGTTCTATCTGCTGCACCACATGTTCGTGAAGGCCTCGCTGTTCCTGTCGGCCGGGGCGGTCGAACTCGCACACGGACGGCATAGTCTCGGCGAGGTCTCCGGCCTGGCCCGGCGCGAACCGCTCGTCGCGATCACCTTCTTCGTCGCGGCCCTGTCGCTGGCCGGGATCCCACCTTTCTCCGGGTTTGTGGCCAAGCTGGGTCTCATCGTGGCCGCGCTGGACGCCGGGCAGGTCGTGCTCGCGATCGTGGCCGTGGTGGTGAGCATCTTCACGATCCTGTCGATGCTGAAGATCTGGGGAGCGATGTTCCTGGGTGAGCCCAGGGAGGCCGAACCGGACGCGGGGCGGGTGCCGAAACGACTGATCCTGCCGGCCCTGGCCCTGGCCGGCGTGACCGTCGCGTTGGGCCTGGGCGCGGAGCCGCTGCTCGCCCTGTGCCGGGTAGCTGCGGCCGGGCTCAGCGATCCGACCGGCTATGTCGAGGCGGTGATGGGCGCATGAGTTGGCTGACGTGGCCGTTCCGGTTCCTGTGGTTCTGGCTGTGGTTCGCCGGGCGGTTGGCCGTGACCAACATCGCCGTCGTGCGGGACGTCCTGGTGCGGGATCAGCGGTCGTCCCCGGTGATCGTCGCGTACCGGACCCTGTGCGACAGCGATCTCGAGGCGGCCCTGTTCGCGATCATGATCAGCCTGACCCCGGGCACGCTGATGATCGCGACGCGCGATGCGCCGCACGCGCCGGGAGACGATCCGCATGGTGGCCACGCCGGTTCGCGGCTCTACGTCCATGTCATGTACGCCGACAGCGTCGACCGAGCCCTCGCCGATCTTCGTCACGAGGAGACCGCTCTGCTGAAAGCCGTACGCCGGAAAGGAGCGCCGACATGATCGGAGCCCTCATCGCCCTGGCATTCGTGCTGTTCGCCGCGGCGACCGCGATCTATCGCATGTTCCGCGGACCCGATGATGCCCATCGGGCCATCGGCTCGGACCTGTTGTTCTTCGCGATCGTCGGGTTGCTCGGGCTCGTGGGCCTGTTCACGCGGAGTGCCGTGGTGTTCGACCTGATCATCATCGCGACCGTCGTGGGCTTCCTCGCGAGCATCTCGCTGGCCCGTGCCCTCACCAACGGGAGGCGCTGATGGACTGGGTGGAGTGGATGCTGCTCACCGACGTGCCGGTGTGGATGTCAATCACGGGGCAGGTGTTGATGGTGCTCGGCGCCGGGCTCTTCGCGACCGCAGGGCTGGGCATGATCCGGCTGCCGGACCTGTTCACCAAGTCCTCCGGGGTCGCCACTGCCTCGGGGGCGGGGATCTCGCTGCTCATCACGGGCGTGTTCTTCCTCATCCCGAGCTGGGACACCGCGTTGAAGCTCGTGGCCGCGATCATCCTGCAGTTCCTCACTGCGGCCGTGGGCGAAATGGCCATCTCACGCGCGGGCTATCTCGTCGGGTCTCCGCTCTTTTCACCGACCAGACAGAACGCGTTGGCCGATGAATCGGACAGGGAGCGCGACGCGGGCTGAGGGGGCCTGACAAGGCCCATGCTGGGCGTACCCCTCGCGAATGGGTGTCAGCCCCGATGGTCCGAGCGACAACGGCGACGAACGATGGGAGAACAGTCCCCGAAACAGGAGCGAAGATGCCGACCACCGATGCTCTCGACCTCGCCGAACTGACCATCGAGACCGACCAGCCATGGGTCACGTTCGTGATGCCGACCCACCGCGCGGGCGCGGAGACGACCAGCCAGCCCCTGGTGCTCAAGAATCTCCTGCGCGATGCCGTCAACGAGCTCCCCGCCGAGGCCCACGAACAGCTGACCGATCACATCGAGCCCCTGCTGGGCGACTTCAGATTCTGGCAGAACCAGACGGACGGGCTGGCGTTGTTCGCGTCCGGTGACCAGCTCGCGATCCGGCATCTGTCGATCTCGCCCGAGGCGGGCGCGCACGTGGGCGATGCCCCCTATCTGTTGCCCCTGGTGCCGATCATGGGCCAGCCGCGACACTTCACGATCCTGCAGGTGAGCCTGAAACAGGTTCGGCTGTTCGAGGTGACCGGCGAACTGATCGAGGAGGTCGACCTCGCCTCGATCCCGGCGTCGGTCGAGGATCTCAGCACCGACCGGGATCACCAGACCCACCTGCAGCACAGCCCCCAGGGCGGCGGCTCGGTCAACTATCACGGTCACGGCGCGGACGCTGCGGTGGATGAGGTACGCCGGGACCGCTTCCTGCGTCACGTCGCGCGGGGGCTGGAGGAGCGCGAGGCGGCGCAGGGCACGCACGGCACTCTGTTCGTCGCCGCCACCCAGGACACCGCCGAGCAGTTCGCCAGGTTGAGCGGCCGCAATGAACTCTCGGACCGCATCATCTCCGGTTCGGCCGACGGCCTCACTGCTGCGGCCCTGTTGGAGCGGGCGATGCCGCAGCTGTCGGCGTACGCCGAAGCCCGCCGCACCGAGAAGGCCGACCACCTCGGCCAGCGGCGTGCTCAGGGTCGGGTCGCCGATGATCCGGGCGATGTGGTGAACGCGGCCACGACCGGTCGCGTCGAGACGCTCTATGTCGGCACCGTCCCCGAGGCCGTCGCTGAGCCCGTGAACCGGGCGATTCTCGAAACGCTGCGTTGCTCCGGCGAGGTCCATCCCGCGCCGTCCGCCGACCAGGATGGTGTGGCCGCCACCCTGCGGTTCTGACAGTGACAGAGTGGTGATGTGCCCCATTCACATCACCACCCCGAACCCCACGCCGGCAGCATCGGCAACCTGCTCAACCGCCTGCGCGCGGCGGTGCTCGGTGCCAACGACGGGATCGTGTCGACCGCAGGCCTCGTCGTCGGCGTCACCGCGGCAGCGCCGGCGAACACCGCAGCGATCATGACCGCGGGTGTGGCCGGGGTGCTGTCCGGTGCGGTGTCGATGGCGGTCGGCGAATATGTCTCCGTATCCACCCAGCGCGACACCGAGAAGGCCCTCATCGCCAAGGAACAGAAGGAGCTCCACCACGCCCCCGAGGCCGAGTTCTCCGAGCTGGTGGGGCTCTATGAGGGGATGGGGCTCACCCCCGAAACCGCCCACCAGGTCGCCAAGGAGCTCACCGAACACGACGCGCTCGGCACCCATCTGCGCGTCGAGCTCGGCATCGACACCGAAGAGCTCACCTCGCCCTGGCAGGCGGCATTCGCCTCCGCGATCGCGTTCTTCGGAGGCGCTGTCCTTCCGGTGCTCGCGGCGCTCCTGGCTCCCCCGGATCTCCGTATCGGCGTGACCTTCGCAGTAGTCCTGGTCGCACTCGCCCTGACCGGCTTCACCAGCGCCAAGCTGGGCGGCGCCCCGATCGTCCGAGCGATCCTGCGCGTGGTCATCGGCGGCGCGGTCGCCATGATCGTGACGTTCGTCGCCGGGATGTTGCTCGGCGGGCGCGCCGCGTGATCCGCACCGAACGTCTGATCCTGCGCCCCTGGAGGGCTACGGATCGTGAGCCGTTCGCCGCGATGAACGCCGACCCCGAGGTCATGCGCTGGTTCCCCTATGCGCTCGACCGGGCCGCATCCGACGCCCTCGCGGAGCGCATCTCGACTCACCTCGATGAGCACGGCTGGGGCCTGTGGGCACTGGAGGTCGCCGACACCGGCGAGTTCGCCGGGTTCACCGGCCTGGCCGTGCCGGGGTTCGAGGCGGATTTCACGCCGGCCGTCGAGATCGGTTGGCGGCTGCCGCGGTGGGCCTGGGGTCGGGGGTACGCCACAGAGGCCGCCCGCGCCGGGCTGGCGTACGCGTTCGGAACACTGGAACTCGACGAGGTCGTCTCGCTCACGACCACCGGCAACCTTCTCTCACGCGCCGTGATGGAACGCCTCGGCATGACCCGCGACCCGGCCGACGACTTCGACCATCCGATGATCGAGCGCGATCACCCGATGAGCCGCTGCGTGCTGTATCGGCTGGGGCGGGCTGACTACGAGACTCAGTACGCCGGAGGGTAGTACGCCTGATAGAGCAGGACGTCGTCCGCGCCCGGCACCTTCACGTTGACCCCGACGCCGAAGCCCAGGTTCTGCGTATCGCCTTCGAACTCCGCACCTCGCTCGGCCAGCTCGGCCATCGTGGCCTCGAGGTCGTCACACATGAGCGAGACGGAATGGTGCCGAGGCGAGCGATATTCCGTGCCGTCGTGGACGGAGACGGTCGGATGTACGCCGAGTTCGCTGGGCCCGGACCTGAAGATCAGCCAGTCGTTGGGGTCGGCAGACTCGCCCCGGTCCGAAATGAACGACCATTGGAGGACGTCAGCGAAGAATGCTCGCGTGGCGGCGGCGTCATCGGAGTAGATGAGCGCGTGCAGTGCGGTGATCATGTGGTCAGGCTAGGGCTCCGGCCCTCCCCGCGCGACGTCGGTATTCCGTAGGATCGACGCATGTCCGATCGCATCGACGACCTCGAGCGCCGCGTCGCTGCCCTGGAGGCGCTCATGACCGCCGGGACCGAAGCCCGTGCCGCCGGCGACGCCAAGACCACATCGGGCCTCGAGGACGCGCCGCTCTGGGCGCTCGACGGCTTCCGCGATCGCATCGGCGACACCAGCGGCGGTGTCATGTTCATGGGCATCTTCCGGCCGACACCACCCTCCGAAGGGGGCGCGCCCGATTCCGCTCCAACTCCTGCGGGCCGGCCGGCGATCGAGTGGCAATACGGTCGCCCGGCGGACTATCTCCTTGAGCAGGACTGGGCGACCGCAGCCCCAGCGCTCGCCGCCCTCGGCCACCCGGTGCGGGTCGACCTGCTCAGACGCGTACTCAACGGCACGACCGCCACGAAGGACCTCGTCGAGACGGAGGGTCTCGGCACGTCCGGCCAGCTCCATCACCACCTCCGCACCCTCGTATCCGCCGGGTGGCTGCGCCAGCGCGCGCGGGGCGACTATGAAGTCCCCGGTCCACGGGTCATCCCACTCCTGGCCATCCTCACTGCTGCTCTGGAGTGACATCCCGCTCGAGACCCCCCGAAACGGCCACGAGACGTCTTGGCCATCCTCGAGACACCTGCTCCAGCAGACGTCTCGACGAACGCCAAGGGGTCTCGCGCGAGACCCCACGAAATGCGGGCGAGACCCTACGAAATGCGCGCGAAATGCGCGTGAGACCCACGAAATGCGCGAAACACCCCCAAGATCCGCCCCCACGCGAACCAACCTTGCGCGTTAGATCGTTTTTACGTATTTTCGACGCATGAGTCGAACCCCCGTCGTCCTCATCGCGCTTATCGCGCTGCTTACGCTGGCCGCCCTGTGGTGGGCCACTCCCCGTCCACCCCACGTCTCCGACCACACCTCCGGTGACGCTGCCCTGGCCGCCCAGCTCCGCGAGCACGCGCGCGCCTCGGGCCACCAGTCCGTCGCCGCCGCAGTGATCACCGCCGACTCGATCACCCACGCCGCGGTCGGCGAAGCCACTCCCGGTTCATCCACCCCGATCCAGCCCGCCGACCCGATCGAACTGGGATCGATCACCAAGACCTTCAACGGCTTCCTGCTCGCCGACGCGATGGCCCGCGGCGAGGTCGGCGCCGACGACCCCGTCTCCAAACACCTCCCCGAGCTCGCGGGCAGCCCCATCGGAGCCGTCACTCTTATCGAGCTGGCGACGCACCGCGGCGGCGTACCCCCACTGCCGCCCAGCGTCACCCTCCCCTCGATCGGATTCGCGTTCACAGGCTCGAATCCGTACGCCGGTGCCACGCAAGCAGAGGTCCTCGCCGAGGTGCGCACGATGAAGCTGCTGGACACCAAGGGCGAGGTGACCTATTCCAACCTCGGCGCCACCCTGCTCGGCTGGGCGCTCGCGAACGCGGCCGGCGCCCCTGACTGGAATGCTCACGTCCACGCCCGCCTGCTCGATCCGCTCGGCATCCAGGCCACGTTCGCTGCGGCGCCGGGAGACATCCCATCCGGCACCGTCGCAGGCTTTACCTCGAACGGCTTCCACCCCGAGGCGTGGACCAGCCCCGCCTATCGCCCGGCGGGTTCGTCGACGTTCATCACCTCGACGGCGGTCGCGGCGTACGCCCGGGCCGTCCTCACCGACCAAGTCCCCGGCGCAGACCCGCTTGGCTGCTCGCCCTGATCCCCGGCCTGGCGACCCTCATGGTGGTCGGTGCCTGGTGGAATGCGCTGCGCGGTCGGGATCGCGTCGCGCTGCTCTCCGGCATCGCGGGCGCGGTGTTCGGCATCGCCGTGGCCCGGGTCCTCGGCGACTGGGCCACGGTCGGCGCCTGGGTGTGGATCGTCCTCACCATCGCCACCGCGGCAGCCGCAGCCTTCGCGATCCGCCGCTGGCCCCAGCTCCCCTGGCATCCGAAACGCTTCCGGTTCCTCCGGTGGGCCAACGCCGGCATCAGTCTCGCCCTGGCCGTGGCCGCGCTCGTCTTCATTCGTATCTGAGCAGGGCAGGTATTTTCGGACACTCGCGGCGTTCTACCCCCCACCCAGAACCCGTCGAGTGTCCGTTTTTCCCGGGGTTGCCGAGTATCCCCGGCTCAGCGCGGAGAAGGCTCAATCCCTGCGCCGGAACAGCTTCGCGATGCGGGACTGCTCGGCCAACAACTCCTCGATGTCGGCCCGCATGGCGCGATAGGTCAGCACGTCCTGCTGGTCGACCCGCACCATGTCGGTCTCACGGGCATCCATCGCATGAGGGTCCATGAGCAGGAGCGCCGACTTCAGGTCCGGAGCCCGATCGAGCGCCAACGCGCCCAGCGCCGCGGCCCCCAGCGCGGACCCACCGGCCGCCGACGTGACGAACAACGTCAGGTCGAGGACCCCGGCCAGCACCGTCGCCCACAACGGCGAACGGAACACGCCACCGGTCGCCCGCACACTCGACAAGGGGCCGAACTCCGCGAGCGAGTCCGCGATCGCCGACAACTGCAGCGCCACGCCCTCCATCGTCGCCCGCGCGAAGTGCCGCCGGCCGTGGTGGTGGCGTACGCCCAGGAACGACCCCCGCAGCGTCGGATCCCACAGCGGTGCCCGCTCAGCCAGCAGCATGGGGATCATGACGAGGCCCTCGGCCCCGGCGGGGACGCGGGCGGCGAGTTGAGCCAACTCCTCGTCCTCGGCGATGCCGAGCAGGTTGAGGGTCCAGCGGGCGACGATGCCGCCGTTGCTGATGGCACCACCAACGACCCACGCGTCCTCGGTCAGGGCATAACAGAACAGGCGTCCGTCAGGATCGATATCGGGTTCGTCGACGACCGTGCGGAGCGATCCGCTGGTGCCCAACGACAGGCCGCCCACACCGGGTTCGAGCGCACCGGTGCCGAGGTTGCCCAGCGGCCCGTCACCGGCACCGCTGATCACCGGCAGCCCCGCGGGCAGGCCGACCGCCCGGGCCGGCGCGGCGGCGAGAGACATCACGAACGTGGTCGACACCACCGGCGGGGCCTGTTCCGAGGAGACCCCGGCCAGGTCGAGCGTCGCCGGCCACCAATCGCGCGTGGTGAGGTCGAGCAGGCCGGTCCCCGAGGCCGAAGAGAGGTCCATCACGACCTCGCCGGTGAGGTTGCACAGCAACCAGCCCTTGAGGTCCACCCACCAGCGCACGCGCCGGCACAGCTGCGACTCGTTGTCGGCGAACCACATCAGTTTCACCAGGGGCGACATGGGGTGCACGGGCGTACCCGAGCGCTGATGCAACTCCCGCGCCTGCCCCGTCAGGATCAGGTTGCGCGCCTGATCCGTGGCCCGGGCATCCGCCCAGGTGATCAGTGGGGTCAGGGGTCGATAGTCGGCATCGAGCCCTACCAGGGCGTGCATCGCCGTCGAGCAGGAGAGCGCGAGCACATTTTCCGCTCCGACCTCCGACACCACCCGCCGCAGGGCACCCTGACAGGCCGCGACCACCGTCTCGGGGTCCTGGGTCTGCTGCCCGGGCCGCGGCTGCATGAGTGGATATTCGGCCACGGCCAACGCCACGATCTCACCCGTGCCGCCCACGCGGAACGCGGTGGCTTTCGCCGCCGTGGTGCCGACGTCGAGCCCGATGATGAGGTCGGCCTGCGCCGTTGCAGGCTCCCACCCGGTCATGACCGGGCCAGCTCACCCACCAGCCCGTCGACCAACGACACAACCTCATCGGTCGCCAGAGCTGGATCCAATTCATTGAGTACGCCCCGCACTGCGGCGGTCGCGTCGGGCCCCTCGGCTGCGGTGACAAACCGCTGCCCGGCCCCGTCGACGACGGGCGCACCGGCACCGCGCAGGTGCCGGATCCACGCGGCCACCACCCGCGCCGCACCCCGCCCCGACCGACCATCCGCCAGCTCCGCCCGCAGCGTCGGCAGGATCCGCACCGGGACTTTCTGGGAGCCATCCGCGGCGATCTGGGCGAGGAGGTGCCGGATGTTGGGATTCGCGAAGCGCTCGGCGAGGGCCGCGCGATAGGCGGCGAGGTGGTCGGCATCGAGGGTGAGGTGGCGCACCGCCTCGTCCCACCACTCCTCGACCCACGCACGCACCACCGGATCGTTGATCGCGTCGGACACGGCCTCGTGACCGCGCGCGGACGCGGCGTACGCCATGAGCGAGTGGGACCCGTTCAGCAGCCACAGCTTGCGCTGCTCGAACGGCTCGACATCGTCGACGAACGTCGCCCCCGGCCATTCGGGCCGGCCGGCGGGGAAGTCACCGGTAATGACCCATTCGGAGAAGGGTTCGGTGACGACCGGCACGCGGTCCACCCGATCCGTGAGCTCGGCCACGGCGGCGATCTCGACGTCGGTCGCACGCGGAGTGATGCGGTCGACCATCGAGGTCACCCACGCCTGGGCCTCGACGGCCGCCACCGCCTCCGGGCCCAATCGCGCCGCGAGATCCCCGACGACCCGGCGGGCGACCTTTCCGTTGTCGGGCAGGTTGTCGCACGAGAACACCGCTACCGGTCCCTGTCCGGCGGCGACCCGCGCCAGGATGCCCGCGAGCAACCGGCCGGGTGCGGAAACCACGAGTCCACGCGCATCTGTCTGCAACATGGCCAGATCGGCAGCGACCGCCGGGTTGTCGAAATCCAGTCCCCCGTCATCGGCCCGGCAATAGCCGAACTCGGTCACCGTGATCGTGACGATCGCGAGCCCGGGTGACTCCCAATAGCCGAGCCAGGCCTCGTGATCGGTCGCCTGGTGGGTGGCCGCGATGACCCCGATCACCTCGGGACGGTCAGCGTCGGCACCGCGGACCAGCAGCGTGTATGCCCCGCCCTGCGCGTTCAGGTCATCCACCATCGGTGTGTCATGACCCGCGAATTCGGCGTACCCCCACTGGTCCGCATCGGCGGAATGCTCCGTGTACCAAGCCTGATGGGCCCGGTGGAAATTGCCCATCCCGAGATGGAGCAGACGGATCGGGGCAGCGGGTCGCGCATCGGTGCGCGAGAGCGGGGCAGACATCAGTGCGTTCCTTCTCCTTGTTCTGCTGGCGAGGTTCTTCTGGCGAGCGAGGGGCGTCAGGTGAGGTTGAAGACGGTGCGGGGATTCTCCGCAACCAGGGCATGGAGCGTATCCGCCGCCTCATCCGCCTCGAGCCGGTGCTCCACCACGAGCTCGGCCAGGTGGGACGCGTCGAGGCGACGCGACATGTCGTGACGCGCCGGGATCGAGCAGAACGCGCGGGTGTCGTCGATGAACCCGGAACTGCGGGTGAAACCGGCCGCCTCCGTCGACTTGCGGAACCGCCGGATCGCGTCCGGCGAATCGAGGAACCACCACGGCACACCGAGATAGACCGACGGATAGAACCCCGCCAGCGGCGCCAGCTCCCGGCTGAACGTGGTCTCGTCCATCGTGAAGAGGACGACCTTGAAATTGGGGTGGGTCCCGTACGCCGACAGCATCGGCTGCAGGGCCCGCGTCGCCTCGACCGAGATCGGGATATCGGCCCCGACATCCGCCCCGAACCGCTCGTGGGTCTGCGCGTGATGGTTGCGGAAGACCGCTGGGTGGAGCGTCATGGTGAGGCCGTCGTCGCAGGCCATGCGCGCCTGCTCGGTGACCATCGCCCGGCGCAGCACCGCGCACTCCTCCGGGCTCAGCTTGTCGTCGCGGGCATCCGCATAGAGCCGCTCGGCCTCGGCCGCCGACAGCACGATAGTGCCCAGGTCGGCATGGGAGTGGTCGGTCGAGACGGCGCCACGTTCCTTGAAGTACGCCCGGCGGTTCTCCATCGCGGCCGTGTAGCCGGCGTACGTGTCGACATCGCACCCCGACAGCTCACCGAGAGAATCGACCAGGTCGTTCCACTCGGGCAGACCGGGTTCGAGGAACCGGTCGGGGCGGAAGGTCGGGACGACGCGGCGGGCGTACCCCTCATCGAGCAACGCCTGGTGGTGCCGCAGATCATCGAGCGGCGCGTCGGTCGTGGCGAGCACCGAAATATCGAACGACTCCATCAGTGCGCGCGGTCGGGATGCGGGCGAATCGATCCAGGACTGGATCCGGTCATAGATGGCATCGGCCGTGGCCGCAGACGGCCGCACGTCGACCCCGAAGATGTCCGCGAGCTGGGCCTCGAACCAATAGCGCATCGGCGTACCGCGATAGACGTGGTAATTCTCGCAGAACACGCGGAAGGCCGCTCGCGACTCGGCCTCGGTCAGCGGATCGTCCTCGCGTCCACGGCCGAACACCGACAGGTCGTGACCACTTGCATGCAGCAGTCGCAACAGATAGTGATCCGGCGTCAGCAACAACGCCGTGGGATCGGTGAAGGGGATGTCCTCGGCGATCCACTCCGGTGGCACGTGGCTGTGCGGCGAGATGATCGGCAGGTTCGCGACACTCTGATAGAGCTCCCGCGCCACGGCCCGGCTCGAGGGCTCGGCCGGAAACAGACGGTCGGGATGGACGACGAGGGCGCGTTCGGTCATGAGGCCACCCTTTCCCAACAGGCAAGTCCCCGCCAGAGGTTGCCGCAGATTTCCGCGCGCGTACGCTGACCCCATGACCAACGGCACACCGCTCACCTGCGAGACCATCGGCGGACCCCACCAGCAGGTCACGGCAGACGAACTCGACGATCTGCTGTCCCGCAAGCTGGCGGAAGTGGACCTGGCCGGCAAGAAGGTCACCCTGGTCATCCCGGACGGCACGCGGAGCTGCCCGCTGCCCCTGCTGCTGCAGACCCTCCATCGCCATCTCATCGATGTGGTCGGCGAACTCACGGCCGTGATCGCGCTCGGCACCCACAGCTATATGGAGCCCGACGAGATCGCCCGCATGGTCGGCGCGGTCGGGTCCAGCCACGAGCCCGAGGAACAGATCCGGGCCACCTATCCGGGCATGCGGATCGTCAACCACGAATGGGCCGATCCCGACATGCTCGTGCACGTCGGCACGATCCCCGCGGCCCGTATCGCCGAGCTGTCGGACGGCCGGCTCGACATGGATGCGCCCATCGTGATCAACCGCCACGTCGTCGAATCCGACTATGCGATCGTCGTCGGGCCCGTGTTTCCGCACGAGGTCGTGGGCATCTCGGGCGGCAACAAGTACTTCATCCCGGGCGTCGCGTCCCAGGAGTTCATCGACATGACCCACTGGGTGGGGGCGCTGATCACGAGCTACGAGATCATCGGGACGACCGGCATCACGCCGGTCCGCGCGATGATCAACGAAGGCGCGGCACTCATCCCCGCGAAGCGACTGGCGCTGTGCCTGGTCGTCGAATCGGGCACGGGCGCGATCGAGGCCGCCGCCTTCGGCACCGCCGAGGACGCCTGGGCCGCGACCGCCGCGATCGCTGCCGAGACCCACGTCGAATATGTGCCGGAACCCTTCCAGCGGGTGATCTCCTGCATGCCGGCCCGCTATGAGGACATCTGGACCGCGGCCAAGGGGTTCTACAAGCTCGAGCCGGCCGTGGCCGACGGCGGCGAGGTCGTCATCTATGCGCCCCATGTGACCGAGGTGTCGGAGACCCACCACGAGATCTATGACATCGGCTATCACTGCCGCGACTATTTCGTGAAGCAGTGGGATGACTTCAAGAATGTCCATTGGGGCGTACTCGCCCACTCCACCCATCTCCGCGGCCAGGGCACCTATGACGCCGAGACCGGGGAGGAGAACCTGCGCGTGCGCGTGACGCTCGCGACTCAGATTCCCCGCGAGGTCTGTGAGTCGATCAACCTGGGCTATCTCGATCCGGACACCGTCGACCTCGAGGCCCTTGAGAAGGAGCCCGGCACGGTCGTCATTCCCAATGCGGGCGAGATCCTCTATCGCGTTCGCTGAGTTCGCTTGCGGTGGTGAGCGGAGCACGCCTCAGAGGCGCGGAAGCTGGCCCGTCGAGTCGCGCACCACGAGCCGCATGGGCACGACCAACGGGCCGTCGTGCTGCCACCGCGCGCCGGCGGCCATGGCCATGACGTTGGACACGGCGATGCCGCCGAGCTGGAGCATGGGCGCCCCGACTGTGGTCAGCGCCGGCGTGACGAGGCCACCGGCCATGGTGTTGTCGAACCCGATGACGCTGATCCGGTGGGGTACGCGTACGCCGATCGCCTCGAGCGCCCCCATGAGCCCGATCGCGATGAGGTCGTTGTAGGCGACGACCGCCGTCGCCCGCGAGTTGAGCACGTCGTGCACGGCGCCGCGGCCGCCCGTCACGGTTGGCGCCTGGGTGTTGATCCGCACGACGGTGAGGGACAGTTCCATGGCCGCTTCGCGCATCGTGCGCCAGCGGAGACCGTCGGTCCAGGATGCTTCGGGCCCGGCGAGATAGCCGATGCGGGTGTGGCCGAACGAGGCCAGATGCTCGACCGCCCGGCGTACTCCCCGACCGTTGTCGGGCACCACCCCCGCCAGGCCGATTGCGACCCGGTTGATCAGCACGACGGGCACCTGCTTGGCCAGCATGCGGAGTTGGTGATCGGGAATGCGGGGGCTGGCGATGACGATCCCGGAGGCAAGGGGCAGCACGCGTTCGAGCTGCTCCCGCTCGCGCTCGGGGTTTTCCTGGGTGTCCAGGAGGAGGAGCGAGTGGCCGCGTTCGGAGGCGGCGGCCTCGGCGCCCCGGATGACGCCGAAATAGGCAGGGTTGGTGATATCCGAAACAGCGAGGGCGATCAGGTGGTTGTCGCGGCGGGGCGGCAGGGGTTCGGCGACCTCGGTGTTGTAGCCGAGCGTGTCGGCCACTTCTCGCACATGCTTCGCCATGCGGGCGCTCACCCGCCCCGGCCGGGAGAACACCCGGCTGACCGTGCTCGGGCTCACCCCGGCCGCGGCGGCCACGTCATAGATCGTCACCGATCTCGGGCCGAGGCCGGGTCCCCGTTCAGCATTGTTGCTCACGGGCCTCAGTCAACTAGAGATGGATGTCGTTTGGCGGCAACAGATGGCAACGATGGACACCCCGGTCAACCCGGGACCGCGACCGGTGTTTCGCGGCGTGGAAGACTGAAACTTATGGAACTCGATACCAGCGATCCGGCAGCCCTTCTTGCCGACCGGGTCGCGGCCTGTCTGCCGGAGAACGTGCGGTCGGGCACCGGCTTGCTCGGCATCGCCTATTCGGGCGGTGTCGATTCGGCCACGCTGGTCGCGATCGCAGCCCGGGCGTTGGGCCCTGATCGGGTCGTTGCCCTGCTCGGCGTATCCCCTTCCTTGGCCGCGACCGAGCGCGAGATCGCCCGGGCCGTGGCGCGCGATCTCGGCGTACCCGTCGTGGAAATCGAAACCCACGAGGGCGACAACCCGGCCTATGTCGCGAACGGTCCCGACCGGTGTTTCCACTGCAAGGACGAGTTGTTCACGCGGATCGACGCAGGGGTCGTGGACGAGTTGGGGCTAGCCGCGGTGGCCTACGGCGAGAATGCCGACGATGCCCGCCGCCCCGATCGGCCCGGTGCGCGGGCCGCTGCGAACCATCGCGTGGTGCGGCCGCTGGCGGAGGCGGGGTTGGGCAAGGGAGAGGTACGCCGGGTCGCGCGGTGGCTGGGCCTGGCGGTCGCGGACAAGCCCGCGGCCCCCTGTCTCGCATCACGCATTCCGCATCACGAGCCCGTGACCCCGGAGAAGCTGCGGCAGGTGGAGCAGGCCGAGGCCGGAGTGCGGCGGCTCGGGGTCGGGGATTGTCGCGTGCGGCATCACGGTGACGTGGCGCGGCTGGAGGTGCCGGTCGATGAGATCGGCGTGGTGGTGACTCGACGGGAGGAGATTCTCGCCGTCGTGCGCGCGGCGGGGTTTCGGTTTGTCGCCCTCGACCTCGGAGGCATCCAATCGGGCGCCTTCACACTGCCGCTGGTGACCCGATGACGGCCGAATCGTTCGAGCTCGACCTGGATCGGGCCGCGCGGCGCGGATATCCCGAAGCGATCCTGTGTGAGCCGAAGACCGTCCACCAGGTCCGGGCCATCGCGGCCGAGTGGCGCGCGCGGGCGGACGGACAACAGGCGTTGTTCACGCGGTGCACGCCGGAGCAGGCCCGGGCGGTGCTGGAGGAATTGCCCGGGGCGGTGCACGACGAGGTGGCACGGGTGGTGGCCTGGCCGACCGAGGCCCCGGAGCCGAGCGGTGGGCTCGTGGTGATCGTGTCCGCCGGGACGTCGGATCTGCCGGTGGCGCGCGAGGCGGTGATCACGGCGACGCGCCTGGGTCGGCGCACGGAACTGATCGTCGATGTCGGCGTCGCCGGGTTGCACCGGGTGCTCGGGCGGCTCGAGGTCCTGAGGTCGGCCGCGTGTGTCGTGGTGGTGGCCGGCATGGACGGGGCGCTGCCGAGTGTGGTGTCGGGGTTGGTGTCCTGCCCGGTCGTCGCCTGCCCGACATCGGTGGGCTATGGAGCCGCGTTCGACGGCCTGGCGCCGCTGCTGGCCATGCTCAACTCGTGTTCGCCCGGTGTCGGGGTCGTGAACATCGACAACGGTTATGGCGCCGGGCATCTCGCCGCTCAGATCGCCGCATCCGGCTGAGGACCGGTGGAGCTGGCTCGGCGCAGGACCTCCCACTCCGTGAGCCCGAGGGCAGTTGCGGCGGCGGCCACATCGGCAAATTCCGGCTGGCTCGTGACCAGTTCGCCCTCATGCCAGCCCTGCTTGATCCGGATCGCTTGTCCGTCGACGTCCGTGGTGCGGAAGTCGCGCTGCAGCGCATCGCGGTGGATCTCCCACGACCGGATGCCCAGCGTGGTCGTGTGGCGATAGATCAGAGAGCGCACGTCATCTGCGAGATCGGGCCGAACCGTCAGCTGGAGCACGTGGCCGGGGCGGCCCTTGCGCATCAGGACCGGAATCAACCAGGCATCGTCGGCTCCGCCCTCGACGAGGCGGTCGAGGATGGCGGGCCACAGCCTCGGGTCCAGGTCGTCGATCGTGCATTCGAGCATCACCCGCGGGCCGTGTTCGGGCGCCAGCGCCGGCGTACCCTCGCCCACCACCACCCGAGTCACGTTGGCGTGGCCGGGGAAGTCCTTGGTCCCTGCGCCGGTGCCGACCGCGGTGGGGGTCATGGCGGGCAGTGGCCCCGGTGCGCCCAGGCGAAGCAGGGCCATCCCGGTCGGAGTGGTGAGCTCGCCCGCATTGACCGGGCCCGGCAGAGTCGGCCAGCCCAGGGCCAGGTCGACGACCGCGGGACCGGGGACGGCGAGTTCGCCGTGGGCCATGCGGACCGTCCCGTTGCCGAGGGCCGCCGCGCTGACGACGATGTCGGTGACCTTGAGATGGGTCAGCGCCGCACACACGCCGACGATGTCGGCGATGGAGTCCCAGGCCCCGACCTCATGGAAGTGGACGTCGGCAAGAGGGATGCCGTGGGCGCGGGACTCGACCTCGCCGAGGCGGCGGAACGTGGCCCGGGCCCGGTCCTTGGTTGCCAGATCGAGGTCGGCCTCCGCGATGAGGTGGTCGATCGTCTGCCAGCCGCGGTGGTGCTGATCCGGTGCGAGAAGCTCGACCGTGGCGTGGGTCGCACGCATGCCGGCGCGGGTCGTGGTCGAGGTGTCGATGCGGACGGTGCCGGGAATGACGGCGTCGACCGCGGCCCGGATCGTGTCGAGGGGTACGCCCGCGTCGATCAGCGCGCCGAGCAGCATGTCCCCCGCCACCCCGTGCGATGCGTCGATCCAGAGGGTCCGGGGTGATGGGTTCGCGTCACTGGGCGTCTGCTCTGTCACCCGGACAGGCTAATCCTCCCGGCGAGGCCTGCCCGCGTACTTATCTTCGGAGTCGCCGTGCTTAAGTGGTGACATGACGACTGAGCTCCCTCCGACCCCGCGCGACGAAAAGGACTGGACCTGGGTCCTGGAGCGCCGCTGCGATGAATGCGGATTCTCGGCGATGCCCCTGGGCGACGTGCCGGACCGCGTACGCGCCTCGATCGAGCCGATCCGCCGCGCGCTCTCGCAACCGGACGCGGCCACGCGGACCAAGGGGGAAGACGTGTGGTCAACGGTGGAGTATGCCTGCCACATCCGCGATGTGTGCCGCGTCTTCAACGTGCGCGTTCACGCCATGCTCGCCGACGACGGCACCCGGTTCGAGAGCTGGGATGCCAATGACGCCGCCATCGACGGCCACTACTCAATCGCGGACCCGCTGCGGGTGGCGGAGGAGTACGCCGAGACAGCGGAAACCATCGCCGCCACCTTCGAGTCGGTCCCCGAAGCCCAGGTGCACAACCGGGGCATTCGGGGCGACGGGATGGCCTTCACCGTCTCGACGCTCGCGTCCTATTTCGCCCACGAGATCGTGCATCACCAGCACGACATCGAGCGTTAGGCAGCCGGCAGGTCGAACTCGGCGCGATCCTCGGGACGCACGAGATCGAGATAGCTCTCCTGATCCCGCTCGATGACCCGGCGAACGTAGGGGCAATACGGCTTCACGGACAGCCCGCGCTCGCGGACCTGCGCCAGGACATCGACGACGAGGATCTTGGCCAGGCCCTGGCCGGCGTACTCCTCACCGATCTCCGTGTGGACGAGATCGATGACGCCGTCACCGAGGCGATAGTCCTCCCAGCCAGCGACCTTGTCGTCGACGACGATCTCGAAACGGTTCTTCTCGGGGTTGTCCCGAACGGTCGTGCTCATGTGCCTGCTCCTTCGTTGTTCCTCGAGTTGCAGAGAGTGGGCCGGTCAGCCCATTGCCACGCCGGCGTGCATCTCCCACACCAGGACCTCGGCCTGTTCGGTCGCGGTCAGTCGCTGCCCACAGGTCGCGGTGAACCTAACAGCCGCCCTCGGCCAGAGCCCCGGCACCCTCGAGCTCGACACCACCGCGGGCGACGAACAGGTGCAGATAGGGCGCCTCGGGCAGCACCCACATCTGGATGAACCGCACCGGCTCGTCATGCTGGGTCAGCGTCGGATCGGCCCGCCAGGAATCTTTCTTCTCCGAGTGGAGAATGCCAGTCCCTGCGCTCATCCGCTGGGCCAGGCCCGGATAGATGATGCCGTTGTTGCCCTCGGAGTCCTGGTGGACCAGCGAGCCGGAGAGGACCCAGGTCACGATCTCCATGTCCCGGTGGGGATGCGTGTCGAAACCCTTGCCCGGCTGCACGATGTCGTCGTTGTTGACGAGCAGCAACCCATGGTGGGTGTTGGTCGGGTGATAGTGATGCCCGAAGCGGAAGGAGTGCTTCGAGCCGAGCCAATCGATTTCGGTGACGAAGCGCTCGTCGGCCCTGCGGACGTCGATGTT
>CAZEVN010000034.1:26906-31132 GCA_964515145.1 uncultured Enemella sp.
CGAGCCAATCGATTTCGGTGACGAAGCGCTCGTCGGCCCTGCGGACGTCGATGTTCTGCTGCAGCTGGTTCACGGTCGGACCATCTTTCATGATTCGTCATGAATCATAGCTGTCATTAGTTGATGCGTCAAATAACTGGTACGCTCCAGCCATGAGCACCGAACCATGGTTGACCGATGAGCAGCAAGACATCTGGCGGGACTGGCTGAGCGTCCAGACCCGACTGCCTGCTGTTCTCAACCGTGAGCTCCAGGCCGATCAGCAACTTTCACTGCCTGACTTCGACGTGCTCGTCCACCTCAGCGAGGCCGAGGACAACCGCCTCCGCATGTCCGCCCTCGCCGTGGAACTCAACTGGGAACAGAGCCGGCTGTCACACCAGGTGAGCCGCATGGAGAAGCGCGGACTCGTCTATCGCGAGCCCTGCCCCCAGGATGCGCGCGGCTCGTTCGCCTGTATGACCGATCTGGGCCGCGAACGCCTCGAGGCCGCGGCCCCGGGGCATGCCGGCACCGTCCGGACCCTGCTCTTCGAGCACCTCTCGGAGGACGAGCAGACCACGCTCGCGCGACTGGTACGCCGCGTCCTCGACCGGGTGGCGGTCGCCGAAGCCTGAGCCCCGGAAGACCGCCGGCGCGCGAAGCTCCGCCCGGCGGAAACTGTCGGCAACGACGCTCCCGGACCGAACCTCCGTCCTAGATTGAGGGCACCCGGTCCAGGAGGAGTAGTCATGCCAGCCGCCAACGATGTCCTGCAAACTCTCGCTACCACCAACGCCTGGCAGGAGGAGCTGTATATCCACCTGCACAAGAACCCCGAGCTCTCGATGCAGGAAACCGAAACCGCAGCCGAGATCACCAAGCGCCTCGAGTCCTTCGGCTATGACGTCCAGCAGATCGGCGGCGGTGTCGTCGGCCTGATGGCCAATGGCGAGGGCCCGACGGTCCTCTTCCGCGCCGACATCGACGCCCTGCCGGTCGAAGAGAAGACGGGGCTGGAATATGCCTCGACCAAGACCGCCATCGACAAGGCCGGCAACACGGTCCCGCTCATGCACGCCTGCGGCCACGACATGCATATCGCGGCCGGCCTCGGTGCCGCTGAGTTGCTGAGCCAGAACAAGGACAAGTGGTCGGGCACCTACATAGCGCTGTTCCAGCCCGGCGAAGAAACCGCCGAGGGTGCAACCGCCATGGTCAACGATGGCCTGGTCGACAAGGTCCCCCGCCCGGATGTGGCGCTCGGCCAGCACGTGCTCACCGTCCCGGCCGCCGGCGAGGTCGGCACCACCGCGGGTCCCATGCTCTCCACCGGCGCTTGCATCCGCGTGACTGTCTGGGGCAAGGGCTCCCATGGCTCGATGCCGCATCTCGGCGTGGACCCGGTCCTGCTCGGCGCGGCGATCGTGCAGCGCCTCCAGGGCATCGTGTCCCGCGAGATCGCTCCGAGCCAGTTCGGCGTGGTGACGGTCGGCTCGTTCCAGGCCGGCACGAAGGCCAACATCATTCCCGACTCCGCCCAGCTGCTCCTCAACATCCGCGCCTATGACACGGAGGTCCGCAAGACGCTCATCAGCGCGATCGAGCGCATCGTCAAGGCCGAGTGCGAGGCATCCGGCTCGCCGAAGCCGCCGGAGATCGAGCTCTATGAGTCCTATCCCCTGACCGACAACGACGAGATCGTCAGCGAGCGCATCACCGACGCCTTCCGCTCCTATTTCGGCACCGACCGCGTCAAGAAGCTCGCCCCGATCCCGGCGTCGGAGGACTTCTCCAACATCCCGACCGCCTGGGGGGTTCCCTACTCCTACTGGGGTTTCGGCGGCTTCACCGAGGGCATGACTGTCCTCCCCAACCACAACCCGGGCTTCGCCCCGGCCATCCAGCCCAGCCTGCGCACCGGCACCGAAGCCGCCGTCGTCGCCATCCTGGCGTACCTCGGAAAGGACCAGTGACCTTGTCACATGAGCACTACCTCGGCGGTAGCACCGACCAAGGCTTACCAGGGGACTGAAAAGCTCCTGTGGGGCATCGTCCTCGCCGTTGTCACGTTCTGGCTCTTCGCGGGGACCGCCGGCACGGTCGCCCCGGAGATCATGAACCAGGTCAACTCGGGCGGCATGAATTACCTCGACGCCGCCTCGATGAACCTGGCCGTGTCGATCACCGGCCTGTTCTCGGGCCTCTTCATCGTCTTCCTGGGCGGCCTGGCCGACAAGGTCGGTCGCGTCAAGATCACCCTGCTCGGCATCATCCTCAACACCGTCGGCTCGCTCATGCTGGTCTTCGCCAGCGGCGCGGTTGCACTCCCGCTGCTGCTGACCGGCCGTGCGATCCAGGGCCTCGCCGCCGCCTGCATCATGCCGGCGTCCATGGCTCTGGTGAAGACCTACTGGGACGGCAAGGGCCGCCAGCGCGCGGTCTCGATGTGGTCGATCGGCTCCTGGGGCGGCTCCGGCCTCGCCGCGCTGTTCGGCGGCGCGATGATCCGATTCACCCCGGTCGGCTGGAAGGCGATTTTCATCGCATCGATCGTGATCTCGGTGATCGCGTTCATCATGATTCTGGGTACGCCCGAGAGCAAGGTCGAGGGCCAGAAGAAGAAGTTCGATGTCCTGGGCCTGATCCTGTTCGTGATCGGCACTCTGGGGCTGATGATCGTTCTGCTCTATGGCGCCAAGCTCGGCTGGCTCAGCCCGATCGTGCTGGGCCTGGCGGCTGTCGCCGTCGTGGCGTACGCGATCTTCGTGATGGTGGAGCGCAAGAAGGACGCACCGTTCATCGACTTCAAGCTGTTCAAGAACACCACGTTCACCGGCGCGACGATCTCGAACTTCCTGCTCAACGGCACCATCGGCATGCTGATCGTCAGCCAGCAACTGATCCAGCTGGCCGGCTGCCGGGTTGCCCGCGACGCGGCCGGCATGTGCCCGCAGGGCGGCAACTATTCGGCCTGGGATGCCGGCATCCTCACGCTCGGCTACGGCATCGTGATCATCGCCTTCATCCGTGTGGGCGAGAAGCTGCTGCAGAAGTTCGGGCCCCGCAAGCCGATGATCTGGGGCACGATCATCGTGATCGTCGCCTGCATCCTGCTGATGATGACCCATGTGCTGGTGGGGCAATACGTGCTCATGGCGATCATCGCCTATGGCCTCTTCGGTCTCGGTCTGGCGTTCTATGCGACGCCGTCGACCGATGCGGCCCTGGCCAACCTGCCGGCCGATCAGGCGGGTTCGGGTGCGGGCATCTACAAGATGGCCAGCTCGCTCGGTGGCGCGATCGGTGCAGCGATCTCACTGGCGGTGTTCACCGGCCTGGCTGCGCAGCCCTACACGCAGGTCGGCGACATCATCCATATGGAAGGCGCTCAGTCCAATGCCGCCATCCGCCTTGCCGCCATGGTCGCCCTCGGCGTGAACCTCGTGTTCCTGCTCCTGGCGATCGTGTCGATCACCGTGACGGTGCCCAAGCAGACGGGCCGCATCACCCCGGCTCCCCAGCCGACCCCCGATGCAGTCAAGGCCGCCGGCTTCGTCACCTGCCCGACCTGCCACGGCGAGGGCGTCGTTCACGAGGCGGATCTCGCCGGCTCGGGTGGCAAGTCCGGCTGAGTTCACCCCTGAAAGACCAGACCGGGCCCTCTCCTCCCCCGAGGCGGGCCCGGTCTGCTGTCTCCGCCAGCTCAGGCCTTGTCCATCTTGTCGATGTCGACATCCATCTCGTTGATCTTCTGCAGGGCCTCCTGCACGCCCGGGATCGGATCCCGGTCCTCGTGCATGTCCTTGCGGGCGATCTCGGCAAGGTCGGTCTCGAGCAGCTTCATGTTGCTGAGGTCATTGCCCAGGTGACCGGGCTCCTTGTCGGCATCTGCGCCCGCACCACCATCTGCGCCTGCGTCGCCGTCGGCACCCGCATCACCGTCTGCGGCTGCGTCACCGTCTGCGCCTGCGTCACCGTCAGCGCCAGCGTCGCCCGCGTCGCCATCGGCACCCGCATCGCCATCGGCACTCTGATCGGGATGCTCCTCGGCCAGGTCGGGATCGACGAAATCGTCGTGTTCGGTCATGTCAGCCTCCTCATCACGGTGTCCCTCAAGCTAACGGTCCAGCCCAGAGCATTTGTCGACTCGCCAGTGAACTCCGGGTGAACAGAAACGCGTGCGTGCCCGGACAGCCGCCGTCTCAGTGCCTTGACGGGTAGCGAAGCTTCTTGATCTCCGGCTG
>CAZEVN010000035.1:0-29522 GCA_964515145.1 uncultured Enemella sp.
CCCCGACCCCGAGCGCCACCCCGACCCGCACGGTGACCCCGAGTGCCTCGGCAACGCCCAGCGCGAGTGTGACCGCCACGGCCACGGCGTCGGCTACCCCGTCCCGGACCGCGACGCCGTCGGCCACGGCGGCTCCGTCGACGCCCTCGGTGGCCGATGTGATCGCCGAGCGCGAGAAGTTCCGTCGGGTGACCTCGCCGCCGATGACCGGGCCGGTTGGCGAGAACCCCGTTCCGTACGCCGTCCCCTCGGATTATCGGGCACCCTCGGCCTCGGCATCGCCGACGGCTTCTGCTCCTGCCACGCCTTCGGCGACCGCGACTGCTTCGGCCACTGCGACCGCGACTGCTTCGGCCACTGCGACCGCGACTGCTTCGGCGAGCGCGTCGGCTTCGGCGAGTGCGTCGGCCACACCGTCGGTGACGGTTGCTCCGTCCGCGTCGGCCTCCGAATCGGCGAGCGAAGAGACCGGGGCACGGGTCGCACCGTCGCCGAGCGCGGACGAGTCAGCGGCGATCAATGCCTCCGTCGCGGCCCAGGCCTCGGAGTCGGCGGCACCGTCGAGCGCCACGATCGATCCGACGACGATCCGGGCGCAGCGACCGCAGGACCCGGCCAAGTCCGGCGCGCTGGCACCGGATGGTCGCAAGGTCGAGGTGAAGAACGTCCGTCCCAAGATCGAGCGCCACGGCGGCCTGGCCAGGACCGGCAACTGACGCCGAGCCGGGCGTACGCCTGAGAACGACTGCAGAAGGCCTGGGCAGGGTCACACGCTGATCCAGCCCAGGCCTTCTGCGATGAGCAGGAGTCCGAACAAGGCGAACAGGATGGCGGCACCGATCTTGATGACCTTCTCCGGAAGCTTCTGGCCGAGGAACGCGCCCACGAGGATCGCGAGAGCGTCCGCGAGCACCATGCCGAGCGTGCTGCCGATCCAGGTGCCGACCCAGTTCTCTTTCGTGGCGAGGGTGATGGTGGCGAGCATGGTCTTGTCGCCCAGCTCCGCGAGGAAGAACGCGATGCCGACGGCGACAATCGCGAAACCCTTGCTCTTGCGGGCCTTCTCGGCTTCCTCGTCGGTGAGCTCGTCACCCCGGAGGGTCCAGGCGGCAAAGCCCAGGAACGCGATGCCGGCGACGATCGCGATCCAGTGCTGGTGCTCGGCGAAGAGATCGCCGATGAAGAAGCCGATGCCGACCGAGGCCAGGTGGACCACGGCGGTGGCGATCGTGATGCCGATCAGCACGTCGCGCGCTCGATAGCGGCTGGCGAAGGTCATCGCCATCAGTTGGGATTTGTCGCCGAGTTCGGCGACGAAGATGACGCCTGTGCTCAGCAGGAAGGCGTACCAGAATGCGTCCATTGTGTCCTCTCGGCCGAGCCGGAGAGGCCTGAGGGAGGGCACACTTCGGCCAGGCATCGTGCTTGGCCGAAAGTCTCGTCCGCCACCGGGGCCTGCCGCGCCGGGCCGTGAGGCCAGTATGTCGACGCGACCGTTGGGACTACTCCCTTTCGCGCGGCCAACCTAGCACTCAGGCGAGGGCGCTGGCGAGCTCCGCGGTGAACGCCCCGAGTTCCTCCAGGGTCAGGTCGGCCTCGTCCGAGGTCACATTCAGCAGGCCCTCGTCGAGTGGGATGACGCAGACGCGTCGATTCTTGGTGCCGGCGACCGCGTCACACGTCATGCCGGAGAACGGACCCGGGTCGCGGCTGATCGAGCCGATCACGGTGATGTCCTGATTGCCGTGGTCGTGGTGGCGGCGTGAATAGCTGCTCATCACGACCAATTGGGACACCTGGCTCCGCGTGAGCGTGCCGCGTTGCCAGTCACCGATCAGTTGGGGGAGTTGCACCGAGCGGACGTTGGGGAGTCCGGGCCGGGCGTACCCCTCGATCTTGACCGGCTGCTGCGGCTGCGGTCGCAGCGACAGGAGTCCGCCCAAGAACCCAATGACCATGAGGACCACCACGAAGGCGGCCATCGCGGGCTTCCAGGAGGGCCGGTCGTCGTAGCGGTCCGCGTTCGGGACCTCGTCGTCGCCATAGACCGCCCAGGACGTCGGAGTTTCCGGGGCCGGCTCGGAGTCGGGGCCCTCGGGATAGGTCTCCCAGGTGTTCGCCACGGTTCCAGCGTACGAAGCCGTGGTCCTTCGCGGGTAACGTCGGCTGTCAGGAGTCCGATCGAGGGGGAAACATGTCCGACGAGCAGCCCGACTCCAGGCCGACGAACACGTCGGCTCCCGTACGCCAACCGGCGTCGGCCCATCTGTCGGTCGCGGGCCTGGTCGGGGCGGGCTTCGGCCTGGCGCTCCTGCAGACCCCGACGATGTGGCTGGTGGCTGTCGCACTGTTGTTCGCTGCGGTCGTGGTCTATGCGATTCTCCAGTTCGGCCTGCGCCGGCGTCGGCAGCATGTGCTGAGCCAGTCGGCCCGCACCGCCCACGGCGTCAGGGTGATCGTGCTGTTCCTGGTGGCCTTCGGAATCACCCGGATCACGCCGCCGGAGTCACTGCGCACCTGGTATGCCCTCGCCGGTGCGGTGATCATCGCCGCCGGCGGCTATGTGATCCTCCGCCTGGAGGAGTCCGCCATCCTGCGCGAGATCGAGGCCGCGCCGAAAGTGTCGGACGGCGATGACAGGATCGAGTCATGATTGTGATTGTCGTGAAATGGCCGATCAAGGATGAGTACGCCGAGCAGTGGCCCGAGCTGGTGCGGGAGTTCACGGAGGCGACACGCGCGGAGGAGGGCAACCTCTGGTTCGAGTGGTCGCGCAGCCTCGAAGACCCCAACACCTATGTCCTGGTGGAGGCTTTCGCCGATGGCGCGGCCGAGGCTCACGTGACGTCTCCCCACTTCGACAAGGCGATGGAGGAGCTTGGGCGCTATGTCACGGCCCGGCCCAAGATCGTGTCCGTGCAGGCACCCGGCGAGGACTGGTCGGAGTTGGGCGAACTCCGCAATCTTTAATACACTTGCTCCGTGTCTAATAACGGAGGAGGGCACGCAGGCCGGCTTGTCCTGCTCCTGCCCTGTGGAATAGCGCTCATGCTCGGTCTCGATGCCGGGCTCCTGCTGCTCGGGTTGCCCGCGCCGCTGACCACGCAGCGCCTGCCCGAGGTCCACGGGATGCTGATGACCATCGGGTTCGTCGGTGGGCTCATCGCGCTGGAGCGGGCCGTGGCCCGAGGCGGTGGATTCGCGTACGCGGCACCAGTCGGGATGGCGGTGGGTGCCCTGCTGACGCTCAGTCCGCTGCCGCTGTGGGTGGGCGCGACGGTCATGCTGATCGGCACTGTCGTGATGCTCCTGAACTATGTCCCGCTGTGGTCCCGCAACCGCGACCCTGCCGTGGCCATCCAGGCGTTAGGAGCAGTGTTCGCGGTCGGCGCGGTTGCGCTCTGGCTGCGCGGCGTCGAGATCCCGTCGGTGGTGCCGTGGCTGACGGGGTTCTTCGTGCTGACCATCGCGGGGGAGCGGGTCGAGCTGGCGCGGGTGGGGCAACTGCTCATGGCGCGCGAGGTGGCCGAGCGGCGGGAGGATCAGGCGCTGGGCCTGGGCGTCGCGTTGCTGGCGGTTGTGGTCGGGGCAACGCTGTGGCCCGCAGGCGGCCTGACGGTCTTCGGGCTCACGCTGATCGCTGTGGCGGTGGTCTTCGGTCTCCGCGATGTGGCCCGTCGGACGATTCGGTCGACCGGGCTGCCGCGCTTCAGCGCGGCCGGGTTGCTCGCGGGCTATGCCTGGTTGATTGTCGCGGGCCTGCTGTGGCTGCGTCCCGAGCTGTCGGGTCCGCGTTATGACGCGGTGCTGCATGCCACCTTCCTCGGTTTCGTGATGTCGATGGTGCTGGCGCATGCCCCCGTGATCCTCCCCGCCGTCCTGCGTCGTCCGCTGCCTTATCGGCCGGCCTTCTGGGCGGTCTTCGGACTGTTGCACGGCTCGCTGATCATCCGGGTCGTCGGAGACCTTTTCGCCGGTGACGACGTCCGCAAGGTGGGTGGCGTCCTCAACATCGCCGCTCTCCTGCTGCTCGTGATCACTGCTGCGAGCATCAGCATCGCGGCCTCCCGCGAAGAGAAGATCAAGACAGAGGTTGCTGCATGAACGCGCTGACAGTCGGAGCGCCCGCACCCACCACGCGCCGCCCGTCGGGGCGCCGCCGCAAGATGTTGGTGCGCTCGATCCCGATGTTTGCCTGGCTGCTGGCCGAATTGGTCGTAGTGGTGATCCACCGCTGGGTGCCCATGCCGCGTTGGCTCATGGTTCACCTTCTGCTCCTCGGCGCGGTCACCAATGCGATCGTCGTCTGGTCGCGCTATTTCTCCGACGCCGTGCTTCGGGCCGCGGGTGAGAACCGCCTGCGTGACTGGCTCATCCTGGGCGGCGTCAATGTGGGTGGCCTCGGCGTGGTGTTCGGCCTGACGGGCAACCTGCCTCCGCTCCTGTGGGGCGGAGCCGTCCTGGTCGGCGCGGCGGCGCTCGTGCATGCCGGCGGGCTCATCCACGGACTGCGCACGGGCCTCCCCGGGCGGTTCGCGGTGGCCATCCGCTATTACATCGCCGCGGGGCTCGCTCTGCCGGTCGGCGTCTGGTTGGGCGTACGCCTCGGCAGCGCCCCGCCCGACTTCGACCGACTCCTGATCGCCCACCTGGGGGCCAACCTGCTGGGCTGGGTCGGTCTCACGATCGCGGGCACGCTGATCACGCTCTGGCCGACGATGCTCCGCACACGGGCCGACGACAAGGCCATCCCGAGCGGACGCCAGGCCTGGTGGGTGCTCACCCTCTCGGTCGCGGTCATGATGATCGGCGGCTATGTCGGGCTGCGGTGGCTGGTGGTGGCGGGGCTGTTTGCGTACGCCATCGGCCTGGGCATCCTCGCCGGACCGCTGGTGCGCGCGGCTCTCGGGCGGCGCCCCCAGTCGTTCGGCACCTGGTCGGTCATGGCCGGATTCGCCTGGTGGATCGGAACCTTGGTCGCCGCAATCCTGGCACTGGCGATGGCCCCCGACCTCGCAACGGGGGTCGAAGGCGTCCGCGGCCTCGTCGGCCCGTTCGCCGTGGGGTTCGTGGCCCAGGTCTTGGTGGGTGCGCTCAGTTATCTGTTGCCCGTCGTCATCGGCGGTGGGCCGGCAGTGGTCCGGCGAATGGTGGCCATCGCCGATCGCTCGACCTTCACCCGCATCGCCCTGGTCAACGGCAGTGCGCTGCTATTCCTGCTGCCTCTCCCGAGCGTCGTGTTGGTCGCTGTGTCCCTGGTCGTCTATGCGGGTCTGGTCTGGACCCTGATCCTGCTGGTCGCCACCGTCATCACTGGCCTGCGTCTGATCCGCTCGGGTGTTCCGGCCGGCGAGAAGCCCGAGGTCGATTCCCTCGTGGAGCGCCGCACCCATCGTGGCCAGCTGACGCTGGCCGCGAGCATCATCGCGCTGGCCGTCGTCGCGGCCGCACTGGTGGACCCGGTGGCCGTGGTGGGTCGCTATGCGGGACCGGGCACGACCGCCGGGGTCGCGCCCACGGGGCGTACGACCACGGTTCAGGTCACCGCCCACCACATGGTCTTCACCCCCGCGGTCATCGAAGTGCCCGCCGGCGACCGGCTCGTGATCGAGCTGACCAATACCGACCCGGCCCAGGTGCACGACCTGGTCCTGGCCAACGGAGTCAGCAGCGGCCGGCTGTCGCCGGGCGCGAGCACGGTGGTCGATGTCGGCGTCGTCGGCAGTGACCTCGATGGCTGGTGCTCCATCGCCGGACACCGCCAGATGGGCATGACTCTCGTGGTGCGGGCCATCGGCGCGCCCGCAGGTGATCATGCCGGTCATGCGGCTGCGTCCGGTGAGCCGGCCGCGACGGGCAACGTCGCGGGTACGCCGGGTCCAGGGTTCCGGGCCCGCGACGCGGTTCTCCCGCCGGCTCCGGAGACCACGATCCATCGCCACACGTTCACGGTGTCCGAGACCGATGCGGAGGTCGCCCCAGGGGTGCGGCAATCACTCTGGACGTTCAACGGCACCGCACCCGGGCCGGCCCTGCGCGGCAAGGTCGGCGATGTCTTCGAGATCACGTTCGTCAACGACGGGACGATCGGTCACGGCATCGACTTCCACGCCGGTGCCCTCGCCCCCGACAAGCCGATGCGCGTGATCGCGCCGGGGGAGCAGCTGACCTATCGCTTCACCGCCCAGCGCGCCGGCATCTGGATGTATCACTGCTCGGCCATGCCCATGTCGCTCCACATCGCCAACGGCATGTTCGGTGCGGTGATCATCGATCCGCCCGACCTGCCTCCGGTCGACAAGGAATTCCTGCTGGTCCAGAGCGAGCAATACTGGGGCCCGCAGGGCGCTGCCGGTGACGCCGACAAGATCGGGGCCCGGACGCCTGATGCCGTGGTCTTCAACGGCTATCCGAACCAATATCACCAGGAGCCGCTCACCGCCCGCACCGGCGAACGGGTCCGGATCTGGATCCTCAACGCCGGGCCCAACGAGTCGATCGCCTTCCACGTCGTCGGCGGCCAGTTCGACTCGGTGTGGTCCGAGGGCGACTGGCGACTTCGACCAGGGCCGGGCGGAAGCCAGACACTGGGGCTGATGGCCAGCCAGGGCGGGTTCGTGGAATTGGTGATGCCCGAGGCCGGAAACTATTCGTTGGTGAACCACCAGATGTCGCTCGCCGAAAAGGGTGCGAGCGGTGTGTTGCACGTCACTGACTGACGGCCCACCCGGATGAGGGGTCCCGCCCCTCGTCCGGGACGGGTGACTAGGATCGAATCGTTCACGGCGATGTGCGCTCCCGGCGATCGGGTGTCTGCTGTCGCCCGCCAGGAGGAGACGCCCATGTCGCAGGATCCCAGCCACGCTCTTTCCGACGCCGCCCAGCAGGGCCAGCATGTCGCGGAGGACATGGTGGCCCAGATGGATCACACGATCGAACGCATTCGCAACTACAACGAACAGATCATCGAGTCTGCGTCGACGTCGAGCCACAAGGTGCTCGATACCTATGAGCAGACGCTGCGGACCGTGCTCGAATTCCAGTTGTCCCTTGCCGAGGCGTCCCAGATCGAGTGGGTCAACGCCATGGCTCGCGCCCAGGCGCAGTTCATGCTCGAGATCAGCAGCTTCTATACCAAGGCTGCGCGCGACATGCTGGGCTGACCAGCCTCACATTTCACACAGCCAGGGGTCGTCCAAGAAGGACGGCCCCTGTGTCGTGTTCGGGTCATTGACATCGACTGAACACAGGTTCAGCATATTGAACGTGAGTACAGACTCCTCCGATCTCCTTCCCCGGGCGAGGATTCGCCTGGCGGCCATGGAACTGTTCGGTGATTTCGGGGTCGACAAGACGACGATCCGCCAGATCGCCTCACGCGCCGGCGTTTCTCCCGGCCTTGTCATTCACCATTTCGGCAGCAAGAGCGGCCTCAGGGAGGCCGTCGACGACAGGATCATGGAGAAGATCGCCCATGAGAAGGACTGGTTCCGCAACGGAGTCATGCCCCAACCCGGGGCACTCGTGGAGGCCGATCCCGAACTTGTCGTCATGACGCGCTATCTGGTGCAGGTGCTGCGGCACGACGGCCCCGCAGCCGATCAGATCTTCGATCGCATGTGTGACCTGACCGACGAGTTCTATGCGGAGGGCCTTGCCGCAGGGCTGGTCCGCGAACCGTCCGACCGGGTGGCGGCGGTTGCCACGCTGGTGGCGTACGCCGCAGGGGCCAGCATCCTCGGCCACCATCTCGCCCGCCGCCTCGGCGGTGCCAGCCTGCTCGATGCGCCCGTCTTCGAGCGTTATGGACGCAGCGCGCTCGAGCTGTTCACCAAAGGCTTCTTTGCAGATCCGTCCGATGCTGCCGCAGTCGAACCCGACTCACCAGGGAGAAAACAATGAGTCGTCCCGCAATCGAGATCACCGATCTCGTCAAGACCTTCGGTCGCGTACGCGCGCTCGACGGACTCACCATGACTGTCGAGACCGGTCAGGTGCACGGCTTCCTCGGCCCCAACGGTGCCGGCAAGTCCACCACCCTCCGGGTGCTCCTCGGGCTGCTCCGGTCCGACGGGGGCACCGCCCGCCTGCTCGGCGGCGACCCGTGGGCCGAAGCGCCGCAGCTGCATCATCGCCTCGCCTACGTGCCCGGCGACGTCAACCTCTGGCCCAATCTCACCGGCGGCGAGGCCATCGACCTGCTCTGTCGGGCCCGCGGTCGGGTGGACAAAAAGCGCCGCGATGCCCTTGTTGAGCGATTCGATCTGGATCCCCGCAAGAAGGGCCGGGCGTACTCGAAGGGAAACCGTCAGAAAGTCGCCCTCATCGCGGCGCTCGCGAGTGATGTGGAGTTGCTCCTCCTCGACGAGCCGACCTCGGGCCTCGACCCCCTGATGGAGCGCGTGTTCACCGACGTGATCCGCGAGGATCAGCGGGAAGGGCGCACAGTGCTGCTCTCCAGCCACATCCTCTCCGAGGTCGAAGCCCTGTGTGATCGCGTCACCATCATCAAGGGCGGTCGCGCGGTCGAGTCGGGGTCACTGGCCGACCTCCGGCATTTGCACCGGACGATGGTGACCGCCGTGATCACACCCGAGGACGCGCATGGGCTGGGTCGTGTCGAGGGGGTGCACGACGAGGAGTACGCGAATGGTCGGTGGAGCGCGCATGTCGACGAGGCGGCGATGTCGGGCGTACTCGGTCGACTCGCGGAACGCGACGCCGGCGCGGTGACCGCCACCCCGCCCACGCTCGAGGAGTTGTTCCTCAGCCACTATGAGAAGGATTGAGCCATGAGCACGTGGGCCGGCCTCGGGCCGATGGTGCGCCTGACGTTGCGTAGGAACTGGCTGTTCTGGCTGCTGTGGGCCGTTGGGCTGTCGCTGATGATGCCGGCGACGCTGAGTCAATACGACACCGTCATCCCACCCGGCACGGATCCGCGCCTGGTCATCGAGCCGCTGCGGATCAACCCGACGATGCTCGCGCTGCTCGGCCCGGCGTTCGAGCTCTATGACAAGGGCGGGTTCGTCTTCTGGCGGTCCGGCGGGTTCACGTCGATGATCGCGGCGCTCGTAGGAGTCTTCGGCATCGTGCGCGCGACCCGGGCCGAGGAGGACGAAGGGCGGGTCGAGCTGGTGCGTTCCGGCCCGATCGGGCGGCACTCTCCTTTGGCCTCCGCGGTTCTGGTGTGTCTCGCGGGCTGTCTGCTCATGGGCGCGCTCAATGCGGCGTTCCTCATCGCCGGCGGGCTCGCTGTCGCGGGGTCGGTCGCGGCGGGCCTGGCCCTGACGGCGAACGGAATGGTCTTTGTGGGACTGGGCGCGGTGCTCGCCCAGGTCTTCGACAACGCGCGGTCGGCTCGGGCGTGGGCCGCAGGGATCGGCCTGGGTGGACTGTTCCTGATCCGCGCCATTGTGGATGGTGCGGGGGAGAGCTCGTCACTGACCTGGCTGCGGTGGGTGATCCCCATTGAGTGGCCCTATCTCGTCCGGCCGTTCGCCGGTGAGCGCTGGTGGGTCTTCGGGCTCTCCTTCGGTCTGGCCGCGCTCCTGGTGGTGTTGGCGTTCCGCCTGGAGTCGCTGCGCGATCACGGTGCGGGTCTGCGCCCCGAGCGTTTGGGGCCGGCGTACGCCAGCGCTGGTTTGTCGGGTCCGCTCGGCCTGGCGGCGCGGTTGCATCGGAGCGCGGCCATCGGATGGACGGCCGGCGTGCTGGTGGCCGCGGTCGGGTTTGGCTCGATCGTGCTGCAGATCGACTCGGCGTTCGAGGGGAACAGCAATATCGCCGAGATCGTGCGGCGCATGGGCGGGACAGGAGAGCTGAAGTCGGCGTTCCTGCTCGCGATCCTGGGGATCTTCACGACCGTGATCGCGTTCATGGCGGTGTCTTTGTTGGGACGTCTGCGCTCGGAGGAGATCCAGGGACACGCAGAGTCACTGCTGGCCACCGCTGTGTCTCGTTGGCGTGTGGCCGGGAGTCACTTGGTGTGGGCGCTGGGGCTGCCGGTGGTGGTGCTCGTCGCTGTTGGTGCGGGCCTTCCGTTGACCGGCGGCTTCGCGGGCCATGGCTGGGGCCAGGTGTGGGATCTGACGCGCGGTGCCGCCAGCCTGATTCCGGGGTTGATCCTGGTCGTGGGGTTGGGCATGGCGCTGATCGGGTGGTTGCCGCGGGCGTACCCCGTCATCTGGGTCGTCATCGGCTGGTCGATCTTCAGCTCCTGGTTCGCCGCGCTGCTGAACTTCCCCGACTGGGTCGTGAAGTTCCAGCCATGGGGGCACCTGACGGTGATCCCACGCGAGGCGATGAACTGGACGCCGTTCCTGATCGAGCTCGGCATCGGCGTACTCCTGCTAGTCGTCGGGCTCCTCGGCTATCGCCGGCGCAACATCCTGGGGCATTGATGCCTGATGGGACTCTTGCACCACTTTATGGAAATAAAGTGGTGTAACGTGTAGGTGTGAACCAAGAACGGGGTGCTCTGCATCCCGAGTTCGCGGTCGGTTGGGAGGCCTATCCCTGGCGCCGCGAGCTCGATTTTGGCGCGTCGCGCCGGCAACAGTTAGCGGCTCGCGGTCCCTATGAAGCGGCGGTGCCAGTCGCGATCGCTGACCTGATCCCGAGGGTTGACCCTGCTCTCCAGGCTGAAGCCGAGGATGCTGTGCGTGAGATCACGCTCTTCGACGCGGAGGTCACCGCCACTTCAGAACGCCGTGCTGCTCGGGAGGGCCACGATGCGGTGACGGAGTTGGCGCCGCTTTCCTCGGTGCTACTGCGTACGGAGTCGGCGTCGTCGTCGGAGATTGAGGGAGTGACTGCCGGTGCGCGAGCGTTGGCGATGGCGGCCATCGACGCGAAGGTCGGTCCCAATGCCCTCCTGGTGACAGCGAATGTGGCCGCCATGCAGCGCGCCGTTGCGCTGGCGGATGCCATCAGCGTCGACACTATTCTCGCCGCGCATGAGGCGCTGTTGGCCCGGCACGCTTACGCGGCTCCGGGACGGCTGCGCGACCAGCAAGTCTGGATCGGACGTAGTGCCCTTAGTCCCCACACGGCGACGTTTGTCCCGCCGCACCACACGCGGCTCCCTGCACTGATGGACGATCTGATCGCCTTTGTCCATCGTGTCGATGTGCCTGTGTTGGCCCAGGTCGCTATTGCCCACGCCCAGTTCGAAACGATTCACCCCTTCAATGACGGGAATGGCCGTATTGGCCGCGCCTTCGTCCACGCGATGCTGCGTCATTCAGGTGTCACACGCACGCTGACCGCCCCGGTCTCTGCAGGTCTGTTGACTGACACGTCCGGCTACCTCCAGGCGTTGACGGACTACCGCGAGGGCTATGTCGAGGCGATCATTCGTCAGTTCATCAATGCTTCCTTCCGGGCCATCGGCAATGGACGCGTGTTGGTCAGCGATCTGGAGAAAATCTACGAGGCATGGAGCGACGGGCTGCCTGCGCGACGGGGCTCGGCAGCGCGACGACTGCTCCCACACCTGTTGAACCAGCCCGCCGTCAACGTTGCGTACGTCAGGTCTGCGACTGGCGTGGCGCTGTCCGCGGCCCAGCGCGCAGTTGAGCAACTGGAGGAGGTCGGGATTCTCACGCGCGTCGGCGGTGGCCAGCGCAATCGTGTCTGGATTGCCCGGTCGGTTATCGACGCACTTGACGCCTTCGCTGAGCGCGTCGGTAGACGTGCGTACTGACCGGCCGCCCATCCATTGACAGATAACTTCTTGAAGACGAAGCTTTCTGTGTGAGTGTGCTGACGGCTCTAGTGCTGTCTCCTTGCGATGCCCCGATGGATGCGCCAGCCGCGGTCGATAGGGAGCCCTGACTGGGCGGAAAGATCAGGTGCGAGCCGAGGCACTCCGGGGCTTAGCCGCCGAGTGACTTCCGCGCGTCCGTCAGCAGCAGGTAGAGGTGCAGGGGGTCGCTCGGGGAGCGTTTGAAGCCGAGCTTCTCGTAGAACGTTGCCGCCTGCTCGTGCAGCGCGTGGACGAGCAGGATGCGTACGCCGATGCGGTCGGCGGCGGCCAGCGTTGACAGGATGGCGTCGCGCACAAGGAACCGACCCAGCCCGGAGCCCTGTGCCTTGGCGTCGATGGCAAGGCGCCCCATCAACACGGCAGGGACGGGGTTGGGGGCGTTACGGCGCACCTTGCCCGGCAGGTCGGCGTGCTCGACCGCGACAGCCGAAAGGGTGTAATACCCGAGAATTTGTCCGGTCTCGGCGTCCACGCAGACGTAGCATCGGCCCAAGTCCGCAAGGTGGTTCGTAAGTGCGCGATCCGCGAGGTAGCGGTCGAGTGATTCTTCGTCGGAGGCGAAGTCCGCCGCGTTGTCAGTCGCCTCGATAGGACGGGGCTGCTGCGGATTCATTTGTCCCAGGGGGCAGGCTCGCTGAGCAGCGCGGCTAGCTCGGGGATGCGCTTGGCCGGGCGGTCGAGGATCGCAGCGAACTCGGTCCACGCGGCGTCGTCGAGGCGGAACACGCGGCGGTCGGCCAAGGTGTCCTGGGCACGAGTCACAGCAGCGGTGGTGACGAACTCAGTGAGGGACTGCCCAGTCACGGCAGCGGCGTTTCGGATCAGCGCGTCCTGGTTCGGCGTAAGGCGCATCGCAAGGCGAGCGTCCTTGCGTCGAGAAGCTTCCGGCGTCACGGTCATGAAGCCAATGTACGCCTGTTGTGCAAACAAAGCGACAGAGGTTGTCGCGTGCCGTCGTTTGTCCGCAACGAGCGTCTTGCGGACTTCTGCGGACCAGAGAAACAAACCGACCCCTCATCCTACGTTTCCGCAGGTGAGGGGCCGGTTCGCTTCGACTGAAGGCTCAGATGTCGTAGTAAAGCTCAAACTCATGCGGATGCGGCCGCTGGGCAATGGACTGGATGTCCTCGCGCTTGATGTCGATCCAGGTCTCGATGAGATCGGAGGTGAAGACGTCGCCGGCGAGCAGGAACTCGTGGTTCTCCTCGAGGTTGTCGAGGACCTTCTCGAGGGTCGCCGGCACGGTGGCGATGTCCTCGTACTCATCCGGCGGCAGCTCGTAGAGATCCTTGTCGATCGGCTCCGGCGGCTCGATGCGGTTCTCGATGCCGTCCAGGCCGGCGAGCAGCATGGCCGAGAACGCCAGATAGGGGTTGGCGCTCGGGTCCGGACATCGGAACTCGACGCGCTTGGCCTTCGGGTTCGATCCCGTGATCGGGATGCGGATGCACGCGGAGCGGTTGCGCGACGAATAGACCAGGTTGACCGGAGCCTCGAAGCCCGGGACGAGGCGGTGATAGGAGTTCACGCTCGGGTTGGTGAACGCGAGCAGGGAGGGGGCGTGCTTGAGCAGGCCACCGATATACCACCGTGCCATGTCGGACAGCCCGCCATAGCCGGCCTCGTCATAGAACAGCGGCTGGCCGTTGTCCCAGATCGACGAGTGCACGTGCATGCCCGAGCCGTTGTCTCCGAAGATCGGCTTCGGCATGAAGGTCGCCGTCTTGCCGTTGGCCCAGGCGGTGTTCTTGACGATGTATTTGAACTTCATGACGTCGTCCGCCGACTTCAGCAGCGTGTCGAAGCGCCAGTTGATCTCGGCCTGACCGGCGGTGCCGACCTCGTGATGGGCACGCTCGACGCTCAGGCCCAAGTTCTCCATGTGGAGGACCATCTCGTCGCGCAGGTCGCCGAAGTGGTCGGTGGGGGCGACGGGGAAGTAGCCACCCTTGTATTTCACCTTGTAACCGCGGTTGCCGCCCTCTTCCTCGCGGCCGGTGTTCCAGGCGCCCGCGACGGAATCGATGTGGTAATAACCCGCGTTCTGCTTGGTCTCGAACCGGACGTCGTCGAACACATAGAATTCGGCTTCGGAGGCGAAGTAGGCCGTGTCGCCCACGCCGGTCGACTGGAGGTACGCCTCCGCCTTGCGGGCGATGTTGCGCGGGTCGCGGCTGTAGGGCTCTTTGGTCAGCGGGTCGTGCACGAAGAAGTTGACGCAGAGGGTCTTGGCCCTGCGGAAGGGATCGATGTATGCCGTCGTCGGATCCGGCAGCAGCGCCATATCCGACTCATGGATCTTCTGGAAGCCCCGGACGGAGGAGCCGTCGAACGACAGGCCCTCGGTGAACACCGAGTCGTCGCACGCGTGAGCCGGGATGGTGAAATGCTGCATCACGCCGGGCAGGTCGCAGAATCGAATATCGACCATCTCGACGCCTTCGTCCTTCAGATACTTCTGAAGGTCCTCCGCACCTTGGAACATTTTTCCTCCACACTGTGTTGCTGACAGTCATTGACCCTAGGGGCCGGTCATTTCCGCGCTTTTGCCGGGGTGTTTCAGCGGTGTTACAGCCCGCCGGGGTCCGGGCACTGTCACAAACCCGACCCAAGTGGGCCTGTCGGTTAATCTCAAGGCGTGACAGACACCGCGGAACGACAAGAGGACTGGCCCGGCCAGAGCCTGGGCCTCCCCGAGAAGGGCCGCGGCTCGCTGGCGACGTGGCGCTCGCGGATCACTGCGTTGGTGCTCGACTGGGCGATCTCGATGGTCGTGGCCTGGGCCATCTTCGGCATCGGCGCGCTCCGAGGCAGCGACTGGCAATCGTTCATGATCCTGGCCGTGTTCTTCGTCCAGTCGAGCATCCTCACTGCGATTCTGGGCGGCTCGGCCGGCAAGTTGATCACGCGGCTCGAAGTGCTCCGCCTCGATCGTCAACCTGTCGGCTTCATCCGCGGTTTCGCCCGCCAGGCCATGGTGTGTGTGGCTATCCCGGCGATGGTCATCGGCGTACACCGTCGAGGTCTCCACGACCTCACCTGCGGCACCGTCGTGGTCAACCGGAAGTGACGTCCGTGGGACTTGCGAAGCAGCAGCGCCTCGGCGCGATCATGGCCATCGTCTGCGGGGTCTTCCTGCTCGTGGTCATGTCCATCCCGACCTGGCTGGTGCCGACCGACCCGGACCGGCCCGAATATCTCCAGCCCCGCTTCGCCTGGTGGGACCCCGCCGTGGCGGGCGACAACGTCTTCCCGCTGCTCGCGTTCCTGGCGACGCTCGCAGGTCTGGTCCTCGTGGTGGTCGCGCTGATCCGTCGCCGCCGCTCGTGGGCACCCCTCTTTGCGTACGCCGCAGCGCTCGCGTGCACCGTCATCGGGATCCTGGTCAACGGATCCTGGCGCATCACCCTCACCGTGATCGGCATCCAGTTCACCGCGATGGGCATGTCGATCCTGCTCGCCACCAAGCAGAAGCAGCCCCGCTGACCTATTCGACGAGCTCTGCAGCCTCGAGCCAGGCCAGTTCGAGCTCCTCGTGCTGGACCGTGAGCTCGGATTCGGTCTGCTGGAGGTCGGCGAGCCGCTGATAATCGGACGCCACGTCCGCCATCTCGGCATGGACCTGCTCGATGCGGGCCGTGAGCTTCGTGAGCTGGGATTCGATGCGGGCCATGTCCTTGCGGGCCTGGCGTACCTCCGCAGGAGACGGCCCGTCGCCCGCCGGCGCTGAAGCGGCGGCCGGAGTGGTCGCGGCCGGGACCGCCTTCTGCTGGGTACGCCGATGCTCCAGATATTGCTCCACCCCGCCGGGCAGGAGTACGCAGCGGCCGTCGCCCATCAACGCGTAGGTCACATCACACACCCTCTCCAGGAAGTAGCGGTCGTGGGAGACGACGATCAGCGTGCCGGGCCAGCGGTCGAGGTAATCCTCGATCACGTTGAGTGTGTCGATGTCAAGGTCGTTGGTGGGCTCGTCAAGGAGCAGGACATTGGGCTCGGTCATCAGCAGCCGCAGCACCTGCAAGCGCCGCCGCTCACCGCCCGACAGTTCCCCGATCCGCGTGACCAGCTTGTCGCCCGTGAACCCGAACTCCTCGAGCAACTGGCCGGCCGTGGCGTCCCGACCCGTCGCCAGCTTCGTCTCGTTCTTGAGCCGGTTGACCGATTCGAGAACCCGCTCGTCGTCATCCAACTCGGCCACGGCCTGGGAGAGGTGGGCAAGCCGGAGGGTCTTGCCCTGCTTGACCGAACCCGACTGGGGCGCGGTCTCGCCGGCGAGCAGGCGCAGCAGGGTGGTTTTGCCGGCGCCGTTGACCCCCACGAGCCCGATGCGATCACCGGGCCCGATCGACCAGTTCAGCTGCCGGAACAGGACGCGGCCGTCGGGCAGGGCATACGACATGTCCTTCAGGTCGAACACATCCTTGCCCAGCCGGGTCACGGAAAACTGCTGCAGCGCGAGCCGGTCGCGGGGCGGTGGCTCGTTCTCGATCAGCCGGTTGGCGGCCTCGATACGGAACTTGGGCTTTGAGGTACGCGCCGGTGCGCCGCGCCGGAGCCAGGCGAGCTCCTTGCGCACAAGATTCTGGCGACGGGCTTCGTTGGCGGCGGCCTGGCGGGCGCGTTCGGCGCGGGCGAGAACGTACGCCGCATAGCCCCCGTCATAGGCGTCCACCACTCCGTCGTGGACCTCCCAGATGCGGGTGCAGATCGCGTCGAGGAACCAGCGGTCGTGGGAGACGACCAGCATGGCGATGTTCTTCTCCTGCAGGGCCTTCAGATGCTCGGCGAGCCAGGCCACGGCCTCGACGTCCAGGTGGTTGGTGGGCTCGTCGAGAACGAGCAGGTCGTGATGCCCGAGCATGAGGGCCACGAGCCCGGTGCGGCGACGTTCACCACCGGACAACCGGCCCAGGGGAGCGTCGAGATCGATATCGCCGAGCAGATGCTCGACCACGGCGCGCTTGGCGGGATCGCTCGCCCACACATGATCCGGCTCGCCGCCGACGATGACATCGCGAACCGTGCTGCTCGGCGGTTCGGCATCGGTCTGCTCAAGCGTTCCGATGGAGACCGCGCCGGTGTGGGTGATGCGGCCCGAGTCGGCCTCGATGCGACCGGTGAGCAGGCCGAGGAGGGTGGACTTGCCATCGCCGTTGCGCCCGACGACGCCGATGACATCGCCCCGGCCGAGGCCCAGGGTCTGGGCATCGATCAGGGTCCGGGTGCCGTAGGTCTTCGTGAGCCGTTCGGCATTGATCAGGTTGGGCGCGGGAGTCGACACAATTCAGGGAGTCTAGTCGCTGGCCTCAGACGAGCCGGATCAACGCGACGCCACCGATCATCAGCAGCAGACCAAGAGCCTGGAACAGCGTCACCTTCTTGCGACGTGCCCCCAAAAGACCCAAAGCATCGATGGCCAGGCTGCCGAGCATCATCCCGAGCAGGATCAGCATGACGGTGAGGCCGGTCCCGAGAATGGGCTGGAGCAGGGCGTTGGCGAACACGAACGCCGCGCCGAGCACGCCGCCGATCCACATCCACCAGGGATTGCGGCGCTCGTCGACGCGGCGCAGCCGCCAGGGCGTACGCGTGACCACGAGGATCAGCAGCAGCGCCGCAGCCCCAATCGCGAACGAAATCAGCGCCGCAGCGACGGCCGAGCCGAGGGCGACACCGAGCCGGCCGTTGATGGCGGTCTGGGAGGCGAGCAGGGCTCCGCAGCCGATACCGACCAGGCGCCACACCCAGGCTCCGGCTCCATGACTGGATCCGGTGGGCGCCCCACCCGCGCGGCCGAACACCCGATCAGCCACGCCGATCGCGCCGAACACCCCCACCAGAACCAGGATGCCGCCGAGCGCGCGAGTCGGACCAAGAGGCACCGGCGCTGCCCGGAACCAGCCGAAGTGGTCGATGAGCAGACCCATGAGGACCTGGCCGGTGACGGGCAATACAGCAGTCTGGACCGCGCCCAGGCGGGGGAACATGAACAGGTTGGCGGTGAGGACGATGACCCCGAAGACGCCGCCGATCCAGAGCCACCAGGGCGTCCCCGCCGCGGCCGACGGCCCGGGGAGCCGCCCGTCCATGGCCAGGGTCGCCACCAGCAAGGTCACCGTGCCGATCAGGAATGACAGGAACGTGGCGAGGAATGGCGAGCCCACCGAGTGGCGCAGCCGCGTGTTGATGTTGGTCTGCACGGGCAGAGCCGCTCCGGCGATGACACCCAGGATCATGACAACCAGCACGGCGTCGATTATGCCGTTTCGAGTTCGGTCAGTCGGGTCCGGATGTGATCGCGTTCGGTGCCGTCGGGGCAGAGTTCCAACGCTTTCCGGTACGCCGAGACCGCGCCCGGCACGTCACCCTCGCGGCGCAGGAGTTCGGCCCGGACCAGGGCCACGCGGTGGTGGTCGGGGAGCTGCTCGGCGACCTCCTGCAGGAGGGCCAGACCGGCCGTCGGGCCGGCGTACTCGGCGATGGCGACTGCTCGATTGAGCCGCACGATCGGAGATCCCGTGAGGGACTCCAAACGGGCATAGGTGCGAGCCACTGCCTTCCTGGCCGCCCCCGCCATCGTGAAGCGACCCCATCCGGTCCAGGCGAGCTCGGCCAGCGCCTCCAGAACAGGTGACCCGGGCAGGAGGTCACACGCCAGATTCGCCAGCCGCACCGCTTCGCCGGCCACCCGGAGGCGGACGACTTCGGGACCGCCTACGGGGGCGTACCCGGAGGTGAACGCCAGATAGATCGCTCGTGCGACGTCCTCGACGCGCTCGGGCCAGCGGTCGAGGTCGGGCACCGCGAATGGAATGCCGGCCGACGCGAGCCGGGCCTTCGCACGCGTCAGGCGCGCGGCCATCGTGGGGGTGGGGACGAGGAAGAGGGCGGCGATTTCACTGGTGGGTACGCCGAGCACGAACCGCAACGCCAACGCCGGCCGGACGTCCTCCGCCAACGCCGGATGGGTCGCCATGAACAACAGCGCCAACCTCTCGTCGACGTCAGCGCCCGGGAGGGGAGTCGCCGCTTCGGCCGCCCAGGCCAGGCCCGCCGCGAGAAGCTGGGACTTGGCGGCAGGCGTCGCCTCACGGCGGAGAGCGTCGAGGACGCGGCGCCGGGCGACTTCGCGGAGCCAGGCGGGTGGATTGTCGGGCGGACCCGTCCGGCCCCACTGCTCGGCCGCCTGCGCGAAGGCCTCCGCCAGCGCGTCCTCGACGAGGTCCGCGCGACGGAACCGGGACATCAGCTGACCGAGCAACCGGCCCCAGTCCTCTCGCCAGACCTCGTCGAGGACCTGCATCAGACCTGATCCACCGCGGGACGATCTGCATGTCGTATGCCGGCAGGATCGTCAGCAACTCCGTGAGCACGTCGAGGTCGGGCGCCTCGATGAGGAAGAAGCCGCCGAGACCTTCCAGGGCCTCGGCATAGGGGCCTTCGGTCAGGGTGGTCTTCCCACCGCGGGTCTTCACGACGGTGCTGCTGTTCATGGGTGCCAGCGCCTCACCGGACAGGATGCTCACGCCGTCGCGATTCCGGCACGCGGTGTCGAACTCCTCGAACTTTCCCAGCCCGGCGGCCTGCTCTTCTTCGGTGAGCATGTCCCAGGCGGGGAGTTCGCCTTCGCCGATCAACAAAACGAGAAACTTCATGACATTCCCTTTCGGATGACGACTCGGAGGTCGAGTCATCAGGGTGTCGTGTGAACCAGCCCGAATTCGACAAACGGGCGGAGATTTCTCTCCGCCCGTTTCTGTCATCGGCCTCGCATGCCCTTGCGCATCCCCTTCATCGAGGTGGGGATGGGGCCCTTGGGGATCGGCACCTTGGGCCGGACGGCGTCGATGGCCTTGAGCTTGTTGCGGACGTCGGTGACCTGGTGGGGCTGCAGCGTCTTGGGCAGCCTCTTCACATAGTTGTGCAGCTTGTTGAGCGGGACCTGGCCGTCCTTGTCGCCCATCTGGATCGAATGGATGACGACGTTGCTGATGACCTTCTCGTGCTTGCGCTGCTCGCTGGTCAGCAGCACTTTTGCCCGGTTGGGGTCGCCCTCGGAGACGAGCACGATGCCGGCCGGGCCGACGGCGCGGTGGACGACGTCCTTGTGCTTGGTCGCCGCGATCACCGGGTCGTGCACCCACTTGTTGCCGAGCATCTGCAGCGCCACTTCGGCGGAGCCGAGTTCCCCGGCGAAGCGCTTGTAGGTCGCCTTCTTGGTGCGGTCGACGAGCAGCAGCATGGCCAGGAGGAAGCCGAGCATCAGCGCGGTCAGGATCGTCATGATCCAGGTGAAAACCGTGGCCTTTATCAGGAGCGCGATCACGATGGCGATCGCCAGCGGGAGCGCGAACGCAAGAATGGTCAGCGGAACGAGCTTCTTGTCGAATTCCGCTGTCATCTTGAACGATTCGGCGATCTGGCCGAATCGTCCGGCACCGGTGCCGCCGGTGCGCTTGCGTCGTTCCTTGGCCTCCCGCTTGGCCGCCTTCTGTTCGGCGACGGCCTTGCGGTAGGCCTCCTTCGGAGTCAGGTTTTCAGCCATCGACTGCTTTCCGTCTGCTTTCGTGTTGCTCGTTGAACGTGGGTCAGGCCTGGGCGGGCGTGGCGTCGCGCGCGGCCATGGCCTCGCGATAGAGCCGACCGGCGCGATAGGACGACCGGACGAGGGGACCGCTCATGACCCCCGGATAGCCGATCTCCTTGGCGAGGGTCGCGAGTTCCTCGAACTCCTGCGGCGTGACCCATCGGTCGATCGGGTGATGCTGCGGGGTGGGCCGGAGATATTGGGTGATCGTGATGATCTCGGCACCGGCGTCATAGAGCTCGCGCAGGGCCACCTCGATCTCGTCGCGGGTCTCACCCATGCCGAGGATGAGGTTGGTCTTGGTGACCAGCCCGGCAGCGCGCGAGTCGGTCAGGACCTGCAGCGAACGGTCATAGCGGAAACCGGGACGGATGCGCTTGAAGATGCGCGGCACGGTCTCGACGTTGTGGGCGAACACCTCTGGTCGGGTGTCGAAGACCTGGTCGAGGAACTCCTTCTTGCCCGAGAAGTCCGGCGCGAGCATCTCGACGCCGACGCCCGGGTTGAGTTCGTGCACCTTGCGGATGGTCTCGGCATAGAGCCACGCGCCCTCGTCCGGCAGGTCGTCGCGACAGACGCCGGTGATGGTCGCGTATTTCAGACCCATCTTCTGCACCGACTCGGCCACGCGCAGCGGCTCGGTGGTGTCATATTCGGTCGGCTTCTTCGACTCGATCTGGCAGAAATCGCATCGTCGGGTGCAGGAATCGCCACCGATGAGGAACGTTGCCTCGCGGTCTTCCCAGCATTCGAAGATGTTGGGACAGCCGGCCTCCTGGCACACCGTGTGGAGGCTCTCGTCGTTCACGAGGCGCTTGAGGTCCCGATATTCAGGACCCATCTTCGCCGTGGTCTTGATCCACGACGGCTTCTTTTCGATCGGGGTCGCGGCATTGCGAACCTCGACGCGCAGGAGCTTGCGGCCTTCAGGGGTAACAGTCACCGGGCCATCGTACGCCCTGCGCGCCACCGAGGGGCGGCCGCTCAGGGCACCCGCCCCCGAAGCCACGGGGTTTCAGTGAATATCGCGACGGGCGAACACCGCGGCGGTGATGGCGACCAGCGCAGCCACCAGCCCGAACCACAGGAATCCGTTCGCCACGACCAGCGCGTAGTCGATCCCGAGGCCGTGCGAGACCCAGCTTTCGTTGTTGAACAGGAACTCGCCGATCACGCGTTCGAGCCCCATCCACTGCCAGCCATGGCCGATGGCCGAGGAGAAGAACGCCTGCATGGCCACCAGCACCAGCCAGCCGACCAGCACCCCGAGCGCGCTGAGCGTACTCCTGCCGATCAGCGCGCAGACGAACCCCAACACGGCGAAGCTGCCGGCCACCAGCACCCCGCGAAGAGCCATGAGCATCAGGTCGCCGAGCTCGCCGGGAGCCTGCCGGTCGCTCACGATCAGGGCCCATCCGATCGCGAGGGTGGTCGACACGAGAGCCAGAACCAGGGTCGGCACGGCCACGGCGATGAGTTTGGCGACATAGACGCGACCGCGTCGGGGATTGAAGGTGAGCCACGTGCCGAGAGCGCCCGACGCCTGCTCGGATCCGATGGCCGACGCAGCCGTGAAATAGCCCCACGCCCCCACGATGACCGTCGCCAGGATGATCAGGCCCGGACCATAGCTCGAGAGTGATACGGGATAACGGGCACCCAAGGCTTCGGCCCCCAGTGTGAATGAAACGGCGGTGAACACGACCGCGGCGACGACGGCTCCGATCCACGTGGGCCGGCGGGTGAGATAGCGCTCGAGTTCGGGAGCAACGAGGGGGGTCATGCGATCCTCCGCAGGGGATAGGTCGGCTCGGGGAGGGCGGTGAGTTCGAGAAAGCGTTGTTCGAGCGACGCCCGGGCGATGTGGAGTTCGTTGACCCAGAGGCCGGCCTCGGCCAGTTGGCGCGTCACGAGTTCGGCCGGCCAGTCGCCGGTGACTTCCAGATGGCGCGGGCGTTCGTCGACGGCCCAGCCGTTCCCGCGCAGTACGCCGGCCGCGCGGGTTGGCTCGGCCACGCCGACCCGCAGGATCGTGCGCCGACCCAGGACCTCGTCGATCATGCCCTCGGCCAGGCGTCGGCCACCCCGGATGATGGTGACCGAATCCACGACCTGTTCGAGCTCACCGATGAGATGGCTCGACACGAGGACGGCCTTGCCGCGGTCGGCCAGCGTACGGATCATCTCCCGCATCTCCCGGATCCCTGCCGGGTCGAGGCCGTTGGTCGGCTCGTCGAAGATGACCAGTTGGGGATCCTTCAGGAGGGTCGCCGCCACGGCCAGCCGCTGCTGCATGCCGAGGGAGAACGTCGCATAGCGATCGGTCGCCCGATCTCGCAGGCCGACGACATCGATGACCTCCTCGACGACACGCCCCGGCACCCCGATCGATGTCGCCAGCAGGCGCAGGTTCTTGCGGGCACTGAACTCGCCGAAGAACCGTGGCCGCTCAACGATCGCCCCCACGCGACCGATGACCTGCGGCAGTTGCGCCGGGACCGGCACACCCAGGATCTTCATCGTTCCCGCCGACGATCGGACCAGCCCCAGCAGCAGCCGGATGGTGGTCGACTTGCCGGAGCCGTTGGGGCCCAGAAAGCCATGGACGCCCACTCGGGGCACCCGCATGGTCAGGTTGTCCACCGCGAGGCGGGGCGGTCCGGAGAGCCGCTCGAATCGTTTGGTGAGGCCATCGATCTCGATGGCCCAAGGGGTGTCGTCCATGACCACTCCGACGGTTTCAGGGGCGAATCAGTTCTGTCCCTGAAGCTATTTCGTCGAGGAGTTCGTTCGGATGGGCCACAGGGCCCGATCGTCAGACGCTCAGGCCATACTGCACGCCGACGACCGGGACAGGCTCCTCGGCCGTGGGGTGCAGGTCGGGGGACTGCTCGAACGGTTCCCAGGCCAGCAACTCGTTGAGGTGGCTTTCCATGCCATCGGCGGCCTCCCGCACGGTCGGGGCCTGTTCGCCGAGTTCGAGCGCGATCGACGTGACGCCCGCATCGGTGATGCCGCACGGCACGATCGTCTGCGTCCAGCTCATGTCGGGGGCCACGTTGAGCGAGAACCCGTGCATCGAGGCCTTGTGGGCCACGCGTACGCCGATCTGCGCGATCTTGCGCTCCGGCTTCCCGGGCTCAGCAGCCAACCAGACCCCGGCGCGACCGCGTACACGACCCGTGGTCAGCCCCAGGTCCGCGAGATAGCGGATCAGCGCTTCCTCGACCCGACGGATGTAATCAACCACTCCGACATGCTCCGGCAGCCGCACGATCGGATAGCCGACGAGCTGGCCCGGGCCATGCCACGTGATCAGGCCGCCGCGGTCGACCTCGATGACCGGAGTGCCGTCGGTGGGGTGGTGTTCCGGCTGCGTCCGCCGTCCCGCCGTATAGACCGCATGGTGCTCCAGCATCAGCACCGTCTCCTGCTCGCCCGCGACCACGCCGGCGTGCAGTTCACGCTGCAGCTCCCAGGTTTCGGAATAGTCGACGAGACCGAGCCAGCGATAGTGGAGGGACATGCGCGCGATCATACGCCCGGGAAACGCAGGACGCCCCGCGGTCGCAACCACAGGGCGTCCCGGCGTACCCGAAAAGGATCGGATCAGACTGCTACCTCGGACCCGAAGTCGGCCTCTTCCAGGCGCTCCTTCATCGCCGCCAGGAAGCGCGACGCATCGGCGCCGTCGACGAGGCGGTGATCATAGGTGAGCGAGAGATACATGACGTCGCGGATGGCCATGACCTCACCCAGGTTGGGATCGTTGATCACGAGCGGACGCTTCACGAGCGCGCCCGTGCCCAGGATCGCGACCTGCGGCTGGTTGATGATCGGGGTGTCGAACAGCGTCCCGGTCGAGCCGTAGTTGGTGATCGTGAACGTGCCACCCACGAGGTCATCGGGGACGACCTTGCCCGTGCGGGCCTTGTCGGCCTGCTCGGCGATCCCCTTGGCGAGGCCGGCGAGGTTGAGGTCACCGGCATTGTGGATGACCGGCACCATCAGGCCGCGCTCGGTGTCGACGGCGATGCCGATGTGTTCGGCATCGGCATAGGTCGCCGTCTTGGCCTCGGTGTCGATCGTCGCGTTGACCTTCGGAAAGTGGCGGAGCGCCTCGACCGCAGCCAGCGTGATGAACGGCAGATAGGACAGGCTCGCGCCGTGGGTGGCCTTGAACGCCTCCTTGTGGGCTGCGCGGAGGCGCGACACCCCGGTCAGGTCGACCTCGACCGTGGCGGTGAGCTGGGCCGAGACCTGCAGCGACTCGACCATGCGCTTGGCGATCGTGAGCCGCATGCGCGACAGCTTCTCGGTCGTGCCGCGCTTGGCCAGCACCTCGGCCGCGGGGTCGGACTTGGTGCGAGCCGGCGGCCTGGCCGAAACGCCCGGGGCAGCGGCGGCAGCCGGCGCGGCCTTGGCCTGCTTGGCTGCCTCGGCGGCGGCGACGACATCCTGCTTGCGGATCCGGCCGCCGACACCAGTCCCGGTGAGGGAGGTGAGATCGACGCCGCTCTCTGCAGCGAGCTTGCGCACGAGCGGAGTCACATAGGGGGTCTCGCCACCGGCGCGCGGGGCCGCCTTGTTGTCCTGAGGCGCCGCCTGCGGTGCGGGCTTGGGTGCCTCCTTGGGAGCTTCCTCCTTGGGGGCCTCCTGCTTTGGAGCCTCGGCCTTCGGTTCGGCCTTGGGCTTCTCGGTCGGCTCGGATTCCTCACCCTTGGGCGCCGGAATCGGCTTCTGGCCACCCTCGTCGCCGGCTTCGGTCTGGTCCTCCGGCTCCCCAACGGTGCCGGCGTCGCCGGTGTCGCTGCTTTCGTCGGGCTCAGCCTGGGATGCTTCCTCGGCAGGTTCGTCATCGGAGCCGGAGTCGTCGCTCTGCTGGGCATCGGCGTCGCCCACGATCGCGAGCACCGCGCCGACCTCCACGGTCTCGTCCTCCTCGGCGCGGATCTCCAGCACCGTGCCGGCGACCGGGGACGGCACTTCGGTGTCGACCTTGTCGGTCGAGATCTCCACCAGAGCCTCGTCGACGTCGATGGTGTCGCCGACCTGCTTCAGCCAGCGCGAGACGGTGCCTTCGGTGACGGACTCGCCGAGCTGGGGCAGCGTGACCTCGGTGCCCTCGGCGGGGCCGGCGGAGCGCTTCGCTGCGGGCTTCGACTCGGCCTTCGCGGGTTCGGGTTCGGGCTCTTCCTCCGGCTCGGGCTCGGGCTCGGGTTCTTCCTCCGGCTCGGGCTCTGCCTCCGCTTCGGGCTCCTCGGCCTCATCACCACCGGAGGGCTCTTCGCCCTCATCGCCGATGACGGCCAGGACGGCGCCGACCTCGACGGTCTCGTCTTCCTCGGCCTTGATCTCGAGCAGTACGCCAGCCGCCGGGCTGGGGATCTCGGTGTCGACCTTGTCGGTGGAGACCTCGAGCAGGGGTTCGTCCGCCGCCACCGTGTCGCCAACCTGCTTCAACCAACGGGAGATCGTGCCTTCGGTGACGCTTTCACCCAGCGCGGGGAGAGTTACGGAAGTCGGCATGAGAGCGGAACTCCTTCGTTCTGGGGATCACAGCTTTTCAGGATCACATTATCCCCGCGAGTCGCGAACGTGTGAGAGGGAGTCGGGATAGCCCGGCAATAATGGCGTGCAAAGCCAGTCGGGAACAGCCCGGCACCGGATCATGGAGGTGGCGTATGAGCGCGTTCCTTCGTGCGCGGGACCTGGTCCGGTTCAACCCGGCCCGACGTCGCTGGCCGGTCGCGCTGAAGGCTGCTGTGGCCGTCAGCCTCCCGGTCCTGGTCGCGACGCTGTTCGGTCGCCCGGAGCTGGGGCTCATCGCCGGACTCGGTGTCTTCGCCGTGCTCTATGGGGCCGACACCCCGGGGCGCTTCCGCATCAAGCTCCTGTCGGCGATGGCCTTCGCCTTCGTCCTCGCCACGACCCTGGGTGCACTCGGGGCGGCCATCCATCCGATTGCGCTTGTCGCCGGGCTGGTCGTGCTGGCGGCCGTGGCGGCCGGTCTCCTCGTGACCCTCAAGATCGGGCCGCCGGGGTCCTACTTCGTTGTGCTCGTGGCCGGCGTGGCGAGTTTCCTGGTGCAGCATGGCGTACCCGGGACGACCGTGGTCGGCATGACGGCCGTCGGCGGGGCCGTGGCGGTGGTGGTCGGCATGGCTGACCTGATTTTCGATCCGCACCGGCCCGAACGGGAGGCGGTCGACGCGGCGGAGGTGGCCGTGAGCCGTTTCGAGGAGGCCGCGGGTGCCGAAGACCTGCGGGCAGCGCGGGCGGCGGCCTCGGCGACCCTGCACCAGGCCTGGACGAGCTTCCGCGACGGAGTGGGGGACCGCCCCCTCGACGTGCGCAACGCCGAGCTCTATGAGCGGATCGGCATTCTGCAGACGCGCTACACCCGTCATACGGCCGACCTGGCCGGGCGGACCACCGGCGCGGAACCCAATCCCTGGGGCAACCCGGAGGGCGACGATGTCGAGGTGCCGGTGCTCGATCCCGAGTTCGAGGCCGAACAGCTCCGGGACTCCTCGCTGGGGCGGCCCGACCCGGCGTACCTCATTCGCCAGACCCTCCGTTGGCCCTCCGAGATCAGCCTGATCGCCCTGCGGGTGGGGGTGGCCGCTGCCGTCTCCGGCGCGCTGGCGCTCATCCTCGGATTCGACCACATCTATTGGGGCGTGGCGTTCGCGGCGCTGGTGCTGCATCAGGGCGGCAGCCGCTCGGCCCAGACGATCCGCGGGGTGCAGCGGTTGCTGGGCACACTGGTCGGGCTCGGGGTGTATGCCCTCGTGCTGCTTTGGAGTCCCGGCGGGCTGTGGCTGGTCCTGCTGCTGTTCGGGTTGCAGTTCGCGATCGAGATGCTGATCGTGCGCAACTATGCCGCGGCGGTCGTTTTCATCACCCCGATCTCGCTGACGATCTCGATGGCGGGTGCGCCCAGCCAGGAGCCGACCGCGCTGATCAGCGAACGGGCGATAGACACGCTGCTCGCGGTGGCCGTGGCGCTCGTGGTGCTGTGGCTGGTCGGTCGCGGGGTGTCCCTGTTGATGGTGCGCGCGCACGCGCGGCGGTGCATCCTTGCGCTGGAGGAAGTGATGCGCGACCTGGTCGAGCGGCGGTACGCCACAGCGGGCGCGCGGCAGAACCGGCGTCATCTCTACTACGAGCTGCTGGAGCTGGATCGGGGTCTGGCCCAGGCGCTGGTGGACGACCCGAAACGCGTGATGCCCTATCGGATGATGGTCGAGCAGGTCGCGACGCTGGGCTATCTGGTGCTGGGAGCCTGTTGGCATCCGCAGGTGCGCCGGGCCCGGGATGCCTTCGACAGGGCGGTCGACGTGCTGCAGGCCATCAAGGCTCACCCGATCACCGGCGCGCGGGCCGCGGAGGACATCGAGGCCGATGTCAGGGCAGTCAAGGACGTCATCACCGACTGGAGATGACAGACTCGGGGACATGCGACCGAGACAGCGGCTGATCATCGACGAGATGGGCGTACGCCCGGAGATCGACCCCGAGCAGGAGGTCGAGAGGCGAGTCCGGTTCCTGGCGGACTATCTGGCGCAGACCCGGACCAAGGGCTTCATCCTGGGCATTTCGGGCGGCATCGACTCCACGCTCGCGGGGCGGCTGGCGCAGTTGGCCGCCGAGCGGGTGCGCGAGTCGGGTGGGGAGGCCGTTTTCGTGGCCGTACGCCTGCCCTATCGCGTGCAGTTCGACGAGGACGACGCGCAGGCCGCGCTGAAGTTCATCGCCCCCGACGAGACCATCACCTATAACGTCGCGCCCGCGGTGGACGGTTTCGAGAGCGAATATCACGAGGCCGTCGGCGCCGACCTGTCCGACTTCACCAAGGGCAACACCAAGGCCCGCCTGCGGATGGTGGCGCAGTATGCGGTCGCGGGCGATCGCGGGCTGCTGGTTATCGGCACCGATCAGGCAGCCGAGAGCACAACCGGTTTCTTCACGAAGTTCGGCGACGGTGGTGCCGACCTCCTCCCGTTGTTCACGCTCAACAAACGGCAGTGCCGACAGCTCTTGCAGCATCTCGGGGCACCCGCGCAGTTGTGGGCGAAGGTGCCCACAGCAGACCTGTTGGACCTCAATGCCGGGCGGACCGATGAGGACGAGCTCGGCCTGCGCTACGACGACATCGACGACTATCTCGAGGGCCGTGAGGTGCCCGAGGCAATCGCCGAGAAGATCGAGACCATCTGGTGGCGTACGCGCCACAAGCGCACCACGCCCGTGTCGCTGCTCGACGACTGGTGGCGCGAATGACCGAACGCACTGCCCTGGTCGTCATCGACATGCAGAACTCGTATTTCGAGCTGCCGGGACTGGCCGAGCATCGGGATTGGTTGCTGACGCGGGTCAACGAGCTGGTGCGGACAGCCCACGAGGGCCACCAGCCGGTTGTTCTCGTGAGGACGCAGCATGAGGAGGACCGGTCGACCTGGACGCTGAACATGCTGGAGGACGATCAGGGGTTCGCGTTCCCGGGATCGGAACAGGCGGCCTTTCTCGACGGGCTCGACGTTCGGGATCACATTGAGATCGTCAAGACGCGCGACAGCGCATTCTTCGATACGGACCTGCGCAGCGAACTGGATCGGCTGGGCGTGACTCACATAATCCTGTGCGGGGTGTCCACCCACAGCTGCGTCGCGGACACGGCCAACGATGCGTTCGCGGTGAATCTGCATGCCGCGGTGGCGGTGGATTCCGTGGCATCCGAGAACCCGAAGTTGTCCGATGCGCTGCTGCACTTCCTGGAAGTCGAAAAGCGGCAGCCCCTGCTGACCCAGCCGGAAGCGCTGGATCTCCTGCGCAACGGCTGGCCGGATGAGGTCAGCAGCCAGCCGCGCTCCTGAGGTGCGCCAGGACCGCCATGACACGCCGGTGGTGGTCCTCTCGCTCGGCCAGACCGAGTTTGGCCATGACGTTGCCGACGTGCGTCTCGACGGTGCGCTGGGTGAGCCACAGGCGGCGCGCGATGGCGCTGTTGCTGTGCCCCTCGGCCATGAGCGCGAGCACCTCCCGCTCGCGCGGGGTCAGCGCGCCGAGCGGGTCGTCGGCCTGCCGGGACGCGAGCAGGCGGCCGACGACCTCCGGGTCGAGCACCGACCCGCCGCGGGCGACCCGTTCGAGCGAGGA
>CAZEVN010000036.1:0-17544 GCA_964515145.1 uncultured Enemella sp.
CGGAGGATCAGCGCCGGGGTGGGTTCGAGCTCGCCCTTGGGGGCGATGGCCAGTTTGACCTCGCGGAGGAACGGCGTCAGCCAGGTGGGGTCGAGCAGGTTGCCGGCAAAGCCTCCGGCGTGTCCCTCGAGCCGGAGCAGCGCCCGTGGATCTGCGACATCGCCCGTGCCGAGAAACCGGGAGGCCTCCGCGGTGAAGGCCGCGCTGGCCTCGGGCAGGAGGTCGATGCGGGCACTGCGGTCATCGAGCTCGAGACGGACGGGCGCGGTCAGGACGTGGCGGCGCACCGTGCCGCCATCGCCGATCCGGGTGGTGAGCAGGCCGACGCCGAGGACCAACTCGAGATCCTCCGCCCGGGACTGGCTGGCCATGAGGGTGCGGAACAGATCCTCATAGCACCCACGGGTGTCCTCGTCGGCGTCCGCGGGCGGCTTGCGCATCGACAGCAGCGGGGCTTCCGGGTCCTCGGTGTTGGTGCGCAGCGTCGGGTGATCCGGGAGGTCGTCGAACCACAGCACGCGCGTATCCGCCCGCCGCGCGAAGTCGCGCGTGTCGCGGATGGTGTGGACCCGCTGGTTCTGGACGGCCTGAAGGAAACGGAAGATGCCCTCGGCGCGTCCGGCGGAGCCTTCGCCCGGGTTTGCCTGCTTTGCCGCGTGCAACATCCGACCTCCAGTGCTCCGTTCGGCAACGGACCTCCCCCACGTTAGCGAGTTCCGGGGAACCTGCCCAATGGCTGTCCGACCATTTCGTCCTCGCGGATGTGCTCCCTGCTCTGCGGGTGCCTCGGCTCGGTCCTATCGTGGGAACAGCGTCAACGGCGAGCAAGGAGAACACAGATGCAGATGGGTCTGATCGGTCTTGGCAGGATGGGCGGCAACATGCGGGAGCGGTTGCGTGCAGCGGGCCACACCATCGTCGGCTATGACATGAATCCCGAGGTTTCCGACAGCACCAGCGTGGCCGACATGGTCGACCAGCTCGAGGGCACGCCGCGCGTGGTCTGGGTCATGGTGCCCGATCAGGTGGTCGACTCGGTGATCGATGACGTGGCCCAATATCTGGGGAGCGGCGACATCATCATCGATGGCGGCAACTCGCGTTGGTCCAACGACATCCCGCGCGCCGAGCGCCTCGCCCCGAAGGGCATCGACTACATGGATGTCGGCGTCTCCGGCGGTGTCTGGGGCCTCCAGAACGGCTATGCGCTCATGGTGGGCGGCAAGCCCGAGTCCGTCGCCGCCGTGCAGCCGATCTTCGATGCACTCAAGCCCGAGGGCGAGTTCGGGTTCGTCCACGCCGGCGACCACGGCGCGGGCCACTTCGCCAAGATGGTGCACAACGGGATTGAGTACGCGATCATGCAGGCCTTCGCCGAGGGGTGGGAACTGCTCGAAGCCGCCGGTCACGTCACCGATGTGCGGCAGGTCTTCAACTCGTGGCGCGAGGGCTCGGTCGTGAAATCGTGGCTGCTCGATCTCGCGGTGAACGCGCTCAATGAGGACGAGCACCTCGAGAAGATCCGCGGCTATGCCTCCGACTCGGGCGAGGGCCGCTGGACGGTCGAGGCCGCCATCGATCTCGCGGTTCCGGTTCCGGCAATCGCGACCTCGCTCTTCACGCGCTTCACCTCCCGCCAGGACGACTCCCCGGCGATGAAGATGATCGCGGCGATGCGCAACCAGTTCGGTGGTCACGCGGTCAAGGAGAGCTGACGGTCGGTTCCCCACGCGAGTGAGCACGCCCGCTCGCGTGGGGGCACCCTCCTTAGACTGGGGCAGGTGTATGTCGATCACCTCACCCTCGCGGACTACCGGTCCTATGTGAGCGTCGACGTCGCCCTGCAGGCGGGCGTCACGGTGTTCGTCGGCGCCAATGGGCAGGGCAAGACCAACCTCGTCGAGGCGATCGAATATCTCTCGACCCTCACCTCCCATCGCGTTGCCTCGGAGATCCCGCTCGTCCGGGCCGGGGCAGAGCGCGCGATCGTGCGGGCAGGCGTACGCGCGGGACTCGATGACGACCGCCGCATCCTCCTCGAGATCGAGATCCACCCGGGGAAGACCAATCGGGCCAGGCTCAACCGATCACCGCTGAAACGACCGCGGGAACTCGTCGGGATGCTGCGGACCGTGGTCTTCTCGCCGGAGGACCTGTCGGTGGTCAAGGGGGACCCGGCCGCTCGGCGTACCTTCCTCGATGCCCTCGTCATCAACCGCTGGCCGCGCATGGCCGGTGTGCGGGCCGACTATGACCGCGTGCTGAAACAGCGCAACGCCCTGCTCAAGTCGCTCGCGGGACGCGAGGGCGGGCGGCGGCCGGATGAGTACGCCCTCTCCACCCTCGAGGTCTGGAACACCCAGCTCGCGGAGGTCGGGGCAGAGCTCCTGGAGGCCCGGCTCGACACCGTGGCCGACCTGATGCCGCATGCGGCTGAGGCGTACGCCGGCATCGCGCCCACCAATAACGTCGCCACCGCGGAGTATCGCTGCGGGATCGACCTGACCGGTGTCACCGATCGTGCGGGGCTCCGGGAGGCGCTGCTCACGGCGATGACCGAGCTGCGTGCCGACGAGCTACGCCGAGGGGTTTCGCTCGTCGGGCCCCATCGCGACGACCTCCTGCTGAGTCTGGGGGAGCTGCCGGCGAAGGGGTACGCCTCCCACGGCGAATCCTGGTCCTATGCCCTCGCCCTGCGGTTGGGTGCGTTCCAGTTGCTGCGCGCCGACGGCATCGAGCCTGTTCTGGTGCTGGACGATGTATTTGCCGAGCTCGACTCGACCCGGCGCGAGCGCCTGGCGCGGGGAGTCGTCGAGGCCGAGCAGGTGCTCGTCACCGCGGCAGTCGGGGCCGATGTGCCCGCGCTGCTGGCCGGCGAGCGATTCACGGTGGCGAACGGGGAGGTGACATGAGCGACGGTTCTGAGGAAAACCCGGAGGTCGAGTCGTCGGGTGAGCTCGCGGCGGCAGCCGAGGAACACGACCCGACGGGCGTGGACCTGGCGCGCCAGATCGCGGCAGCGGTGTCGGCGATCAAGCGACCGGCCGCCAAACCCCGCAAACGTCGGCCGCCCCGGCCCACGGGCGTACAGTCCTCGGGCTCCCACCCCGACGATCGTGACCCGATGCTGGTCGGTGATGCGCTGGATCGCCTGGTCGGCGAGAAGGGGTGGAACACCCAGGTCAACATTCACCTGCTCCTCGGCAATTGGCCGCGGCTGGTGGGCGAGGTCAATGCCCAGCACTCCCAGCCGGAGTCGTTCGCCGACGGCATCCTGACCGTCCGCGCGTCGTCGACCGCCTGGGCGACGCAGCTCCGCTTGTTCGCGCCCCAACTTGTCGCGCGGCTCAACAAGGATCTCGGCGACGGTTCGGTCACGCGGGTCAACGTGAAGGGGCCCGATGCGCCGAGCTGGAAACACGGACGACGATCGGTCCGCGGGCGCGGGCCCAGGGACACCTACGGCTAGGTTCCGTTGCGAAACTGACGCCACTGGCCATGAGCTTGCGTTTCGCTCTTCGGCTCCCGCTGCGCGCTTCAGCTTGCGTTGCGCGGTTCAACTTGCGTTGGCGTCTTGGGCTTGCGCCCCACCGCGTACAGCTTGTCTTCGCGTCTTGAGCGTCCCGTGCACCGGGGGCGGAGTCGGCGAGGGCAAGCTGGATGGAATTTGGCCCCGAGATAGTGCACGCTCAAACGGCCAAGGGGCGCTGACTGCCGTGAACACAAGCTGACCGGCGGGGTTTCTGCCGCGATTCCTGGTTTGTGGGTGGGTTCGCGGGTTGGTACGCCCCGGGCTGCGGGAAGGCAAGCTGAATGGACGTCGTGTCGCCCGCCACCCCTGCGCAGGACGGTCGGCCGTGGCGGGATTCCACCCACGGGCGCGCTCAAGACGCCAACGCGAGCTGAAAAGACCTAGTCATGCGAGGGCATCCTCCCGTGCGTCCATGCGTCGCACCATCCACAGGATCAGTCCAGCACAGACGACCAGCCATGCAGTCCGGACGAGGGCCGGCAGGTAGCTCGCCTGACCGGTCGACCACGACACCACGCCCGTGGCCACACACACGCCCCATACCGCGAGCGCATTGGCCAGGCCGACGGCTGCCTGGGGAACCCGACGCAGATAACTACGCAGATAGACGACGCCGTGACCAGGCAGGGCCCGCCGCAGCGGCCGCAAACCCCACCACAACACCCCGATTCCCGCCCCGGCCGCCGCCACCCCCAGCAGCACGACCGCGAAGGGATGGTCGAACGCGAACTGGTGGAGGAACAGCAGCACCCAACTGATCGACTGCAGCGCGACGACGAGGCTCGTCACCTGGCCGTCGGGCTCCTTCCGGGTCAGAATCGTGCAGCGCGACGCCGAGGGCGAAGTGTGGCAGGGCTTCGTGCGGCTGGAGCCGGAGTGCTTCCTGCGCAGCCCGGGAGGCTTCCGGATATCGACCTGACGACTCTGGCAAGTGCCGCTCCAATCCCCATCAGAGCCGCCGGCGGACGCGTTCGGCCTTGCGGTTGGCGAGAGGTACGCGGACCCAGCTCAGGATCGCCCCGACGATCACCAACAAAAGGGCGGACCCGCCCAACCAGCGCAGGTCGTTGCCGACCAGGACGTCACCGATGCTGCCGACGAGCATCAGCACCCAGGCCAACACGAGCAGGGCAAGCCAGACGGCGGCGATCGTCTCCCGCTTCCAGAAGCCGGCGAAGAAGCGCTCCCCACCGCCGGGCAGGGCGGCCCGGATCGGGCGGATGCCGCGATAGCCGAGGAAGACGCCCAGACCCGTGACGACGAGCGCGGCAGCCAGCGCGGGCCACGCACCGATCGAGGCGCTGATGCCGAACAGGAAATAGCCGCCCGCCGTCACCCAGTGCAGCCAGCGGATGACACCCACTAGCCGCTGGTCGAGCACGAAGATCGGGCTCTCGGCACCGGGCTCCTCCGAGAGCACGCGGGCCATGCCCTGGCTCGCGGCCGCCCAGTCGCCGCCGATGGCGGAGATGCCCGCGAGGTTGTGCTTGGCGGTGGTGTGATGAGGGTCGATCGACAACGCGGTGTGATAGGCGCGGGCGGCCTCCTGTGGATTGGTGTCCTGCAGGGCGTACCCCATCGTGAAGTGCGACTCCGCATCGTCCGGGGCGAGCCGGACCGCCTGGTTCGCGGCCTCGAACGCGTCCCGGTGGCGGCCCAGGTCACTGAACACCTCGGCCAGCGCACGGTGGGCGATCGCCTGGTCGGGATCGAGGCGGACCGCGGCGAGATAGGGGCCGACGGCCTCCTGTCGCCGCCCGCGCATCTGCAGCGAGGCCCCCAGGATCAGGTGGCCGGTCGGTTCACCGGGAAACTGGGCGATCGCCCGACGGGCGTGGTTCTCGGCCTCGGCATACCGATTCGCCTTGAGGTGTGCGCGACCCAGGCTCAACTCGATATGGCCGGCGGCCCCCGGGTTCTCGCGGAGCAACCGGAGCAGGAGCTCCATCGCCTGCGGATCCCGGCCGAGCGTGATCAGCTCGTTCGCCCGCTGGAGTTGGTTGTCGAGGTCGGTCACAGCAGCTTGTTCTGGCGCATGTAGTCGCGGAGTTCGGCGTACTCCCCGCCCTGATCCGCATAGGTCACCACGTTGCGGGCCATGTCGAACCACGGCCGCGCCGACGGACGGACCTGCTTGAGCGCGGCGGTCAGGTCCTTCATGTTCATCATCCGTGGTTTGCCGGAGCGTACGGAATCGATCATCGCCAGCTCCGCAGCGGTTTCGCACAGGTGGGCGAGGTCGGCACCGGTGAAGCCGTCGGTGGCGCGGGCGAGTTTGGCCAGGTTGATGCCCTCCACGGGGCGGCGGGACAGGTTGTGCTGCAGGATCGCGGAGCGAGCCGGCTCGTCGGGAGGGAGTACGCAGACCGCGCGGTCGAGGCGCCCCGGGCGGCGCAGCGCGGGATCCACATCCCACGGCGTATTCGTCGCTGCCAGGACGAAGACGCCCTCGTTGTCGACGCCGACGCCGTCCATCTCGTGCAGCAGCTGGTTCACCACATTGCGCAGCGACGACCACGTCGTCTGGGTGCGCTTGTGGCCGATGGCGTCGATCTCGTCGATGAACAGCACGACCGGGGCCTTGCGGCGGGCCAGCTGGAAGAGCCGGTGGAGGTTCTTTTCGGAGCTGCCGACATAGGCGTCCAGGACATCCGACAGCGTCACGTTGATGAACCCCGCGCCCATTTCACCGGCGATCGCCCGCGCGACATAGGTCTTGCCGCAGCCGGGTGGGCCATAGAGCATCAGGCCGCCGCGCAGGCTCTTGCCATAGAGCTTGCGGAGCTCCGGGTTGCGCATCGGCGCCAGGAACGAGATCTCCAGGCGTTCCTTCACGTGGTGCATGCCGCCCACGTCCGCCAGCGTCAGCCCCGCTGCTTCGACCTCCCAGATGTCCTTCGGCGGGATGACACCGCCCTCGGGCTCCGCGATCTGCCGGCCCTCGAGACCCTCGTCGTCCACGGTTCCGGCGACATCCTCGTCGGCAACATCCTCATCCGAGACGAACATCGGTGCCGGTCCGTCGCCGAACTGCTGCTCCGCCTGGTGCCAGTCGAAATCGTGGGCCGGGGCGGTCGGTTCCGGTGTGGCCGCGCGGCGCGGCTCGGGGTCGGGTTCCTCGGCGGGTACGCCAGGTGCGGGCGCGTTGTTCTCCACCGGTGCGGAGAAGGCCCGGCCCATCAGCTCCTGGGCGCGCGCATTGCCGGGATCCTGCTGCAGAACGACCGCGCACTGCTGCACGGCCTCGGGCCCGCGCCCGGCCCCGATGAGCAGCTCCGCCACATGGAGGCGCAGGGGCACATCGTCGGGACGCGCGGTGATCGCCTGCAGGAGAGAGTCGATGAGGGGGCTCGGCATGGGGCCAATCGTAGGCCGCAGGGAGTTTAGGATGCCGACGATGGGTGTGCTGGGAGAGCTGGGGCGATATCTGCGGGTGCTGTCCGTGGACACCGTTCGCATGTTCGTGCGCCTCTTCCCCCAGCTCGTGACGCTCCAGCTGCTCGGCTGGATGGGCTATGGCGTGACCCTTCGGGTAGGGGCTTCGATCTCCTACGACTATCCGTGGCACGCGCTCGCGGTCTTCTCGACCGGGTTTGTGTTGATGCTGGGCGCGATGGTCCTGCAGCTGCGGCTCGTCGGTGCCGAACTCGGGATTCGTGAGCTGATTCCCCAGGGCGGAGACGATGACCGCGACGAGGGCATCGGACGGCTTCTCGCGTTGACTCTGCTGCCGTTCCTCGGCATCTATGCCGCGTTCGGGTTCGTTGCGGAGCGTGCGGAGCAGTTGATGGTCAGTTCGCTGACCCAGACCGGCATCCTGGCGGACAGGACCCTGACGTCACAGCTCTCCCCGTCGAATCGGCACGAGGTCCTGGTCGTGATCGGGGTGGTGGCGGGCGCCTATGTGGTGCGCCGATTGCTGGACCTGCTCCACGACGCGACCGACCGCCGCGTCTTCGGGCTCATCGCGGCGTTCGCCGAGGCCTTCTTCATGCTCAGCCTGATCCTGTCGGGCAGCCATCTGATCACGTTCGTCCGCGATTGGCTCGCTGATCGGAAGTTCCAGGAGTGGATCGACACGTGGGTGGACGGCATCGCCGCCGTGCTGGCCCTGGTCAAGGTGAACCTCCCCGAGATCCTCCGCGTGGTCGGTGGGTTCGTGGGGGAAACTGCCTGGCCCTTCCTGCTCGAGATCATCGGCCAGCCGCTGGCCTGGCTGGCAGTGGCGGCACTGATCTATGGGTCACGGGTGTTGTCGATCGCGGATCTGTGGCGCAAGGGGGCCAGCCCCGGTGAGGCCGCGCGCGAGATCGCCAGACTCGAACAGAAGCAGCCGGGGCGTACGCGATCCGGCCGCGGCCGGCGGGCCTGGCTCGAATTCCAGGAGATCTTCCTGGGCGATATCGACGACAAATATGTGCCGACGTTCCAGTCGATGCGACTCGTCCTGTCCGCCGGCGTGTTGTTCCTCGCGGCGTTCGTGTTCCTGCACTGGGTCATCGAGCAGGTGGGGGACACCTTCTCGAACCTGGTGAACCGCCTGGTGGGGGGCCATTCGGTCGACTTCTGGTACACCTGGGATCTCGTCATCGACCTCTCCAAGGAGATCCCTTTCGAGCCCCTGCGGATCTGCCTGCTGGCGGTCGCGCTCCGTGAGTGCCTGCTGCTGTTCCGCGCGCGGGGGGAATCGGCCGGCGCGCAGAGGTACGCCGGGGTGGCGGCCCGCGATGTCGACGTGACCCCGGCCCGAGCGGTGGTGGACTGACATGCCGATGCGCGATCAGGTCAGGGCACGCCTCACGCGACGCAATGTGTTGGCTGTGGTGGTGGCCATGATGGTGTTCGTCGCGGCCGGTCTTCTGGATGGTCTCTATGAGCGCGTGCTCGGATCGGAATCCTGGGGCTATTCGTTCGACAACGTGGATGCCGCGGTCGGGGAATGGGTGAATGTCGACGGCATGCGGATGCGCGTGCTGGATTATCGTTCGGCCCATCGCATCGTCGATGACTATGACAACGCGACGATGGCCCGTGGCCTCTATCTGATCGTCACGGTCCAGGCCGAGCGGCCCGATCCGGGCATGGACGATCTCGGCGAATTGTGGGTTCGCCAGAATGGACTGCTGCTCGAATCGGTCGGGGGCTGGGATCCCGCCCCGGCCATTGGTTTTCGGCAGACGAGTCGGGTCTATTTCGATGTGGATCCCGATCAACTGGTGGGGACGCAACTCACGGCGTACCAGACGGAAGTCACCTTTCGCTATCGCACCCGCGCGGTGATCGACCTCGGTATCGATGAGGCGAAGGCCGCAGAGTTGAGAGCGGTGGACCCGGAGGAAGAGGTCGAAGTGAAACGACCTCCGATGGAGGCGATCCCATGAGGAGGCTCCGGGCGTGGCTGGCGCTGTGGACGGTGCTGATGATCGCGGTGGTCTATGTCGCCGGGTGGGTGTTCTGGGCGACGATCCACCAGAACACCCGCTTCGTGCAACTGCCAGCCGGAGAAGGCATCACGACCAGCAACGGAAGCACCCTGCGCCTGCTGTCGATGGGGCGAGCCGATGAGCTTCCGAATAAATATGACGAGGTGAAGAGGCCCGCGGCTGGGGCGGTTTTCGTCGTGGTCCGGTTCGAGGCGACGGTGACGACGGACAAGGAAACCTGTCCCTTGCGGCTCGTCGGTCGGGACGGCAGATCGTGGGAGGAGAGCTCGCAGAGCATGTTGCGCGAGCACGATCGATTCTGCATGTCCTATCCTTTGAATCAGCCCACCGTCGGCGAAATCGTCTTCGAGATTCCGCGGGCAGAGGCGGATGATCTCGGCGGGGTTTATCACGAGTATCTGCGGGACTGGCGTCGTCAGGTGTACGCCATGTCCGCGCCCCGGTGAACCGCTGGGGTGACTGGCTCAGGGCTCGGAGGGCACCAATCGGGTCGGCACCCAGAACCCGGCGGCCGTTCCGGTCCGGTTATTGCTCCAGTATTCGTTCGAGAATCCGCGATCGGAGTCATGTGCTGCATAGGTCTGCAGTTTCATGCCGACATAGACATGTCCGGTCGGTTTCCAGGCCTGGTTGATCTTGCCCGTCAGCACGATCGGGACTTCCGTCTCCAGTGCCTGGAACTGGAAATAGCGGTCGTTCTCCCATTTCCCGTCCACGGTCTGGCGCAGCGGCCGGACGTCATAGCCGCCGATCACCCGCCCCTCCGGGAGGCCCACCACCCCCGGGTCTTTCAGCAACAGCCGCTTGCCCGTGGTGTTGACGGCCGTGCCATAGGCCCGGATCTCCCAGTGCGGTGGATCACTGCCAAGGGTCGGCTCCTCGAACGAGAGGTCTGCATGCGTGAACGTGATCCGCATCGAGCCCACGTCCACCACCTCACCGAGCGGGTATGCCCGGCGCCGATCCTCGCGCCTGTCCAACGCGCCGGTGGCAAGGAGGACGCCGACGAGCAGCAGCAGTGCGGCCATGATCGCCAGGAAGGTCAGGCTGCCGGACCACGCCGGGCGGGGTGGCTTCGGTCGGCGCCACGTCAGGTCCAGAGGCTCGTCGTCGAGCCGGATCCCGGGCGGGTTCTGGTACGCCGAGCCGAGCGGAGTGGTCACAGCGGGATTCTAGGTGGGACCGGCTCGTGGAGCTGCGCTTCCGCTGCGGACGCAGTTCCATAGCGCGCGCAACCCATCACCAAGAGGCGAACGTGAGGGCCCCCAGTCAGAAGGGCCAATACACAAACAGCAGCTCGGCGATGATCAGCACGGCGAGGATCCCCAGCAGGAGCGGGACGATCGGCAGGCCCTTCTTCTTCGCCGGCGGCGCCGCATGGTTGACGCGGGCCACGGGCGGAGGTGCCGGAGCGGGCGGCGGCGGTTCCGGGGCAGGTGGGGCGGGACCTCGTGGAGTGAGCGGTTGTAATACAGCGCTCCGGTTGCCAGAGCCGACGTCGGCATCTGCACGACTTCCTGCTTGAACCGCGCGTCGAGCTGCTCGGCCAGAGCCGAATCAGCGCTGTCCCCGGCCAGGACGATTGCGTTGAGGAGCTCGAGGCGTACGCCCGGTCTCGCCAGCGCCCGCTCCGCGAGGGCGAAGACATCGTCCGACCCGGACCCACTCTCCGTGGCCATCACGATGAACACGCGGCCCATGCGGGCGACCGCCGATGCGTTCCGACGGGCGAGGTCCAGCACCAGGATCCGACTGCCCTCGCCGCCGTCGTGGCGATAGGCCGACGCCAGCGCGACCGGCTCCGTCACCAGGTCGACTCCGAGGCCAGCCCGGGTCGCGGCCTGGCGCAGCGCCACGACCTGATCCACCGACCAGCCGTCGGGATGCGTGACTAGGGTGCGGTCAGGCCAGGATCCCGCTGCGGCCACCGCCCGCCGATGGGTCTCGACGAGCAGGACGGCGAGATGGTCGATGGCTCCCGAACCATCCCCCTCGGCAAGCACCGCGTACGGATCCCGCATCAGCCCGTCGGGAGACTCCGCGCCCCGTGTCAGCGCTTCTTCCCCGACAAGGATGGCGTCCTCGCCGATCCACACGGCCGACGGCAGCGCAGCCGCTCCCTCGCCCAGCGGCAACAGGTCGATCGCATAGTTGCGAACTCCCGGCAGGTCTCGGGCAGCCCACGTTGCGGAGGCACCCAGGGCGATGGCAAGAACCCAGCTCACGGTCGCTCCTTCCCCCGAATCGTCGCGTGTGTCTGGTGACAGGCGCGCGCTCGGCGCGACCTGCCTGCCAAGGATATCGGGCCACACCCACGTCGACGTTCCGGAAATCTCCGGCGTGGGACGGGTTCGGATGACCCCGACCCGGTGCCACCCGGTTGTCAGGATCGTTTTCGCGTTCAGGCGGCTTGGGGGGCCCAGGGGGCGTACAGAGCCATATCCGGCCACCCGCCAGCGCGTCCTGATAGCCGTTATGGGCCGCTCAGGGGCCATTTTGCGTGTGGCGAGCGTGCCCAGATGGGGAAATCGGGCAGGAAGAGGTAGACTTCCCAAGGCTGTGGACTCCGACGTCATCGGGGTCCACGTGACGTGAGAGGACACCCATGACGCAGAGCCCGGATCCCGGACAGGTTGCCGAGCGCCAGAATCGTCACCAGGTCGAAGCGGGAGCCTATGACGCCTCTGCGATCACGGTGCTCGAGGGTCTGGAGGCGGTGCGCAAGCGCCCGGGCATGTATATCGGTTCGACCGGTGAACGCGGCCTCCACCATCTCGTCTATGAAATCGTCGACAACGCGGTCGATGAGGCGCTGGCGGGCTACTGCGACACCATCGACGTCCGCATCCTCCCCGAGGGCGGCATCTCGGTCACCGACAACGGCCGTGGCATCCCCGTCGCGATCCATCCGGTCCATGGCATCCCGACCGTCACGCTTGTGCTCACCGAGCTGCATGCGGGCGGCAAGTTCGGCGACGGTGGCTACAAGGTTTCGGGCGGTCTCCACGGCGTCGGCGCGTCGGTCGTGAACGCGTTGTCCGATCGTTTCGTCGTGGAGGTGCGCCGGGATGGCCACCTCTGGACCCAGGAGTTCAACCTCGGCGTGCCGGTCGGCGATTTGGTGCAGGGCCCCGACCGCGACGACACGGGTACGCGGGTCACGTTCTATGCCTCTTCGGAGATCTTCGAGACCACGGACTATTCGTGGGAGACCCTGTCGACCCGGTTCCGCGAGATGGCCTTCCTCAACAAGGGCCTCACCATCTTGATCACCGACGAGCGACCCGACCACGTCGACGAGGACGGCAAGCCCAATACGGCGACCTATCGCTATGACAAGGGCTTGATCGATTATGTGAACTATCTGACCCGGCGCATCGGCAAGGACCCGATCCACTCGACCGTGATCGATGTCGAGTCGGAGGACTCGGCCCAGGGGCTCAGTCTGGAGCTGGCGATGCAGTGGACGACGGCCTACACGGAATCGGTCCATACCTTCGCCAACACGATCAATACCCACGAGGGCGGCACTCACGAGGAGGGCTTCCGCGCGGCCCTGACCAACACGGTCAACAAGTGGGGCGAGACCTGGGGCATGGTCAAGAAGAAGGAGGACCGCGTCTCGGGTGAGGACATCCGCGAGGGCCTCACCGCGATCGTGTCGGTCAAGATCTCCGAGCCCCAGTTCGAGGGCCAGACCAAGACCAAGCTCGGCAACACCGAGGCCCGCTCGTTCGTCCAGAAGGCCGTCAACGACACCCTGTCGGACTGGATGGAAGAGAATCCCGCCGAGGGCAAGATCATCGTCCGCAAGGCCCAGGCCGCGATGACCGCCCGGGCCGCGGCCCGGAAGGCCCGCGAGATGGCCCGCAACCGCAAGGGCCTCCTCGGTGGCGGCGGACTGCCCGGCAAGCTCAAGGACTGCCAGTCGACCAACCCGGAGGAGTGCGAGCTCTTCATCGTGGAGGGCGACTCGGCCGGTGGATCGGCGCGCAACGGCCGCGACCCGCGCATCCAGGCGATCCTCCCGATCCGCGGCAAGATCCTCAACGTCGAAAAGGCGCGCCTCGACAAGATTTTGCAGAACAAGGAAGTCGAGGCGATCATCAACGCCCTCGGCGCCGGCGTACAGGACGATTTCGACCTCAACAAACTGCGCTATCACAAGCTCGTGCTGATGGCCGATGCCGATGTCGACGGTGCCCACATCCGGACGTTGTTGCTGACGCTGCTCTTCCGCTTCATGAAGCCGCTGATCGATCACGGGCACGTCTATCTGGCCCAGCCGCCGCTGTTCCGCCTGCGTTGGACCAACGCGGCCCACGAGCTGGCCTACAACGATGCCGAGCGGGACGCGCTGAGAGAAAAGGGCCAGGCGGCCGGCAAGAAGCTGCCGACGGTGAACCCGATCCAGCGCTACAAGGGCTTGGGCGAGATGGATGCCGACGATCTCTGGGAGACCACGATGGATCCCGAGAAGCGCGTCCTCCTCCAGGTGACCCTCGAGGACGCCGCCCGCGCCGATGAGATGTTCTCGATCCTCATGGGCGAGGACGTCGAACTGCGCCGCACGTTCATCCAGCGCAATGCCAAGGACGTCCGTTTTCTCGATATCTAGCGACCGCACGGGTACGCGGAGACTCTGCGTACCCGGGTGATCCCGCGCCTCGCTGACCTGACCAGACCAGGAAGACCCGCATGACTGACACTCCCGACGAACCCGGCACCGAGACCGAGTCGACCGTCGACGAGATCGTTCCGCCCGACAAGGGCACCACCGAGCCGATCGACCTGCAGGTCGAGATCCAGCGCAGTTATCTCGACTATGCGATGAGCGTCATCGTCGGCCGCGCGCTGCCGGATGTGCGCGATGGCCTCAAGCCGGTGCACCGCCGTGTGCTCTATGCGATGTATGACGGTGGCTATCGCCCCGACCGCGGCTGGAACAAGTGTTCCCGCGTCGTGGGTGAGGTGATGGGTCTCTATCACCCGCACGGCGACTCGGCGATCTATGACACCTTGGTCCGCCTCGCCCAGCCGTGGGTCATGCGACACCCGCTCGTCTCGGGCCAGGGCAACTTCGGCTCACCGGGCAACGACCCGGCGGCGGCGATGCGATACACCGAGTGCAAGATGGCGCCGCTCGCGATGGAGATGGTGCGCGATATCGACGAGGACACCGTCGACTTCAAGCCCAACTATGACAACCGCGAGATGGAACCGACGGTGTTGCCGGCGCGGTTCCCGAACCTGCTGGTCAACGGTTCGACCGGCATCGCGGTGGGTATGGCCACCAACATCCCGACCCACAACCTGCGCGAGGTCGCCTCGGCCGTCCAGTGGTCGCTCGACCACCCCGACGCCACCTCCGAGGAGCTCCTCGAGGCCGCCATGGAGCGGGTCAAGGGCCCGGACTTCCCCAATGGCGCGCTGATCGTCGGCCGCGACGGGATCGAGCAGGCCCACCGAACGGGTCGCGGCTCGATCACCATGCGCGCCGTGATCGACATCGAGGAGGACAAGAGCGGTCGCCCGCAGCTGGTCATCACCGAGCTGCCGCACATGTGCAACCCGGACCGGCTCGCCGAGAAGATCGCCGAGCTCGTCAACACGGGCCGCATCGGTGGCATCGCCGACATCAAGGACGACACCTCGGCCCGCACCGGCCAGCGCCTGGTCATCGTGCTCAAGCGCGATGCGCAGCCGCGCGTGGTGATGAACAACCTCTACAAGCACACGCAGCTGCAGGACACGTTCGGCTGCAACATGCTGGCGCTCGTCGACGACGTGCCGCGAACGCTGCGGCTCGACCAGTTCATCTCCTACTGGATCACCCACCAGATCGAGGTCATCCGCCGGCGGACCCAGTTCCGGCTCAACAAGGCCGAGGAACAGGCCCACATCTATCGTGGCCTGGTCAAGGCGCTCGACGCCCTCGACGAGGTCATCGCGCTCATCCGCCGCTCCGCTTCGACCGAAGAGGCGCGCGAGGGCCTGAAGCAGCTGCTCGACATCGACGACGTCCAGGCGACCGCGATCCTCGACATGCAGCTCCGCCGCCTGGCCGCGCTGGAGCGGCAGAAGATCATCGACACCCTCGCCGAGATCGAGCTCCGGATCGCCGACCTCAAGGACATCCTCGCGAGCGATGCGCGCCAGCGCGAGATCGTCGGCACCGAGCTCGGCGAGATCGTCGACAAATATGGCGATGATCGCCGCACCCGCATCATCTCCGCCGACGGCGACATGTCGGACGAGGACTTCATCCCCGACTTCGATGTCGTGGTGACGATCTCCCAGGGTGGGTACGCCAAGCGCACCCGCATCGAGAACTACCGCCTGCAGAAGCGCGGCGGCAAGGGCGTACGCGGGGCCACGCTGCGGGCTGATGACGAGGTCGCCCACCTGTTCTCGACGACCAACCATCACTGGGTGCTGTTCTTCACCAACATGGGCCGGGTCTATCGGGCCAAGGTGTGGCAGCTGCCGGAGGCCGGGCGCGATGCGCGTGGCTCCCATGTGGCGGGCCTGTTGTCGTTCCTGCCCGATGAGAAGATCGCCCAGGTCCTGACCATCCGGTCCTATCAGGATGCGCCCTATCTCCTCCTGGCGACCAAGAACGGTTTCGTCAAGAAGACCGACCTGGAGGCGTACGACTCGCCGCGCCAGGCCGGCGTCATCGCCATCAACTTCCGCGACGACTTCGACCAGGTGATCGGGGCGGCGTTGTGTACGCCGGAGGACGACGTTCTGTTGCTGTCCCGCAAGGGCCAGGCGATTCGCTTCCAGGCCAGTGACGACCAGCTGCGGCCGATGGGCCGCGCGACCTCGGGTGTCACGGGCATGAAGTTCCGCGACGGCGATGAGCTACTGTCGATGGCGGTCATCGGGTCGGACCTGCCCCAGGACGATCGCTATGTGTTCACCGTGACCGACGGCGGTTTCGCGAAGCGTACGCAGGTCAGCGACTATCGCCAGCAGGGCCGTGGCGGCCTCGGCATCAAGGCGATGCGCCTGAACGACGAGCGCGGCGTGCTCGTGGGCGGCCTGGTCGTGCAGGAGTCCGATGAGGTCATCGCGATCAAGCACAGCGGGCAGATCACGCGCAGTGAAGTGGCGGGCGTACCCGTCAAGGGCCGCGACACCATGGGCGTGAAGTTCGTGAATGTCGGGGCTGACGACGCGGTCTCGCTCATCGCCCTGAACCCCGAAAACACCGTGGTTGCCGACGAGAATGGCACGGCGGAATCGACCGAAACCGAGTCATCGGGGCATGATGGACCGTCGGGGGACGCAGAAAACGACGTGACAAACACCGCGCAGGCGGAGGAGGACGACCGTGAGTGATCCGAACAAGCCGGGCCCCCAATCGGGCACGGAGTCGGAATCGACCATGATCCGACCTGCGGGCGGTGATGCTGCGCAGGCTTCCACCGGTGGAACCCGGGCCGATCGCGTGCGCGATTGGGTACGCAGGAACAACGCCTCCCGCGCCGAGCCGCCCACGGAGCAGCGTCCTGTGGTTCCCCGTTCCGGGGGTACGCCGCAGCCCGGTGGCCTGCAGGGTCCTCAGGGTGCCCCCCAGCGCGCAAATCCGGCTCCCGCCCCCGGTACACCCATGACCGACGTCCGTTCGGAGCCGTCGCGTCGGCTGCCGGGCGCGTCGATGCCGGCCGAGCAGGCGCAACGCGCCCAGCAGGCCCAGGCGCAGCCCGCCATGCCCCGACAGGCGCAGGTCTCGTCCGCCGGACACCCGATGAGCAGTGGATCCGCCGGTCATCCGCCCGGTTCGGCCCCTTCGGCCGGTGCGCCGACGTCGGCCGCCTCTGCTTCTTCTGCGCCCGCGGCCACTCAGCGCGGTCAGCAGCATTTCCTTGCCGGTGAGACCGCCGTGCAGCCGGCGGTGACCGGTGATACCCCGTCGGCTCCCGCAGCGCCGACCACCGAAGGCAACACCGAGGCCTCCGAGGAGAAGGGCAAGGGCCGGGCCGGAGCGTTCGCCAATCGGCTCCGCGATCGGGCCAAGACCGTGACGGCCGGCATGGCCGGTGCCATGGGTGGCGCGGCCGGCGCAACGGCCGCCGGCTCGGGGTCGGCTGGCGCAGCTCCCGCTTCGGGTGGTGCGGCGACCGCGACCGAGAGTGGTGATTCCGAGGACACGGCGCAGATCCGTCGGGCCGGGGTGGCGCGGCGTACGCGTAAGGCGCGCCTCCGCCTCTCCCAGGTCGATCCGTGGTCGGTGATGAAGACGGCGTTCCTGTTCGCTGTCGCCGCGGGCATCGTCCTGTGGGTCGCGACCGGCACCGTCTGGGCCGTCGTCAGCTCCTCCGGCATGTTCGAGGAGATCAACACGATGGTCGGTGACATCATCCAGACCCCGGGCGATGACACCCCGTTCCGGATCCAGGACTACATCAGCACCAGCAAGGTCATGGGCACCGCGGCGCTGATCGCCGTCATCGATGTCGTGATCTTCACCGCGCTGGCCACGCTTGGTGCCTTCCTCTACAACCTCGCCTCCGCCATGATCGGTGGCCTCGAGGTCACCCTGGCCGAGGACTGATGCAT
>CAZEVN010000036.1:17644-20579 GCA_964515145.1 uncultured Enemella sp.
ACGCGAGATCCGAGGCTGAACGGATTTGGCACCACTGAGGCCATGTAGTAACGTTCTTCCTCGGTGCCGATGCACCTTGCGCCTATAGCTCAGACGGTTAGAGCGCTGCCCTGATAAGGCAGAGGTCACTGGTTCAAGTCCAGTTAGGCGCACCATTCCAAACCCGCTCCCACTAGGGGTTTTAACCAACGGTAGGTTCCACTGGGTACGCATTGGGTACATTGGGCGCTTGAAATGTGGTCTCTCAGCCGGTCACCGACCGGGTCTCCAGATAGACCCAGACGTCCAGCCGAACCACAGGAACGCCGTGGCCGTATTGGCCACCACGGTGTTCACCAGCACGCGATGGAAGTGGTTCATGATCATCCTCGGTCACCTCCCCGCCGGGCCGCTGAGGAGGTGAGGCAAGGCTAACTCCACGCCCCGCTGGGCGTCCTCCGATTATTTCCGCGCCGGCGTCCATGAGGCGCTTCCGGTACGCAGGGTTGCCCTCCTCAGTCGGCCCTGAATCAGTGAGCTGCTGCGCCGCTGCGGTGGTCCTTCCACTCCAGCAGCCGGCTGCAGACATAGCCGATGACCAGGCCCCAGAAGGCGGAGCCGATGTTCAGCACCGTCAGCCCGGAGACCGTGACGACGAAGGTGATCAGCGCACCCATCGTGTACTTGGCGTGGAACGACGTCACGAACGCCACGCGCAGGCTCGGCAGCATCGCCAGTCCGCCGAGAGCGAGGATGTACGCCGTCGGCGTCGCCAGCAGGATCGCCGTCACCGCCGGCGCGACCAGGGCGAACGCAATGCAGATCACGCCGTAGCTGGCCCCGGCGGTGTAGTGCCGCCGCGTCGTGCCCGACGCGGTGAGCAGCGCGTTGGTCGGGCCGGTCAGGCAGGCCGGGCTGGCGCCCACGAAGGCGTTCAGCACCGATCCGACCCCGGACGCGAGGGCGCTGACCGTCACCGGCGGGTTGTGGCCGTTCTGGCGCAGGACCGCGTACCCCTGACCGTTCTGCACCACCAGCACCGTGATCGTCAGGGGCACGACCAGCTCGATCATCGCCTGGATCGACCATTGCGGGGCCGTGAACGTGGGCGCCGCGATGATCCGGTCCAGGCCACCCGCCGCGAGGTGGAACTTGCCGGTGATAGCGACGGCGATCGCGCCGACGATCAGCGCCCCCATCACGGGGGGCAGATATTTGCCGAGGCGCGGGATGCGGGTGAGCAGGACGTACGCGACGACCATCGACCCCGCGATCAGCGTCTCCGAGCCGACGGCGCCGACCAGATCGGTGCCGAACTTGAGGAAGACACCGGCGACCATCGCCATCACGATCGGCATCGGGATCGCGTCCATCAGCTTGCGGACCAGGCCGGTCGCGCCGAGCACGATGCACAGGACGCCGGTGGCGAAGAAGGCCCCGATGACCTCGGCCCAGGACAGGTGCTGCAGGGCGGGACCGACCAGGACGACACCCGGGATCGTGAACGCGAAGCCCAGCGGCTGGCGATAGACGAGCGACGACACCAGGCTCAACAGCCCGCCGACGAAGAACACCCCGAACAGCCACGAGGCCAATTCGGCGGGCGAGAGGCCACCGGACAGGCCCACGCCCAGGATGACCGCCACGGGTCCGGACGCGCCGAAGATCAAGCCGATGAAGGCGTTGGCGACATAGCGCGGGCCGAGGTCGCGCCGCAGATCGGCCGGTCCGGCGGGGCGTACGCCCGGCCGCTCGATGAGCGGCTCACGTTCAGGGGTTGTGGTTGACACGCAATCTCCTTTCGGGTGGCACTCGGAGGGAGCCGAAACTCAGGACTCCTCCATGACACCACGTCGGCACCCCTCCACAGGGCCCTCTGCCATGCCCTGTCCTGCCTGGGTACGGCATACCCAGGAACCACTGGGCCACCCCCGCCCGTGTTCCGGGGTGTCCGGCCGGGTTTCATGGAGGTCATGACGAACACCACGAACGAAACCCTGCGGGCCGTCGTCACCGGTGCCTCCACCGGGATCGGCGACGCCACCGTACGCCGCCTGGTCGCCGACGGCTGGTCCGTCCTGGCCGTGGCCCGCCGCGAGGACCGGTTGAAGGCGCTGGCGGAGGAGACCGGCTGTGACTACGTCGCCGGCGACATCACCAAGGACGAGGACGTCGCCAGGATCGTCGAGGCCGCCGGACCCACCCATGCCCTGGTCAACAACGCCGGTGGGGCGCGCGGTGTCGACCGGGTCGACGCCGCCGACCTGGAGGCGTACCGCTGGATGTACGAGGTCAACGTCCTCGGCACCGTCCGGTTGACCAAGGCCATGCTGCCGCAGATGATCCCCACCGGCCGCGCCGACGTGCTCCTGGTCACCTCGGTCGCCGGGCACGGCACCTATGAAGGTGGCGGGGGTTACACCGCGGCCAAGAACGCCGAGCGGATCATCGGTGAGACCCTGCGGCTGGAGCTGAACGGGCAACCCGTCCGGGTGATCGAGATCGCCCCGGGCATGGTGCACACCGAGGAGTTCTCCCTCAGCCGGCTCGGTGGGGACCAGGCCAAGGCCGATGCGGTCTACGCCGGCGTACCCGACCCGCTGACCGGGGACGACATCGCCGACGCGATCGCCTGGGCGCTGAGCAGGCCGCACCATGTGAACATCGACCTGATGGTGGTCAAGCCGCTCGCCCAAGCCGCGACGCACAAGGTGCACCGCGTGCCGGTGGAAGGCTGACGCGGTCCGGGTGAAAGGACGACCATGGGAAACGATCTCGGAGCGCCCGCTGGATCAAGGAGCGGTAGGTGCGGGGGCGCCCGCTCAAGGAGCGCACCGCTGCGGGCTACCGAGACATCCGGACCCGTTACTTGGCCCGCTTCCTGGATACCCCAGTAACGGCCATCACCCGGGCAGACGTGGCCGCGTGGTACCACGACCTGGACCCCACCAAAGTG
>CAZEVN010000036.1:20679-28525 GCA_964515145.1 uncultured Enemella sp.
CGCCCGGAAGCAGACCGTGGCCGAGCGGCTATTGGTCGCGGGAGGCCTCCGGCAGGGAGCACAAATCGACAACTCTCCACGTGGCTGATGTGACTGGTGAGGCCAAAGTGATCAATTGGTGGTGGGTCATCGGAGCCGTAGGCGCGGTGGCCGGACTGAATCGACGTGTCAGGGGGAAACTATGCAGGCGCGTTCCAAGCGCTGGCTGGCGGCGGGCAGCTCATTGGCTGCCCTGGCCATGATGTTCACTGCGCAGCCCGCCACCGCCGCACCAACCACCCCGCCGCCCGCAGCCGCGACGGCGAACAGCGCCGAGGTGGGACCCGGCGTACTCAACGACGATTTCGACGGGGCGGCCGGCTCGGCTCCGGATCCCTCGGTCTGGGGCTATGAGACCGGGCGCGGCTTCCAGGGCTGGGGCAACTGGGAGAAGCAGTTCTATACGGACTCGCGCAACAACTCGTGGCTGGACGGTGAGGGCAACTTGGTCATCCAGGCCAAATATGAAGCCCCCGGTGCAACGCAGCAATATGGTGACGACGCCGGCAACGCCAATAACTGGGAGACCCGGTGGACGTCGGCGCGGCTGATCACCAAGGACAAGTTCGATTTCCAGTACGGTCGAGCCGAGGCCAGGCTGAAGGCTCCCCAGGGTGCCGGGATGTGGCCCGCCTTCTGGGCCCTGGGCACCGAGGGCGAGTGGCCGCAGTCCGGTGAGCTGGACATCTTCGAAGGGGCCTCCTGGAGGCTGGACGCCAACCTGTCCAATGTCTTCGGCGGCAACGCCTGGAACGACCTGCGGATGATCGACGGCTGGACCGACCAGGGTGTGGCGATCGGTGCCGACTTCCACACCTACGCCATGGAGTGGACTCCCGACACCATCCAGTTCTTCTTCGACGGCAGGCTGCACCACGAGGTCACGCGCGCCAACATGGGCAGTGACTGGCGCGCCAGCCAGCCGAACTATCTGATCCTCAACGTCGCTGTCGGCGGCAACTTCGGCGGTGCGTTCGATGCCGACTCCGGCAAGGACTCGACCATGGTGGTCGACTACGTCCGGGTCACCGACGAGCAGAACCCACAACCCACCGGCCGGCTGGCCATCAGCCGGGAGTGGACCTCGCTGGGCGGTCTCCGGGGTCGCCTCGGCGACACCGCCCGCGACGATGCCCGCACGTTCTGTGGTCTGCGTGCCAGCGGGTGTGGTCAGCGCTTCGACGGCGGGCTGATTCTCTGGTCGCCCGCGAGCGGCGCGCACCCGGTGTGGGGTGAGATCGGCCGTAAGTACGCCGAGGTCGGCTACGAGAACAGCACGCTGGGCTATCCCACGTCGGGTGAGTTCTGTGGGCTGCGCGATGGCGGCTGCGGTCAGCGGTTCCAGGGTGGCTACATCTACTGGACCCCGGCCACCGGGGCTCACTCGGTGTGGGGAGCTATTGCGGGCAAGTACGCCGACAAGGGCTGGGAAACCGGCCAGTTGGCGTACCCGACCTCCGACGAGTTCTGTGGCCTGCGCGACGGGGGCTGCGCGCAGCGGTTCCAGGGCGGGCTCATCTATTGGAGCCCGCGCTCGGGGGCGCATCCGGTCAGGGGTGCGATCCTCGACCAGTACGCGGCGCAGGGTTATGAACGCGGCCGGCTGGCGTACCCGATCACGGACGAACTCGTCACTCCCCGCGGTTGGGAACAGCGGTTCCAGGGCGGCATCCTGACCTGGCCCCGCTGACCCGAACACAAATGCCGGTGAGAGGAACTGAACGCGGTCGCCAACGTCCTCGGGACAGGCTGGGGCGGCCGTTGCCGTGGGGTATGCCGGGGGTGGAGCCGGTGCCGGAGGAGGCCTTGGCGCCGGATCGGGCGCTGGCGCTGGCCCGCGAACTGCTGCTGCAGGGTCGGCCGTTCGGGGCGCACGAAGTGCTCGAAGCGGTGTGGAAGGCTGCGCCGGACGCCGACCGGGACTTCTGGCAGGGGCTGGCCCAACTGTGCGTGGGCATCACCCATGCTGAGCGCGGCAATGCGATCGGTGCCGCACGCCTGGTCGAGCGTGCTGCGCAGCGGCTGGCGGCCGGCGAGGACATCGCCACTCGCCACGGTGTGGACCTGGACGCGGTGATCGACTGGGCCCGGGCGGGGCTCACCGATTCCGGAACTCGCTCACTGCCACGCGGCTGGCCGGATCCCGACCGCGATCGCGGTCCCCGCGGACGACCGTGACCTGCAGGGGCAGGCGTCGACTGCGTCGGAGTTTGCCGGCCAGCAGGTTGCTCACGCCACGGGTCACCATGGTGCGGCGGCTGAGGTCCCGGAACTCGGCTCGGTCGCTCGTCACGAGCTCGAGCAACGGCCGGGCCGCGATCTCGGGAGGCTGCCCCCACAACCCGGCAACGATGGCCACGGCTCCGACGCGGCGCTCATAGCCGGGTTGCGTGCTGACCCGGCCGAGCATGTCGGTGAGGACCAGGCCGGGGTTCATCCCGTGGACCCGCACGCGGGTGCCCTTGACCTCGCCCTGCAGCGCTCGGGTGAAGGTGCGGATCCAGGCCTTGGAGGAGGCGTACGCGGTCTGCAGCGGAACCGGCCTGTCGTCGCCGCGGCCATAGAGGTTGACCAGGTCGCCGTGACCCTGGGCCGTGAACACACCCAGGGCCACCTGTGAACCGTGGAAGGTGCCGAGGATGTTGGTCCGGACGACGCGCTCGAAGTCGTCGATCGGCGTACCCACCGTCGGCCCGAACACGCCCGCAGCGCCGGCGTTGTTGACCCAGATATCCAGCGTGCCGTGGCGCAGCGCCTCGTCGCGTACCCGCTCGACATCGGCACGCTCACCGACATCGGCGGCGAGACCGTGTGCATCGATGTTCTCGGCGGTGAGGTCGGCGATGGCGCGTTCGATGGCATCAGGGGTGCGCGCTGTGATGATGACCGTGGCGCCATGCCGGCCGAGCAGCCGTGCGAACTCCAACCCGAGCCCCCGGGAGGACCCCGTCACCACTGCCACTCGGCCGGTCAGGACGTTTCGTTCAGCTGCCATGGGCCCATCCTGTCCCAGACCCCTCTTCCAGCGCGCGGCGGTTCGGCAGGGAATTGGCAAACCCCCCGAGCCGGCATGATCACGACTCGAGGGGTTCAGGGTTGTTCTGACTCAAACCTAGGCCGGTCGGCGCAGGAAGCCTTGGCGCCGTGCCGAACAACGGACCGATCAGAGCCAGGTGCCACCCTGGGCATCGGTGGGCTCCTGCTCGTCGGCCTTGAACGAGTGGATCCAGTCCAGGTGTCGATCCCAGGCATCGGCCGAGGCCAGCCGGGCATTGCGCTCGTCGGCCCGGGGGCCGTCGGGTAGGTGCAGGACATCGGCGTTGGTGATGGAGGCGAACTGGATCTTCCGCGTACGCCCACGGCGCAGGCGCTCGAACTCGGCCCGCGCGGCATCAAGATCCGACCCCGAGCCCAGCTGATCCGCCAGCACGATCGCGTCCTCGATGGAGGTGTTGGCCCCCTGGCCGTGATGCGGCACCAGGGCATGCGCGGCGTCGCCGATCACTGTCACGCGGCCCTTGGACCACTGCCCGAGCGGCGGACGGTGGAACAGGGCCCAACGCTCACCACAGGACACGGCCGAGATCATCTCGACGATCGCCGGGTGCTTGTCATGCCAGCGCGACAGCTTCTCCTCGTCGTTCGACGGTGCGATCCAGCCCTTCTCCTCCCACGGCAGGCCGTTGCGCTCGACCAGGAAGAAGTTGTGGTCGCCGTTCGCACCGATCGGATAGTGCAGGCAGTGCTGCCCGGGCATCATCCAGAACTGGATGGCATCGGGGTCGGGCATCGACGGCATCTTGTCCGGCGTGACCACGCCGCGGAAGGCGTACGCGCCGGAGTAGTAGGCATCGTCATAACCGAGCAGCAACCGGCGTACCGTCGAACGGGCACCGTCCGCACCGATCACCAGATCCGCGGTCGCCGACGAACCATCGGCAAAGGTCAGCACGGCCTCGTTGCCCGAATCGTCGATGCCGACCAGCCGCTTGCTGAGCTCGATCTTGTCCAGGCCGACGGCCTGCGAGAGCACGACCTGGAGGTCGGCGCGGTGGATGCCGACATAGGGCGCGCCATAGCGGCCCTTGTAGTCGAAGCGCATTTCGGCGATCTTCTCGCCATCGCGGGCATCCCGATAGATGAGGGCCTGGACCTCATACCAAACCTTGGAGATCGCCTCGCCCAGCTCGAGCCGACCCGTATAGAACCGCGTGGCGTTCGCCGACAGCGCCACCGCCGCGCCGACCTCGCGCAGCTCGTCGGCCTGCTCATAGATCGTGGAATCGATGCCCTTCTGACGCAGCGCCAGCGCGAGCGTGAGCCCGCCGATCCCGCCACCGACGATGGCGACCCGAAGATCCTTCATTGGGAGTCCTCCCCTTTGAGTGCTTGGTTGACTCCACCCTAGAACCCGCCACTGTGTCGAGTCCTGACGCAAACCACCGGAAGATCAAGCCGTCAGATCAGACAGAGTGTCGGAGACCGGCGAGTTCGGCGATGCGGAGGCCGGTGTGCAGTTCCCGGCGGAGTACGCCATCGGTCAAGTCCAGGTCGCCCACGGCGCGGATCCGATCGAGCCGGTAATAGAGCGTCGACCGATGAATGTGGAGAGCCCGAGCGGTCGCGGCGGCGTCACCGCCGAGAGCGAGATAGGCCTCCAGGGTCGCCAGCATGTCGTCGCCGAGCCCTGCCTCGAGCAGTCGGCGGACGCTCAGGGGAAGGTCCTCGAGCGTCAGTTCGTCCAGTGGCAGGCGAACCAGCAGGCGATCGAGGCCCAGCTCGGCCCACGCGAGCACTCGGCCCGGTGCGCCGGTGGCACAACCCACGCGGCAGGCATCCCGCGCGCGTGCGAACGACCCGCCGACGTCGGCCAATGACCCGACGAGCGGGCCCAGCCCGGCGCGGACGGCGGCGTACTCGGAACGATCCAGGATCCGCTCCAGTCGCTCCGCCACGACGGGGCGCGGGAAGACCAGCATGCCGAATCCGTCGCCGATGCCGGTCCCGGCCACGGAGGCGGTTGACGTGCGGCCGACGAACTCGATGATCGCCTCGACCGCGAGGCGGGCGATGGTGTCGGCAAGGGCGGGATCGTACGCCGGATGGGCCGGATCCGGCCCGAGCGCAACGGCCGAGTAGTGCCGGGCTGCACCCAGGAGCCCTTCGTCGATGAGCGTGCCCGCGGCGCTGGCGCTTGCTGCAGGGTCGGAGCTGATGAGGTCAGTGAGCAGGATCCGGGTGCGGTTGCGATCGCGCTCGGCATACAGGCTCCGCAGCGACAGCATCAGCCCGAGTTCGCCGGCATGCTCGTCGAGCACCGCAGACGCGGACGCGGGGAGTTCGTGCTCGGCCGGCTCCAGCGTCAACAACAGGAACCCCACCCGATGCCGGTGGTCGCGCAGCGGCGTGAACAGCACGCGCCCGATCCCGGCGACCTCCTGGAGGACCGGATGTGAGCCGGCCCGGGGTGCTTCCCACGTATCGCTGTGGGTCAGGATCACCGACAGGCGGGCGCGATCGACCTCGGTTTCGTGGATCGAGTACGCCACCACGCGCAGCCGCTCATCCGTCAGCACCAGGCGACGCCCGACGAGCTCGGACAGGTCCTGCAGTGCGTCGTGGAGGTCGGTGGTGGCCACTCACCGAGCGTACGGCCGGGCTCCCAGCGGCCGGTGCCGCCCCGCGCGTTCGCGCTGACGTTCGAGATAGACCTCAGGGACGGTGTGGGCGAGCACGCCGCCGATGGCGACCGCGATGCCCCAGCCCATGATCGGCCAGACGGGCCAGAAATAGCCCGCGCCGGTGAACAGCCAGATCAGCACGAAGAACACCGCGAACGCCGCGCAGGACGACAGCGGTGCGCTGGTCCAGCTCCTCGCGCGTGAGCCGGCCGGCGGCGTAGTGCTCCGCCAGCGCCTGTGCAGCCTGCTCCCGCTCCGAATCCCCGATGCGGACGAAATCTCCGGCCATGAGCGCCACCTCAAATAGATAGTCTCACTTCCTATATATGGATAGTACGCTTATCTATCTGGCCGAGCAACCCTGAAAGGACCCCGATATGCGCATGGCGGAGCTGAGCCGCGAATCGGGCCTCCCCGTCGCGACGATCAAGTTCTATCTCCGCGAGGGCCTGCTGCCCCCGGGTGAACGCACCAGCCCCAACCAGGCGCTCTATTCGGAGGATCATCTGCGGCGGCTGCGTCTCATCCGGGCGCTGATCGAGGTGGGCGGCCTCTCAGTGGCGTCGGCCCGTGCGGTCCTGGACTCGATGGAGGAGGGGCCGATCGCCGCGCTCGCGACCGCCCAGGACGCGATGGTCGAACCGGTCGGCGCGGAGGACGAGTGGGCGCGGGAGCGTTATGACGAGCTGGTGGAGCGCATGGGCTGGGAGGTGTACGCCGACAGCGCCGCAGCCCAGCACCTCCGCGACCTGCTGGTCACCGCCCGCGACGCCGGTGGGATCGACTTCGTGGCCGACTGGGCGGCGTATGCCGAGCACGCCGACGCCCTCGCCCGCCATGATCTGGCGTGGATCGCGGGCCTCCCCGACCTGGAGGGGACGATCTCCGGCGCGGTCGTCGGCACCGTCCTCGGGGCTGCCTATTTCAATGCCCTGCGGATGCTGGCGCACCAGCACTACGGCGTGCAGCGCTGGCCGCATGCATCGCCGTCACCGGCTGAGTAGGGTCGGACCAGCACACGAGGAGGCACGATGCGCACGCTGCAGATGTCCCTGCGCTGGATGAACCAGGGCACCGACTTGTTCACGACAGCGCTCGGCGAGTTGAGCGACGAGCAACTCACCGAGTCGATCGTCCTGTCCGGCTGGACGGGCAAACACCTGCTGGCCCATCTGGCCAACAACGCCGAAGCGCTCGGCAACCTGGTGGAGTGGGCGCGCACCGGCGTCGAAACGCCCATGTATTCCTCCAACGGCCAGCGCGCCGCCGACATCGAGTCGGGCGCGAAGCGGTCGGTGGCGGAGTTGCGTGAGAGGTACGCCGAGACCGCCGCCACGCTCGCGGCCCGGCTCGACGGGCTTTCCGAGCAGGACTGGGAGGCGGGCGTCCGCACCAATGCGGGTCGTCCGGTGCAGGCCACCGAGATCCCGTGGATGCGGGCGCGCGAGGTGATGGTGCACGCGGTCGACCTGGGTGGAAAGACGTTCGGCGATCTGCCGGTGAGTTTCCTCGGTGCGCTGCTCGACGACATCACCGCGAAACGCGCCAAGGACGGGACGCCTGGATTGGAGATTCTCTCGCGCAACACCGGGGAGAGCTGGCGGATCGAGGGCGAGGGAGAGATCCTGCGCGTGATGGCGACCATCGAGGACCTGGCGGCCTGGCTTACCGGGCGCAGTGACGGCGCGCGTGTCAAGGTCCTCGGTCCGGGCGAACTGCCGACACTCCCGCCCTGGCTCTAGAGCTGGCCTCTCAAGACGCACCAGTTTTGGCGCTGACTCTTGGTATGTGGGCTCGTCGCAGGATTTCACGACTGGCGACACGCGGGCGGGCCGATCGCAACGTGCCAATGGCACAACGTGCATCCCGACACCGCGCGTCTCGACCGAACTCGTGCCATCTGGCGCATCACCACTCGCCACCCGGTGTGTCGCGTCCGACGCAGGGGTCCGGGAGGGCCTCACGAGTGGTTTGACCCGGCACTATTCAACATGGAGACGCTCCCTGGCCGGGGATAGCTCGGTCCGGACTTCTATGGGGAACTTGTCCGGAGCGTGCCTCACTCGACCTGGTTGGACCGTTCCCGGTTTGGTGGAGGGTGGGCATGCCTGACGGGTTCCTGAGCT
>CAZEVN010000037.1:0-27930 GCA_964515145.1 uncultured Enemella sp.
GGGACTCCCCCTGGTCGGCTGGCTCTGTGCTGCCTATGTATTGGTTGCCCTCTTGCTCACCATCGTGGGCGTGCCGCTGCCGATCTGGGCCGGCTGGGCAGCTGTCGTGGCGTTCGTCGCCGCCGTTGTGATCGGCTGGCGCTCACTTCCCAAGCACCGCGATCCGAACGACGGCGACGGAGCCGTTGTCTGAGGATGTCGCCTCAGCGACCGAACAGCTTGCCGAAGATCCCGCCACCACTGGGGGCCGGAGCCACGGGCTCCTCATCACACTTGCAGCGGTCGGCCCTGGCCACACCCGCCATCACCTGATCGACGTGCATGCCACAGCCGGCCCACGTCGTCTTGCCACACTTGCGGCACTTCACTGCACGGCACATGCCGACCACTCCTTCTGATTCCCAACCGCACACCCGGCGTTGCGGCTGATTCTTTTATACCCTAGGGGGTATCCATTCTCCAAAAGACGGCCCCGGGGGTGCCTCCAACTCCTGTAACGCTTTTCAGCTTGCGCTCCCGTTGGGCGGGCGTACCAGCCCTGCCGAAACCACCGGAAACGTGCAATCTTGGGAGAAACCGGGTTGTTCAGCGTGCGTTCCCGGCAGTCAGCGCCCCTTGACGGCTTGAGCGTGTCGCTCATCGGCCCGAATTCGATTCAGCTTGCCCTCGCCGACTCCGCCCCCGGTGCACGGGGAGCCTTAGACGCGAAGGCAAGCTGGATGAGATGGGGCGCAAGCTCAAGACGTCAACGCGAGCTGAAGAGACCTACGGGAGCTGAAGGCGCCACGGCCAGGGCCTACCCCCTCCTCGGACCTATTTGTCGGACGCGTTCGCTAGATTCACTTTCGTCCCGTCGAACGAAGGAGTCCCCGAACATGAGCCAGACAGTCAAAGCTGTGATTGCCCGCGCAAAGGGTGCGCCGGTCGAAGTTGTCGACATCGTGGTGCCCGATCCCGGTCCGGGCGAGGCGGTGGTGAAGATCCAGGCCTGCGGCGTCTGCCACACCGACCTCCACTATCGCGAGGGCGGGATCAACGACGACTTCCCGTTCCTGTTGGGCCACGAGGCGGCCGGCATCGTGGAGTCGGTCGGCGAGGGCGTGTCCGAAGTCGCGCCGGGCGATTATGTGGTGCTCAATTGGCGCGCCGTCTGTGGCCAGTGCCGCGCCTGCGCCAAGGGCAAGCCGTGGTATTGCTTTGCCACCCACAACGCCAAGCAGAAGATGACCCTTGCCGACGGCGACCCGGACGCCGGCAAGGAGCTGTCCCCCGCTCTCGGCATCGGCGCCTTCGCCGAGAAGACCCTGGTCGCGGCGGGACAGTGCACCAAGGTCGACCCGGCAGCCGAACCCGAGACCGCCGGCCTGCTCGGCTGCGGCGTCATGGCGGGACTCGGCGCAGCGATCAACACCGGCAACGTGGGCCGTGGTGACTCCGTGGCCGTCATCGGCTGCGGCGGCGTCGGCATGGCGTCGATCGTCGGTTCGCTCCTCGCCGGTGCCCACACCATCATTGCCGTGGACCGCGATCAGCGAAAACTCGATCAGGCCACCGAGCTGGGTGCCACCCACACGATCCTGGCGGATGCCGATGTTGATGTCGTCGAGAAGATTCGGGAAGTCACCGGTGGACACGGCGCCGACTGCGTGATCGATGCCGTCGGCCGGCCCGAGACCTTCACCCAGGCGTTCCAGGCGCGTGATCTGGCCGGCACCGCGGTGCTCGTGGGCGTGCCGACGCCGGACATGAAGTGGGAGGTGCCCCTGCTCGAGGTGTTCGGCCACGGCGGTGCCGTCAAGTCATCGTGGTATGGGGACTGCCTGCCGAGCAGGGATTTCCCGATGCTGATCGACCTGTATCTTCAGGGGCGGCTGCCGCTCGACGCGTTCGTGACCGAGAAGATCGGGATCGGCGACGTGGAGGCCGCTTTCGAGAAAATGCACCACGGTGACGTGCTGCGCTCGGTCGTCATGGTTGACTGACGGGCGGCCCGCGCGACTAGTTGATGACGGGTGGCCTGCCGCCCGATGAGGAGAAGAAGCGAATGTCTGAGGTCCGGATCGACCACGCCGTCAACAGCGGCACGTTCAGCATTGACGGCAAGACCTATGAGGTTGAGAACAACATCTGGGTGATCGGCAACGACAAGGAGTGTGTCGTCATCGACGCGCCCCACAATGTCGACGACATCATGGCCGTGGTCGGAGACCGCGAGGTGGTGGCCATCCTGTGCACCCACGCCCATGACGATCACATCCGGGTCGCACCCGACCTCGGTCGCCGCACCAACGCGCCGATCCTCCTCAACCCGCGCGATCTGGGCCTCTGGCAGCAGACCCACCCGAAGGAAAATCCCGACAACGAGCTGAACCACAACGACATGTTCTATATCGGCGGGACCGGTCTGCGGGTGCTCCACACCCCGGGCCATGCCGAGGGTTCGGTGTGCCTCCATGTGCCCAACCTGGGCGTCGTCTTCACCGGCGACACGTTGTTCAAGGACGGCCCGGGCGCGACAGGTCAGAGCTTCTCCAACAAGGACACGCTGCTGAAGTCGATCCACGACCACCTGTTCAAGCTGCCCGACGAGACCATCGTTCACACCGGTCACGGCGAGTCCACCACCATCGGCGCGGAGAAGGCCAAGACGGAGCTCTACGCCCGCTGATCGCGAAACACTGCGGCGGTGGTCACTCGAGATGCAGGACGTCTCGGAGGACCGCCGCCGTTGTTGTCGGTGAAAACGTGGCCTCGACGTGGGCTCGCCCCAGGCGGCCCATCTCCTCGGCCTTGGACAGATCCCGGAGCAGCTCCAGCAGCACCCCGGTGAGGTGCGCAGGATCGTTCGGCGGCACGAGTACGCCCGATTCGCCCGGAACCATGGTGTCCCGCGTGCCACCCGAATCGCCGGCCACCACGGCGAGCCCACACGCTGCGGCCTCGGCAAAGACCATGCCGAGGCCTTCCGCATCGAGTCCGCCCCAGCGCGGCCGCACCGGCATCGCGAACACGTGTCCGCGCGCATAGAGCTCCGGCATGCGGTGATGCGGCACCGCGCCGGTGAAGCGAACCGTGTCCGGAGCCGGGAGTCCGCGAGCCATGGACTCGAGGCGGCACCGTTGGGGCCCGTCCCCGACGAGGATCAACTCGGGTAGACCGCTCCCCGGCCATTGACGCAGCACACCGGCCCAGGCCGCCAGGAGCGTGTCGAATCCCTTGCGGGCGACCAGGCGGCCGGCGGCAATCACGGTGGGCCTCGCCGGTCGCGGCCCTGTGACGGGGGCGAACCTGTCCGTCGCGACCGGTGGCGCCAACCGAATCATGCGGGCCCGGGCAGCGGGTGAGAGGGCCGGCCCGATCCGGTCGCGGGTGTGTCCCGAAATCCAGGACACGGCCGAGGCGTGGTCCCCGATGCGTCGCAGCAGCTGGCGGGCCCCCGGTGTGCGGGCCCACCACGTCTCGTGACCGTGGCTGATGGCAAGCAGATGGGTGGCTCCGGCCGCACGCAGCGGCGCTGCCAGCAGGCCCAACGGCGCTGCGGCCCCGAATACCACCCGCGTGGCGGCATGCCGCTCCATGAGCGTCACGGCCGCCCGCAGCGTCGCCGCCCCGGGCAGCAGCACCCGGCTTCCACGATGGATCGGATAGGCCCGGCGGGCGTCGGAGGCCGCAGCGTCGGCGTACGAGCTGGTCAGCACGACCACATCGCCGAGCAGATCGCAGACCTGGGCGACGAACGCCTCGATCCCTCCGATGCGGGGCGGAAAATCGTTGGTGATCACGAGCGTTGTGGTCACTGGCCGACCAACCGTCGCAGTTCTGCGGACACTGCCTCGGTCAGCGTCCGGGTGGACCACCCCTCGGCGGCCAAGGCGTCCTCGAGCGGGGTGCCCGCGAGAACAGCCGCGTGGACCCGGTCGGCGACGCCTCCGACGGGAGCGGACCGGCTTTCGGGTCCCTGATCCAGGACGCGCACCGTGAACCAGGCGCGCTGATAGTGGGCATGCACCCGGGCGTCGTCGGGTCGAAGTTCGGTGTCCGTCACGAGGGCGGTGGCGATGCCATGACGGCGCTGATCGTCGGCGAGATAGGTCTCGTGAGCGGCTACCACGGCCGGGTGGCCCGCCATCGCGACCAGGTCGGCGTACCCCTCCGTTAGCCACAGCGGGCCCTGTCCCCGGACCGATCCAGCCGCGACATGGACAACCTCGTGCGCCAGCAGGACTCGGCGGGCCTCCCCCTGCGTGGATCCCCCGGCCTCGGGGTTCACGACAAGTTGGACCGCGTCGCCGAACGGCCGGGCGGCTGCGGCCACGAGCCGGTGGCTGCCCGAGCGTACGCCCAGCACTCGCTCGAACCCAGCGGCGCTGCCGGGCAGCTGGGCGACCAAGGGCGCGGTGATCGGCAGGCGCCGTGCCACGCTCTCCCGAGCCTCGACGAGGCCGGGGAGCCACTCGTCGGAGTCCCGTGATCGAGCGGCCAGCACCGCCACATCGCCCTCCCTGAGGATCCGAACCGGCTCGAGCCACCACACGGGTAGGGGTTCCGCATTGGGATAAGAGGGTCCGTCGGTGATCCCGGCGAGCCGAAGCCCATCGGGCCCGGGCCGGAGGGTCAGCCAGAGCGTGTGCTCGGCGGCTGCTGTCCCTGGGACGGACCACGTGGCCTGCACCGCCTGCACGACAGCCTCGGGACCGAGGAGCTGCTGCCGCTGCGCGGCCGGCACCCGGACACCGGCAGCCGGCACCAACTCAACGTCGAGGCCCGCGAGGTTATCCCTCAGCCACACGGCGCTCGTTGCGAAGTGCGGGTCCACTGGGTCGATGAGGGCCCGCCAACGGGTTTCATCCCCCGCCGCGGCCAATTGGTCCAGAAAGCGGGTGAGGTCGGCACGGTTGGGTGAGGGTACGCCCGCCCGCGCCGTCCCTGCCGGGGCCTCGGTGGTGCCGGCAGTTGGAGCGCACCCCAACAATGCGACGACCCCCAGCAGCGCCACGAAGACGCGACCGGGGGTCGATCGGGACCTGAGGGGGTCAGCCAACCCGACGGGCACCAGCGATCGGCATGGACCGCAGCGGGTCATAGCTGACCGGCTTGCCGGGACGGGAGGCGTGGACGATCTGGCCGCCACCGGCATAGATCGCGACATGGCTGATGCCGGAGTAATAGAACACCAGGTCGCCGGGGGCGAGCTCGTTGATCGAAACGGCGCGCCCGGAACCGAACTGCTGCTGCGAGGTCCGCGGCAGCGAGACGCCGGCCGAACGCCATGCGGCACCGGTCAGGCCGGAGCAGTCATAGCCGCCCGGGCCCGTGCCGCCCCACACATAGGGCTTGCCGAGCTGGGCACGCGCAAAGGCGAGGGCGGCAAGACCGCGGGAACTGGAGCTGCCTCCGGCTGCAGGAGCCGGTGCCTGGGCCGAGCTGTTGGCATTGTTGGTGCGTCCGGGAGTCGCCGACGGAGATGCCGAGGGCGTGCGGTTGGTGGCTGCCTGGGTCTCCTGCTCAGCCCGAGCGCGCTCTGCGGCAGCGGCGTTCTCGCGTGCCTGACGCTCCTCCTCCGCCTGGAGCCGGGCCCGCTCTTCGGCAGTCAGCCGGGCCAGCACCTTCTCAGCATCGTCGAGCTTCTTGGCGGAAGCAGCGCGAGCCTTCTCGACCTCCTTGGCGGACTGATCGATGGTCTCGACGTCGGCAGCCGCATCCCGCTTCATGTCAGCGAGGTTGGCCTGCTCGGACTGGAAATCCTGCAGCGCACCGTTCTGGTTCGCCGTGACCTGCTGGATGGTCGCATATTGGCTGAGGAACGAATCCGAGTCGGCCCGCAGCACCAGCTGGGTCGTCGGATCCATGTCACGATTCTGGAACTGGGCGAGGGCGACCTGACCCACCTGGGTCCGCATCGCCGCGACCTTCTCGGTCTGGGCCCGGACGTCGTTTTCCCGGGTCACCAGACGCTTCTGGGCGTCATCGAGCTTGCCCTGGGCCGCCAGCGCGTCCTGATCGAGCGCGGCTGCTTCCATGGCCAACTTGTCGACCTCGGCCTTGGCCTTGGCCACGGCTTCGGGATCAGCGTTCGCCGCGAGGGGGAAGCTGGTCATCACGAGCGCGGCGATCGCCGCCCCCAGGACGCCCGATCGCATCGCCTTCTGCTTGCGTGAGGCCACGCCCATCCCCTTTGTATTCGCCGGTTGAGTGGATGTGACAGGGGCAGAACCCCAGTCAACGCGATCACATTAGGTCACGGTCAGATCACGTGCAACCTGAGATTCACTCAGCGAAACGGCCCTCAGACCAAAGAAAATTCTCAGGTTCAGGGGCTGAGACGCCCTCAACAAGCCGGAGAGGTGGGAGCAGCCCCGATTCCGCGAGCACCGCCAGCGCGGCGCGTTCGTCATCCTCGAGGTCCACCCCGCTCACCACCTGCCCCTCGGGGACCCCCAGCAGCACCGAGATCACGCAGTCGGAGCAGCCGCTCCCCCGGGCCACACAACGGTTGCAATCCACATGCACGATGTCCATGCTCACAGCCTCACAGTGGGCTCTGACACTTTTTGCGTGAGCGACGGCCACGTCCGGGTCTTTCCGCGCGTGCGCCAGTTTTGTCAGTGCTGCCTTCTAACGTCCCGAGGCATGGCAGCGCACGCTTATCAGCCGACGATCGACGAACTCGGCACGCCGTTGATCGACACGACCTTCGTCGTGGTCGACCTCGAGACCACGGGCGGCGGTGAGGACGCGGCGATCACCGAGATCGGGGCGGTGAAGGTGTGCGGCGGAGAGGTGATCGGGGAGTTCCAGACACTCGTCGACCCGCTGACCCATATTCCTGCGCTGATCCAGGTCCTCACGGGGATCACCGACACCATGGTGGCGGGGGCGCCTTCGCTGGGAGCGGTCCTGCCGAGCTTCCTCGAGTTCGTCGGCGATGCCGTTCTCGTGGCCCACAACGCGGGGTTCGACATCGGGTTCCTGAAGCGGGCCTGTGCTGCCCATGACACGTCCTGGCCCGGCAATGCGGTGATCGACACGGTGGGCCTCGCGCGCTCGGTGATGCTCCGCGACGAGGTGCCCAACCACAAGCTGGCGACCCTGGCGCGCCACTTCTCCTCGACCACGACCCCGAATCACCGTGCCCTCTCCGACGCCCGGGCGACCGTCGATGTGCTACACGGCCTGATCGCCCGCATCGGCAACCTGGGCGTCCATTCGGTCGAAGACCTGAAGGAGTTCACCCGCCGAGTGCCGAAACAGCGCCGGGCCCGGCGCACCTGGGCGGACACGCTGCCGGAACGCCCCGGTGTCTATTTCTTCTATGACCTCGTCGACGGCGATCACGGGCCTCAGCGACGCATTCTCTATGTCGGCAAGTCGGTGAACGTGCGCCGCCGCGTCCGCACCTATTTCACTGCGGCCGAAACCCGTCGCCGCATGGACGAGATGGTCCGCGTCGCCACCGGTGTCGATGCCGTCGCCTGCGCCACCGCCCTGGAGGCCGAAGTCCTGGAGCTGCGCATGATCGACACCCACAGTCCGCGCTACAACCGCCGCTCCAAATTCCCTCGCCGCGTGCACTGGCTCAAGCTCACAACCGAGATCTATCCCCGGCTTTCGGTCGTCCGAACCATCGCCGACGACGGCGCCCAATATTTCGGCCCTTTCCGCTCCCGCGAGACCATCGACCGGGTCGTCTCCGCCCTCCAGGATGCGTTCCCGATCCGCCGCTGCAGCGATCGCCTGTCCCTGCGACGCCCGCTCAGTCCATGCGCCCTGGCAGGAATGGGCCGCTGCCTGTCTCCCTGCGACCATTCGATTTCGCCGGAGGACTATGCGCACGTGGTCGAAGGCGTACGCGAGGCGATGTCAGGCGATATCAACGCGGTGGTCGCGGCGGCTCGCGAGCGAATGACCCGGCTGGTCGATTCGCACCGATTCGAGGAAGCAGCCGACCTACGGACCAGGCTGGACGCCTGGACCACAGCCTCGGTGCGCCACCATCGCATCGCCGGCCTAGCCCGCTGCCCCCAGCTTGTGGCGGCGGCCCGAAGTGACGAAGGCTGGGAGATCCATGTGGTCCGACATGGCCGACTCGCCGCTGCGGCGCTGGCACGGCCGGGCGAGATTCCCCAGGAGGTGGCGCGCCAGACCGTCGCTGTCGCCGAAACCGTGCCGACTCCGACAGGCCCCGCCCCGGCCGGCACAATAGAAGAGGCCGAGCGAATCGCAGCCTGGCTGGAACGCCCGGGCGTACGCCTGATCGAGATCGATGGCGACTGGTCCTGGCCGCTTCACGCCGGGCTGGCCGACGGTGACCTCGCCCGCATCCTGCTCGGTTAGGATCACGCCATGATCACTGCGATTGTCTTCGTGAACGCCGATGTGGCCCGGATCCCGGAAGTGGCCGAACAGATTGCCTCCCTGCCCGGGGTCACCGAGGTCTATTCGGTCACCGGCGCGCTCGACCTGATCGCCATGATCCGGGTGCGCGATCATGACGCGGTCGCCGAGGTCGTCGCCGACAAGCTCAACAAGGTGGCCGGTGTGCTCAACACCGAGACCCACATCGCCTTCCGCGCCTATTCCAACCATGACCTCGAAGCCGCCTTCTCACTCGGCGGCTGAACGAACGGATCCGTTGCTCGGCGGCCGGAGACCCCGGCCGCTTCGGCGGTGGATTGTCCTCGCAGTGGTGACCACCATCCTCGCCATCGCGGCAGTCATCACAGCCGTCCTGCTCGTCGAGCAGGCACCCTGGGTGCCGGTTCCGGTGCCCTCCGGCGCGCCCGCCGACTGAGACGCCATGGCCCCACGCCGGGCGCTAGGTTCTGTCGCAGTCAGCTTGCCCTCCCGCGGGGCGGGCTTACCCACCACGCCGAAGCGGCCGTCAACCACGAATCGCGGGAGAAAACCCGTCAATCAGCGTGCGTTCACGGCAGTCAGCGCCCCGCAGCCGCTTGAGCTTCCGCTCCCTCACGCCCGAAATCCATCCAGCTTGCCCTCGCCGACTCCGCCCCCGGTGCACGGGGCGCTCTAGACGCGAAGACAAGCTGGATGAGATAGGGCGCAAGCTCAAGACGTCAACGGAAGCTGAAGAGTCAGGCGCAAGCCCATCGGCAGACGCTAGGCCCCGATCAGCACCCGCACGAAGGCCAGGACCAGCAGTACGCCGGCGAGTCCCGCAAGGCCCAGGACCTGGGTCCGCGTGCGGTTCTCCCGCGGCGCGTAGGCGATGATCGCTCCGGCGGCGCCGCCGGCGAGGATGGCCCCGATCTGACTGATCCAGCCGGGCACATTTCCCATGATGACGCTGAAAGCGACCATGATGCCGAGCAGGAGCAGGTCGCCGCGGATGTCCTCGCCGAACCTGCGTTTCGCTGCGGCGACGGCGGCGAGCATGCCGAGGATCGCGCCGTAGGCCATCGGCCACAGCGGCATGGGCATGAACAGCATCAGCGCGGCCGACCCGCCCAGGCCCGACAGGGCCAGGACGGCCAGCATCCGACCGCGACCGAAGTCGGCCTCGACGCTGCGGCCCACCAGCCACAGGAACAGCAGATTGATCAACAGGTTCAGCGGATGGCCTGCGACGACGATGCCGGTCACCAGGCGCCACAGTTGACCACTGGCGATGAGCGGCTCGGAGAACCCCAGCAGCCGGATCCCCAGGCCGCCGAACAGGTCGATCACGCCCACGATCGCCATCACGATCATGAGGATCACGGTCGTGCTCGTGGGGCCGCCCGCCAACCGGATCCCGGCAATGCTGGGACCCGAGAACGACCGCGGCCGACGACCGCCCCCGCCCACCCGCTTCCCTACCCGGTTCGTGACCGGGGGCTCCGCCATCTGCTGTTCGGCGACGCACACGGGGCACTGGAAACCAACCGAGGCCGGGCGCATGCATTCACCACAGATCGGGCGATCGCACCGCTGGCACGTGATGCCGGTCGTCCGCTCCTTGTGGCGGAAGCAGGGCTTGAATCGGTCGGAATCCTTGGGCGGATCCCCGCCGGACCCTTTGCCGGCGGAGAATTCTTCCCAGGTGAAATCGGGGCGGTCGTCAGTCATCGGCTCAGGCCTCGGAGACCTCGACGGACTCGATGACAACGTCCTCGACGGGACGGTCCATGCGGCCGGTGCGCACCTTGGCAATGGTGTCGACGACATCGCGGCTGGCCTGATCGGCGACCTCGCCGAAAATGCTGTGCCGACGGTTGAGATGCGGCGTCGGGGCGACGGTGATGAAGAACTGCGAGCCGTTGGTGCCGGGGCCGGCATTCGCCATCGCGAGGAGATAGGGCTTGTTGAACGCGAGCTCCGGGTGGAACTCATCGGCGAACTGATAGCCGGGGCCACCGGTTCCGGTGCCGAGCGGGCAGCCGCCCTGGATCATGAAGCCGTCGATGATGCGATGGAAGATGAGTCCGTCATAGAACTTCTTGCCGGTCTTCTCACCCGTGGCCAGGTCCACGAAGTTCGCCACCGTCTTGGGCGCGTCATTGTCGAACAGGTTGATCACGACATCGCCGTGGTTGGTGTGGAGGGTCGCGGTCTTCGCCACGTCGGCCCCTTTCCTTGTGATGTGGGTCGGGACCCGCATTGGTCCCGGCGTCCATCTTGTCACGGTCGTCCCACCTCGCCTCCCGCCCGGACCTCCATCGGGTGGCCAGACCCTGCGTCCCTGCCCCTGATCGAACCCCAACAAAACCCCCCACCCCATTGTCCGATCAGAACGGGCGGATACCGTTGAGTAGCCCCGGTCGGAGGACCACTCCCACCGGGACCCGACCCACGGAGGACACGTGAAGAAGAAGAACGCCGCCGCAGAGATCACTCACACGGCCGCGGAGAACGCTGCGGCGCTGCTCCACGATGCCAAGGACAAGATCGCGCCGCTGCTGGACCAGGGCAAGGATCGTCTCGGCCCTCTCGCCGCCGAGGCCCGCGCCAGGGGCACCGAATATGCCCATCAGGCCGCGGTCGCCGCCGCCCCCGCTGTCGCCGCCGCCCGTGGCGCTGCCAAGGATCGCTATGACGAGTTCCTGCCCAAGCTCACCGACGCGCTGGAGAACCTCGCCAACAACCCGAACGCCCAGGAGGCCCAGGCTCGGGGTCTGGCTGCAGTGAAGGCCCTGCGTGGTGACCTGCAGCTGTCGAAGGCCGACCGCCGTCGCCTCCACAACGAGAGCCTGTCCCAGATCCAGGCGCTTCGGGACACCGGCGCTGTCGAGAAGAAAAAGAAGAAGGGCAAGCTCCTCCCGCTCCTCTTCCTCGGTGCCCTGCTCGGTGGCGCGTTCGTGGCGTGGAAGAAGTTCTTCGGTCCGCAGGAGACCGATTGGCAGACCCACACCGCTTCGGCCTATCCCGCGAGCGACACCCAGCCCAAGCCGACCCAGTCGTTCAGCGAGCCGGTCGACGTGCCCGAGACCGCCGGGAGCGCCACTGACGCCGCCCGCTACGGCGAGGGTGCCTATGTCGGTGCGGAGCCGCCGGAGGGCTACACCATCAAGGGCAACGAGCGCTCGATGAAATACCACGTGCCGGAGACGGGTGGCTATGAGCGCACCATCGCCGACGTGTGGTTCAACTCCGAGGCTGCCGCCGAAGCCGCCGGCTTCGCCAAGGCCCAGCGCTGATCCACGCTCCACCCAGCGGGCATCCCCATCGGGGGTGCCCGCTGCGTTGTTCCCGGGACTTCCGGTTGGGGCAGACTTCGCGCATTTCCGGTGCGATTCGGGTGCCTTTTCGGGCCTGTTGGGTGAAGCGTCCAACAGATCGGAGCACCCGCCATGACACCCCGCCCCGCACCCCTCCCCTTCGCCGGATCCGATGACACCTGGAACTGGGTCCAAGCCGCTCCCTTCCGGGTCCACCTGCGCCGGATTCTCGATTCGACCGGCCTGCCCTGGCGCGCGGTCGCCGGGTACGCGGGCGTACCCGACAATGTCATCCGCAGCCTGCTCGGTCGCCCGCAACGGCGGCCCCTGCGCCGCCTTGCGCCGCATTATGCGGCGCGCATCCTCGCGCTTGACCCCGCCCGCATCCGGCGGGATCTGGCCAAGCCTGGTTCGATGCCATGGGCCCGACTCTGGGTGGACACCCTGATGGCCGGCGGCTGGACCACACGCCGGGTCGCGGCCGTCTCCGGGATGTCACCGGAGGCCATCGCCGGCCTCCGCGAGGACCGGACGCCGCGGCTCGCCCGTCATCCGGAGCTGCTCCTCGCGACCGCTGCGCGCGCCCACGACCTCGACCCGCTGACCTTGGTCGATCTCGCGCGGGCGGCCTAGGGTGACCGGAGTGTGGATCGCGCTGATGCTCACGGGCGTGATGACCGGGATCGCCGCCGGGCCAGTCCTGCATCTGCTGCCGGAGCCCACGAGCACCGAACCCAAGCGTCCCTATCGCGAGCTGGCGACAGTGGGCTTCGCCGCCGGCGTGACCGCCTGCTCGGGCCTGGCTCTCGGTGTGGTGGCCGCGCGGCTGCCGGCCGAGGCCTGGCCGATCTGGATTCCCCTGGCGACCGTCGGAGTCCTGCTGGCTGCCATCGACGCCATGACGACCTATCTGCCCTATCGCCTGACTGTCGCCCTTTGGGTGTTCGGCTTGGCAGGCGTCGGAGCGTCCGTCGCCCTGAGTGACGAACCGGCGAGCCTGCTCATGCGCATCGCTCTCGGCGCGATCGGAGCCTGGGTCTTTTTCTGGTTGTTCTGGCGCCTGAGCCGCGGCATCGGGTTCGGTGACGTACGCCTCGCCCCGGTCCTCGGCGGTGTCACCGCCAGCGTTTCCGGCGACCTGGTGTTTGCAGGCCTGCTCGTCGGGACGCTTCTGGGTGCTGCCCACGGCCTCTTGCTCCGGGCACGCGGCAAAGGCGGGCCCTTTCCCTATGGGCCCGCCCTTGTCACCGGATCGTTCGTTGCGTTAGCGCTTCTGGGCTGAGACCCGGGCCCGGCGGGTCGCCGAGACCCACTGATCGAGTTTGGCGCCGGCCGAGCCGTCGGTGAGGGCCTCTCGGGCCCGCTCGAAACGCGGGCCGAGCTGCCCCACCAGATCGGCGTCCGGATCGGGTCCCTCATAGGCCAGCAACGCAGCCGCGGCGTTCAGCGCCACGATGTCATGCACTGCGCCCTGTCGGCCGTCGAAGGTCTCCCGCAGCACCCACGCGTTGGTCTCGGGCGGCCCGCCCACCAGGTCGGCCACTTTCGCCCGGGGGATGCCGAGCTCCTGGGGGTCGAGCGCAGTTTCACTGACCCGCCCGTCGCGAATGACCCACACGCGGGAGGTGGTGGTCGTCGTCAACTCGTCCAGGCCATCTCCACCATGGAAGATCAACCCGCGCGCCCCGCGGCCGGCGATCACACCGGCCATCAGCGCGGCCATCCGCTCATCCGCGACGCCGATCGCCTGGGCCAGCGGACGGGCGGGGTTGGCCATCGGGCCCAGGAAGTTGAAGAAGGTCGACACACCCAGTTCGCGCCTCACACCCGCGGCATGCCGCAAAGACGAGTGATAGTGGGGGGCGAAGAGGAACACCAACCCGGCCTCGTCCATGACGGACTGCTGGACCTCGGGCGGCAGGTCCAACACCAGGCCGACCTGTTCGAGCACATCAGCGGTCCCACAGGCCGAGGATGCGGCCCGGTTGCCGTGTTTGACGACCCGGGCTCCTGTGGCTGCGGCCACGATGGCGGCCATCGTGGAGATATTGACGGTATTGGCACGGTCCCCGCCGGATCCGACGACATCGACGGCCTCCCGGTCCAGCCCGATCGGCCGGGCCATCTCGAGCAATCCATCGGCCATGCCCGAGAGCTCCTCGACGGTTTCGCCCTTGGCCCGCAGCGCAACCGCGAAAGCAGCCACGTGGACGGGGCTGGCCAGGCCGTTGAGGATTTCGCCCATCGCCCAGCCGACGTCGTCGGACCCCAGGTCCTGGCGGCGAATCAGCCGCGTGATCAGGTCGGGCCAGGTCCGCGCGCTCATCAGGCGGGAGCCGGGGTGTTGCGGAGCCGCTCGCGCAGCAGGCCAGCCACCGAGTCCGGGAAGCTGACAGGATCCACCGGATGGGCGACCACAGCATCGGCTCGCGACCAGGTGGCGAGCCAGGCATCGTCGAGGCGTCCGACCACCAGGAGCACAGGCGGGCAATGGGAGATCTCATCCTTGAGCTGGCGGCAGATGCCCATGCCGCCCGCGGGGACCGCCTCCCCGTCGAGCACGACGGTGTCGATGCCGCCGGCGTCCATCGCCTGGATCACCGCGCGCGGCGTGGCGCACTCGACGACCCGGACGCGCGGCAGGTCGGCCGCCAGCGTCGTGCCCATGGCGAACCGGATCTGCTCGCGCACGGTGCGATCATCCGAATAGACCAGAACAGTGGCTTCGGCCTCGCTGGCCTGCTCTGCACTCATTGTTCTTCCTCGCATTTGACGACTGACCGATCGAGCTCAGCATATCGATGCTTATCAGCCCGGAGATGCAACGATCACGTGCCAAGGCGGTCATAACGACCCGATTGGGGTGACGTGTCCGCAAAGTATGGCAATAATGTGCCCGTGGCTACATCCTCCGATTCGTCATCTGCGCTCCCGACCGGGGCCCTCCATCCCATCGCCCGGACCCGTCTGACTGGTGTGAAGGGCCGACCGGACATGGTGTCCGTCGGCGTCATCATCTGGCTCGCGTCCGAGTTGATGTTCTTTGCGGCCCTGTTCGCGGCCTATTTCACGGTTCGCTCGGTGACCAACGCGGCCACCGACGGTGAGTTGTGGCGCCAGGGCACGTCGATGCTCAACATTCCGTTCGCCGTGGTGAACACTGCAATCCTCGTCGCCTCCTCGGTGACCTGTCAGCTGGGCGTTTTCGCTGCCGAGAAGGGCGACGTCAAGAAGCTGCGGATGTGGTACATCATCACGTTCATCATGGGTTCCGTCTTCATCGGCGGCCAGGTCTGGGAATACGCAGAGCTCTGGCACGAGGGCCTGACCCTCCAGTCGGATGTCTATGGCTCGCTGTTCTATCTCGCGACCGGTTTCCACGGCTTGCACGTGACGGGCGGTCTGATCGCCTTCCTGTTCGTCCTGGGCCGGACCTATCTGGCTCGCCGCTTCACCCACGAGCAGGCGGTCTCCGCCGTTGCGATCTCCTACTACTGGCACTTCGTCGACGTGGTCTGGATCATCCTGTGGGCCACCATCTACATCATCAAGTAGCCAGCCGCCTGGCGCCGACCCGACCACTTTCGATCATGAAGGGAAACCCTCAGTGAGATTCCTGTCCGCCAAGCGGCGACATCGAGCAGCACGGCCACTGCTGCTGATCCTCGCGCTGTTCTTCCTAGGCGTCGTGTACGCCGGCTTCGCCCCCACCGGCAAGTCCAACGCGGAGCAGACGACCACCACCCAGGTTCAGGCGGGCAAAGAGCTGTTCGCCGTGGGCTGCGCCTCCTGCCACGGCCTCAATGCCGAGGGTGCCTCCCAGGGCCCATCGCTGATCGGCGTCGGTGCCGCATCGGTGGACTTCCAGGTCGGCACCGGCCGCATGCCCATGGCCCATCCGGGCGCCCAGGCTCCGCGCAAGAACAACACCTACACCGACCAGGAGATCGAGCAGCTCGCGGCCTATGTGGCGAGCCTCGGCCCCGGCCCCGCGATTCCCCGTGAAGAGCAATACAGCCCCGTCGGTCTGAGCGAGCACGAGATCGCCATCGGCGGCGAGCTGTTCCGCACCAACTGCTCGGCGTGCCACAACGTGTCGGGTCTCGGTGGCGCCCTGCCCAACGGCAAATATGCTCCGTCGCTCGTCGATGTCGAGAACAAGCACATCTATGAGGCCGTGCGCATCGGCCCGCAGCAGATGCCGGTCTTCTCGAAGGAGAGCCTGACCGACGACGAGCTCCGCTCCGTCATCGGTTATCTGAACCAGCTCCACGAAGAGCCCAACCACGGTGGCTGGGGCTTCGGTGGCCTCGGCCCGGTCGAGGACGGCTTCTGGGTCTGGATCGGCGGCCTCGGCACCCTCATCCTGTTCGCCGTGTGGATCGCTTCGAAGGGAGCACGAGCCAAGTGAGCATCAATCACGACCAGACCTCCGGGCAGGACCTCGACGTCCGCCCGCAGCCTGATGCCAACGGCATCGTTGTCGAACATCCGGTGGACGATCCGGGCGTCGAGCCCCACATCGACCGTTATACCGATGTCGACACCGGTGCCGAGCTCCGGGCCACCGCGCAGATCCTGTTCTGCTTCGGCCTCGCTCCCCTGCTTGCGCTGGCCTTCGTGGTCATCTATTTCTGGCCGGGCCTCAACAACACGTTCATCCGCTTCGGTGACTTCTATGCGAATGCCCAGCACGTCGGACTGGGTGTCACCCTGGGCCTCGCCGTGCTGCTCATCGGCATCGGAGCCGTCCAGTGGGCCCGCGAGATCATGGTCGACCAGGAAGTCGTCGAGGAGCGCCATGTCGCGCACTCCTCCGACGAAGACCGCGTCGCCACCATGGCCGAGGTCGACAAGGGCATTGCCGAGTCGGGTGTCCCCCGTCGCAAGATGATCCTGGGCGCGATGGCGGGCGCGGTGGGCCTCACTGCACTCGCACCGCTGGTCACGCTGCTCGACGCCGGCCCCTGGCCGCTGCCGTCGCGCCGTCGCGAAACCATCGAGCGCACGCTGTGGGCCGAGGGTACGCCGCAGGCGCCGATCTATCTCGTCAACGATGTCACCTACACGCGGATCAAGGCCTCCGACATGGAGATCGGCCAGCTGATCAACGCCGAGCCGGAGAACCTCAAGGAGCAGCACGGTCACAAGCTGCAGATCGAGAAGGCCAAGGCCGCGATCATCATCGTGCGGATGGACCCGAACTCGATTCGCGTACCCGAGCGCCGCACGGACTGGCACGTGGGCGGGATCATGGCGTACTCCAAGATCTGCACGCACGTGGGCTGCCCGATCTCGCTGTGGGAACAGACCACCCATCACCTGCTCTGCCCCTGCCACCAGTCGACGTTCGACCTCGGCGACGGCGGCAAGGTCGTCTTCGGTCCGGCCGCCCGTGCATTGCCGCAGCTGCCGATCACGCTGGATGACGAGGGCTACCTGATCGCCCAGAGCGACTTCACCGCGCCGGTCGGGCCCAGCTATCCCGAGCGCGACCTCTATCCCGACGACAAGGGCGAGTGATTAGCCATGGCTAAGCCTGCAAAGGTAACCGAAACCGGTGGTGTCGAGGCGCAGTCGCCGGACACCGCCCACCCGCTGAAGAAGCTCGCTCCCGCCGCGTCGTGGGCCGACGATCGTCTGGGGCTCGCTGCCCTCGGGAAGAAGAACCTCCGCAAGGTCTTTCCCGACCACTGGTCCTTCCTCCTGGGTGAGGTCGCGCTCTATTCGTTCATCATCCTGCTGATCACCGGCGTCTTCCTGACCCTGTGGTTCAAGCCGTCGATGGCCGAAGTCGAATACGAGGGCAGCTATCAGCTGCTCCGCGGTCTGCCGATGTCCGAGGCGTTCGCCTCGACGCTGGCGATCTCGTTCGACATCCGTGGTGGCCTCCTGATCCGCCAGATGCACCACTGGGCCGCGCACTTCTTCATCGTGGCGATGTTCGCCCACATGCTCCGCGTGTTCTTCACCGGCGCGTTCCGCAAGCCGCGTGAGATCAACTGGCTGCTGGGCGTCGGCCTGCTCTCGATGGGCATGGTCGAGGGTTTCGCCGGCTATTCGCTGCCGGACGACCTCCTGTCCGGCACCGGCCTCCGGTTCGCCGACGGCATGGTGCGCTCGATTCCGATCGTCGGCACCTGGCTGGAGTTCTTCGTCTTCGGTGGGGAATACCCCGGCGACCTGATTATCCCGCGCCTCTATATGGCCCACATCCTGGTGATTCCGGGTCTGCTGCTGGGTCTGATCGGTGCCCACTTGGCACTCGTCGTCTATCACAAGCACACGCAGTATCCGGGCCCCGGCCGCACGGAGCGCAACGTCGTCGGCTATCCCCTGTTCCCGGTCTACATGGCCAAGGCCGGTGGGTTCTTCTTCATCGTGTCGGGCGTCATCGTCCTCATGGCCGGGTTGTTCCAGATCAACGCCGTGTGGACCTACGGGCCGTACAACCCGGCGCAGGTGACAGCGGGTTCGCAGCCGGACTGGTATATGGGACCCGCCGAAGGCGCGGTCCGCATCATGCCGGGCAAGTTCACCGAATGGCACATTCTCGGCACCACCTGGTCCTGGAACGTGTTCCTCCCGGGCGCCGGCCTCCTCGGCCTGTTGTTCACCCTGATGGCGGTCTATCCGTTCTTCGAGAAGTGGATCACCAAGGACAACCGCGAACACCACGTTCTGGAATATCCCTGGCAGAACCCGAACCGCACCGCCTTCGGTGTTGCGGCCATCAGCTGCTATCTGATGTTCCTCCTGGGTGGCGGCAATGACATCCTGGCCGTGAAGTTCCACGTCTCGCTCAACCAGGTCACCTACTTCCTGCGCGTGGCGATCTTCGCGGTGCCGATCATCATGTTCATCATCACCAAGCGTGTGATGCTCGGCATCCAGCGCTCGAAGATGGAGCGTCTGCTCCACGGCTCCGAGTCGGGCAACATGGAACGCTCCGCCGAGGGTGAATACTTCGAGGGTCATGTCCCGATCTCGCACGACGAGGCCTACACGCTGACCTATCGCGATGACGTCCTGCCGATCGAGGCCAGCGAAGGCACCGACTCGGCCGGCGTGGCCACCAAGGGCGTTTCCAAGCGTCGGGCACGCATGCATCGCTGGTTCTTCGGCGACAACGTGCGCAAGCCGAGCCGTGCGGAACTGGAAGCAGCCCAGTCGCACGGACACGACGATGATCATCCCGCCGAGCTGACCGACAGCAAGCACTGATCCTCGATCGATCCAGGAACGGCCCGGGACCACTGGTTCCGGGCCGTTCGTTTGTTTCCTTGCCGATGGGTCGATAATGGTGCGGTGCGTTTTCTCAAGGGCAACGTGCCCCAACACGACCTGACCTACAACGACGTCTTCATGGTCCCGAGCCGCTCCAGCGTGGGCTCTCGCCTCGACGTCGACCTGACGAGCACCGACGGGCTCGCCACTCCCCTCCCCCTCGTCGTGGCCAACATGACGGCCATCTCGGGCCGGCGGATGGCCGAGACCGTCGCCCGGCGCGGAGGAATCGCGATCCTTCCCCAGGACATTCCGACGGGAATCGTGGCCGAGTCGATCAGCAAGGTGAAGCGGGCCCACACCGTGTTCGACACCCCGATCATGGTGAAGCCCGATACGACGCTCGGTGAAGCGATGAGCCTGCTGCCCAAACGAGCCCACGGCATGGTCGTCGTCGTCGAGGGCGACCGCAAGTCGGGTCAGGTGGCCCCGGTCGGCATCGTGACCCCCGCCGATGTCATCGACGAAGACCGATTTGCCCAGGTCCACGAGGTCATGACCCGCCACTTCGCGGTGGTCAGCCCGACCGCGTCGCCGCGGGAGATCTTCGACGCCCTCACCCAGCAGAACCATGAATTCGCTGTGGCCGTTGAGGACGGCAATCTCGTCGGGGTGATGACTCGCAAGGGTGCGCTGCGTTCGGCGCTCTATACGCCCGCCACGGACGCCTCGGGGGCGCTCCGGGTGGGCGCGGCGGTCGGCATCAATGGAGACGTCGCAGGCCGCACAGAGCGGCTCCTGGAGGGCGGCTCGGACGTTCTGGTCGTGGATACGGCCCACGGCCACCAGGACCGGATGATCGAAGCGCTGGGCCACGTGCGTCGCGTCAGGGACGCCCTGCGCCCCGACGTGCGGATCGTCGCGGGGAACGTGGTCAGCGCCGAGGGGGTGTGCGACCTCATCGAAGCCGGTGCCGACGTGCTGAAGGTCGGTGTCGGCCCGGGCGCGATGTGCACCACCCGGATGCAGACCGGAGTGGGACGCCCCCAATTCTCTGCTGTCCTCGAATGCGCTGAGGCGGCCGCCTCGGCGGGCAAATCCGTGTGGGCCGACGGCGGCGTACGCCATCCCCGCGATGTCGCGTTGGCCCTGGCCGCCGGTGCCGGATCGGTCATGATCGGGTCGTGGTTCGCGGGTACGCACGAGTCCACCGGGGCGCTCTACACCGACCCGCAGGGCCGGATGTACAAGGAGTCCTTCGGCATGGCCTCGGCGCGGGCTGTGCGCATGCGTACGCGGGACCAGTCCGGCTTCGACCGGGCGCGGGCCGGGCTGTTCGAGGAGGGGATCTCGTCCTCGAAGATGTTCCTGGACCCGGAGCGCCCGGGTGTGGAGGACCTGATCGACTTCATTGTCTCCGGGGTCCGGTCGTCGTGCACCTATGCCGGCGCGCGTACGCTGAGCGAATTCGCCGAACTGGCCACCGTCGGCATCCAGTCTCCCTCGGGCTATGAGGAGGGTCGGCCGCTGCACGCCAGCTGGTGACCCGGGACCTCAGCGCAGGAGTGGCTTCCAGAAGCTCTCCCCCGGTCTGGTGACCGCCGCCGTGATGAACGCGAACACCACGGCGGCGATCACCCACAGACCCAGCGTCAGCACGAGCAACGGCCCCCAGACGATCGCAGCCACAAAAGTCGCGACGCAGGCGATGAGCAGGTTGATCACCAGGGCCAGAACGAAGCGTTGGCCGAACGTGTCCGGCCACGTGAGATTGCGCATCAGGGAGCCTTTCCGCAGCTGACGCGCACCCGCGCGTACCCCTCCAGTCTAGGAACCCGGGAAAAGCCACAGGGCCGCCGGAAGATCCGACGGCCCTGTGAGCATTCGATCAGTGGGAGTAGTCGCCCCGGTAGTACTGATAGATCCACCCAGCGAGAGCAAAGGCACCGAAGCCGAAGCCCAGGATGGTGAGCCACCAGCCGAACACCGGGCCCAGGAAGATCAGGCCGGCAGTGATCGCACACCAGAACGGCCAGATGCTGGCGGGCGGGAAGAAGCCGATGTCGCCGGCGCCGTCATAGACCTCGGCGTCCTGCCGATCCTCGGGACGGTCATCCATCTTGCGGCCGGTGAGGTGGAACACCGCACCGATCATGGCCATCATCAGGCCGCTGAGCGCGAGCGCCGCGGTGCCGGCCCATTCGATCTTGTTTCCGTCATAGCGACCGAGGAAGAAATAGACCACGGTCATCATGATGAAGAAGGCCGAGAGCGGATAATAGATCCACGATTCGCGCTTCACGAGTGGTCCTCCTGGTCCTTGACCCTGCCTTCCAGCATGGCCTTGCGTCCCTCGTCATCACCGGCATCGATCAGATGATCGTGCTTGGCGCCCAAGGTCTGGTTGTCCGGATATTCCATGAGGGCGATCTCCGGATGGTGCAGATCGAAGGCAGGCGACTCGGAGCGGATGCGGGGCAGCGTGAGGAAGTTCTTCTTGGGCGGCGGGCACGACGTGGCCCACTCGAGCGAACGGCCCCAACCCCATGGGTCATCGGTGTTGACCAGGGGGGCGTTGCGGCTGATCCACATGTTCCAGAAGAACGGCAGGAACGAGACGCCGAGCAGGAACGCGCCGACGGTCGAGACCTGGTTGAGGGTGGTGAAGCCCTCGTTCGGCAGATAGTCGGCATAGCGTCGCGGCATGCCCTCGACACCCAGCCAGTGCTGCACGAGGAACGTCATATGGAAGCCCACGAAGAGGATCCAGAAGTGGACCTTGCCCCACATCTCGTTGAGCATGCGGCCGGTCATCTTGGGCCACCAGAAATAGAACCCGGCGAACATCGCGAAGACCACGGTGCCGAAGAGCACATAGTGGAAGTGAGCCACGACGAAGTAGGTGTCGGAGACCTGGAAGTCCATCGGCGGGCTGGCCAGGATGATGCCGGTCAGGCCACCGAAGAGGAACGTGGTGAGGAAGCCTGCGGCCCACAGCATCGGTGTGTCGAAACTGATCGACCCTCGCCACATCGTGCCGATCCAGTTGAAGAACTTCACACCGGTCGGGATGGCGATCAGGAAGGTCATGAACGCGAAGAACGGCAGCGAGACCGCACCGGTGACGAACATGTGGTGCGCCCACACGGCCATCGAGAGGGCCGCAATGGTGAGGGTGGCGCCGACGAGGCCGATATAGCCGAAGATCGGCTTGCGGCTGAACACTGGGATGACCTCGGTGATGATGCCGAAGAACGGCAACGCCAACACATAGACCTCGGGGTGACCGAAGAACCAGAACAGGTGCTGCCACAGGATCGGCCCACCGTTGGCCGGGTCGAACACGTGGGTGCCGAGGCGACGATCGGCCTCGAGGACCAGCAGGCCGGCGGCCAGGACCGGGAAGACCAGGAGCACGAGCAGCGAGGTCACCAGGACGTTCCAGGTGAAGATCGACATGCGGAACATGGTCATGCCGGGCGCACGCAGCGTGGCAATGGTGGTGATGAAGTTGACTGCGCCGAGGATCGACGACAGGCCGACCAGATAGAGGCCCATCAACCAGAGGTCGCCGCCCACGCCGGGGCTGTGCACCTCATTGGACAGAGGCACATAGGCGAACCAACCGAAGGAGGCCGAACCCTGCGGGGTCAGGAAGCTCGACATCACGATGAGCGAGCCGACCACGAAGGTCCAATAGGAGAAGGCGTTCAGTCGCGGGAACGAGACGTCCGGTGCGCCGATCTGCACGGGCATGACCACGTTGGCGAAGCCCGCGAACATCGGCGTCGCAAACATCAGCAGCATGATCGTGCCGTGCATGGTGAACATCTGGTTGAAGGTCTCCAGCTGCACATATTGCATGCCGGGGAAAGCCAGCTCTGCCCGGATGACCAGCGCGAACACGCCGGCCACCAGGAAGAAGAAGAAGGCCGTCACCATATACATCTTGCCGAGCAGCTTGTGGTCGGTCGTGGTCAGCATGTCCATGACCAGGGCACCGAGGCGTCGCTCCCTCGGAGCAACGCTGGTTGCGTCGGCTACGCGTTCAACAGTAGTCATCATTCGCCTCCCTGAGCACGGGTGGTCAGTTCGTTCTGTCCGACGGAGCCCTTGTTCTCACCGACGTTGCCGCGGGCCTTGAGCTCGGCCATCTTGGCATCGAAGTCTTCCTGCGAGAGCACCACGACATTGAAGATCATCGCCGAGTGATAGGTGCCACAGAGTTCGGCGCACTTGCCGGCGAAGGTGTCGATCTTGTTGGGCGTGGCCTGGAAGGAGTTGGTGCGACCCGGGATCACATCGAGCTTCATATAGAAGCTGGGCACCCAGAAGGAGTGGATGACGTCGGGGCTGTCCAGGTTGAAAGTGACGGTCTCGTTCACGGGAAGATAGAGATTCGGCGTCTGCTCGATGGTGCCGGCCTCCCAGACGGTCTCGCCGTCGACGGCATCCACATAGTTGAACGTCCACGACCACTTCTGGCCGACCACGTTCACCGTGTGGGCGTTCGGGGAGGTCTGCTCCTTGTTGAGCACCGCGTCCTGGGTCTTCACCGTGTAGAAGAACAGGACGCCCACGATCAGGAAGGGGACGATCGTGTACATGATCTCGAGCGGCAGGTTGTAGCGCGTCTGCTTCGGGACCTGGCCGCTGTGCTTGCGTCGATAGACGATGAACGCCCAGCCCATCAGGCCCCAGACCAGCACGCCGATCGCCAGGCTGGCGATCCAGGAACCGACCCAGAGGTTGCCGATGTGGGGTGCCTGCTCGGTAGAGGCCTCCGGGAGGCCGAACAGGCGAGCCTGGCCCGGGCCCTCGCCGAGATCTCCACAAGCCGACAACGTTGCGACAACCAAGCCGAGCAAGATAACTCCGGCCAGCCGTCGGGCACCGCGTCGACGATTGCTCATCAGACTCACGTCACGCCCTTCCTGGGGTTGGTTCTTCAGGCTCAACGGGATCGAAGACCCGCAGAGACGCGCTCACAGTACCGTAAATGTAACCGGCCTTCCCCCAGAAGAGGAATCCCCCGGGGCCCGGTATGAAATCGTTGGTCACCCGTGACCGATCGCCGGGCGGTCCCGGCATCTTGCCTAGTCCTGCCGGGGAAGTGCCCACCGACCCAGCAAGGTCCCGCCCGTCTCCAGCAGCAACTCCGGGCTCAATCGCAGGTCTCCGACCGGCGCGGGGAGCAGCCCCCGACCACCACCGAGCAGCCGCGGCACGCGGGTCAGACACAGCTCATTCACGCACCCGGCCGCCAACCAGGTCGCCAACAACCCCGGTCCACCTTCGTGAAGGATGCGGGTCCGGCCCTCGGCCACCAGGCGCTCCCGCACGGCCTTCGCCGGCACTTCCTCGTCGCCAAGGGTCCAGATGCGCTCCGCTTCCATCGGTACGCCGGCCCCGGCTCGCCGCGCGCCGGTTCCCCCGGTCGCGAGGATGACCGACGGATGGCTGGCCAGTCGTTCCGGAATGTCACCCGAGCGGCTCACCAGAACCAACACGGCCCCAGTCGGTGGAGGACCATAGTTCTCCGCCCGAGCCGTTCCGGCTCCGACGACGATGGCGTCACAGCTGCGCCGCAAGGTGAAAAAGACCGCGTGGTCGGCCTCGTTGCCGAGCGATCCGCTGAGCCCATCGGCCCCCGCGATCGAACCGTCGAGCGAAGCGACGAAGTTCGCGCGCACAGTGGGGGTCGCGGGCCAGGCGTACGCCTGCGGGAGGTCGGCCTCGCGGAGGGTCGCAGGGAGCGAATCGGGACCGAGGAGGCGCCGGAAGACGAGTTCGGTCATGTCCAACTCCACACAGTGACGGGATAGAGGACACCGAACGGGTCCTCGGCGTGGGTGGACACCACCCGCGCCGGTCCGGGAGCGGCGGCGGCCAGGACCTGCCAGGCGGCACGCCCCGCGACCAGGAGCTCGGCGGCCAGCCCGGCATCGAGATCCCGCAGCGGCCTGGGCTCGCCCGCCGCGAGCGCCGCGACTATCTGCTCATCGAACGCGAAGGAACGTTCGTCCAGGTGGCCCGGGGCCTTCTCGCCGCGTCGCGCCGAGCCGTCACCCATGACCAGAACCGCCGTTCGGGCGTCCTCTGCGAGCGCTACCAGCCGTGCACCGGCCTCAGCCACCTCGGCTTCATCGGCATCGAAGGTGACGAGGACCACGCCCTGGGGCGGTAATTTCGCACACTCGATGGGTTCCGGGTGGGGGGTAGACCCCATCGAGTGTGCGAAATTACCCGGGTTCGGAGAAGCCACTTCGAAACTTTCCAACAGTTCGGTGGCCACGCGCTGGCCCAGAGGGTCACGACTCGAGATGCCCGGGGCGACCCTGTCGACGCCCGTCACCACAATCCATCGGTCGACGCCCTGAGCGGAAACCTCGGCCAGCGCCTGACGGCACCGCATACGCAGGTCGGCGCCGGGATCGGCCAGGGAGGCGTACTCGCGCAGCAGCAACAGCGGATGCGGCAGGAACGCCGCCGCCACGATCATGCGAGCCCCCTCACAGCGCGGGACAGCGGGCGATGACCGGCGATCGTGGACACCATGTCGAGGACCTGGCGGGTCTCGGCGACTTCGTGCACGCGGTAGACATGCGCTCCGTGCCACGCCGAAACGGCCGTGGTGGCGAGCGTGCCGATCACCCGCTCCTTCACCGGCAGATCGAGGGTCTCGCCGACGAAATCCTTGTTGGACAGGGAGACGAGCACGGGCCAGCCCGTCGCGACCATCTCGTCGAGCCGCCGGGTGAGTTCGACGGAATGGAAGGAGTTCTTGCCGAAGTCGTGGGCCGGATCGATGAACAGCCGCTCCCGCTCCATCCCGAGCGCGACGGCGCGTTCGGCCTGGGCGACCGTCGATCGGATGGCCTCGGCGACCACATCGTCGTATTCGATCCGATGCGGCCGGGTGCGGGGCGTGACCGAGTTGGTGTGGGTGCAGACCATGGCTACGCCGAACTCGGCCCCCACCTCCGCGAGCCGGGGATCCGCTCCGCCCCAGGCGTCGTTGAGCACATCCGCACCCTCGGCGCACACCGCCCGTCCAACCTCGGCGCGCCACGTGTCGACGGAGATGATCAGATCGGGATAAGCGGCCCGTACGCGCGCGACGAAGTCGACGACCCGCCGCGCCTCTTCCTCAACGCCGATCTCCGCTCCGGGCGCGGCCTTGATCCCGCCGATATCGATGAGGTCCGCACCCTGGTCCACGACCTCCGCAACCCGGTCGAACGCCGCATCCTCGGCCCAGGTCAGGCCCTTGTCATAGAAGGAGTCTGGCGTGCGGTTGATGATCGCCATGACAAGGCGGGCGTGCCCATCGAACTCCCGCTCCCCCAGCCTGAACCGCATGCCGCTCCTCTTCGCCGCCGGGCTGCCCTGTCCGGCCGACTCACTCTAGCCTCTGGGCCCCGGAGCCCGAGAGTGCCGATCGAGGAGGGGTTGGGTCAGGCGCGACCCAGGCTCCTGATCCACGGGATCAGGATGAAGAGGACAAACAACACCCCCACGACCGCGGCGCCGCCGAACAGCCACACGCTTGCGAAAGCTTCGCCCCAGATGCCGTCTCCGAACGCGACGCCGAAGCCATAGATGACAGCCAGCAGGCCGGTGACCGCGGCACCGGCCCCGAGGGCGCGGCCCTTCACCGTCCCCACCCCATCGCCAGGGGCAGCAGGAAGAGGCCGATCAGGCCAGCCAGGAGCACAAAAGCTCCGACGACGGAGAACCGCTTGTGCAGAACAGGGTTGGACGACTTGAACTTCTGGTTGCCGGCGACCAGTCCGAAGACCAGCCCGAGCGCACCGACGATCATGCCTCCGACATAGGGACTCATGGTGACTCCTCGGTTGGGGGATGCGAGGAGTCTATGTTTCGCGCGGCTCATCGATTCGGGAATCGATATGAATCATTCAGGTCGGGAACGGAACGACCAGTGACCGGTGCGGCGACCGGGAGATGACATCGGCCACGAAGGCATCGATCGGGACCGAGAGGCGAGCGCTGACCGCGCCGAGTGCGGCGTACAACTCTCCTGCGGGCCAATCCGCGGGCAGCAGTTCAGCGGGCAGATCGCCGTCGGTGAAGCGCACGTCGACCACGGGCTGGAGCAGCTGGTGCCACAGCCGGAGCGCCGCGGGTCCCTCCGGAAGGGCTTCTCTGCTCAACACCGCCCGCAGTCCGCTGAGAGCCGCACGGCGTTCTGCACCGAATCGGTCGAGCTCCCAGGCGATGCGGGCGATCTCGCGCGCAGTCTCCAGGTCGACCTCGAAGCGGCCGGCGAGAAAAGTGGCGTCCGGTCCGGCGACCGGGTCGAGGTGGGCGGATTCGTCGGTGGGCGAGATGAGTACGCCTGGCCGGAGCTGCCGATAGCCCGCCTTGAAGGCCTGGCCCCGGAGTCGGTCGCGGAGCCCGCGCCGGGCTTCGGGAATGTCATAGATGACGCTGTGGAAGAAGCCGGACCAGGGCTCGGGCGCCCGCATCCGCGCGTCGTGGCGGATGGCCTCGAAGCCTGCGAGCATCCCGCCGATCATGCGATAGACCCCGACCCGTCCGACCCGGTCGACCGCGAGCATGCCGTGGCTCACCATCCGGTGCAGGAGCGATTTGGTGGCGGGCTCAGTGGCATCGTCCATCGCGCGGACCAACTCGATGAGGATCGGCCCCGGCAGCGCCGATGATTCGGCCGCTCCGAAGGCCAGCGGCACCTTTCCGAAGCCGGGGTTGTAACGGAGTGGCTGGTCCGGCTCGGCCACGGTCATTCCAGCACGGTGCACCACTCGTCGAGCGGTGCGCGCTCGGTGCGAAGACGGTTCTCGGGGGCCTTCGGGTCGGCGTACCCGATCGCCAATCCACTGAACAGCATCAGCTCCCCGGGCGGTCGCGTCACCTCGGCCACGGTGTCGTGATAGGTCGACCACGCCAGCTGGGGGCAACTGTCCACCCCTGCTTCGGTGAGCAGCAGCATCAGGGTCTGGAGGAACATTCCGAGGTCGGCCCACTGGGGCGCGTTCATCTGGCGATCGACATAGACGAACAG
>CAZEVN010000038.1:0-27781 GCA_964515145.1 uncultured Enemella sp.
CCCCAAGGCACCGCCCGGGACGTCGTTCACCCAGCCGGAGGCCCTCGCCTTCTGGTGGGACCGCGGCGCGATGACGGCGTGGCAGGTCGTGCCCCTGTCGATGCAGGCGATCCGGGAGCACGAACTCTGGCGCGGTGACCTCTTCGCCCCGGTCGCGCCCCTGCTCCGGCAGCCGGGCACGTCGACCGTTGAGGGGGCGCAGCACGTGGCCTATGCCCTCGGCTGCCAGATCAATGCCGGCCTGCTCGCGGAGGTGACGACGGTGACATGGCGATCACGGGGGGTCATGCTGTCGAGCGCGCAGGACTATCGGGCGGGTTGTCTGGGCCGGCAGTATCACGCCTGGCAGGCGACTCTCGGTGCCGATGCCGTGGTCTTCACGACGCATCCGACGACCACCGGTGGCGCCACCTGGGCCGATGACGACCTCTATTGGAACGGGTCGGCCAGCATGCCCCGGACCGGCCAGGTCGGCTCGGTCGCCATCAATCTCTATGCGCCGAAGTTCGCCGCCGGTGGTGCGGCCAACCCCGACGCGAACTATCGGCCGTTCACCCACGCGTTCTTCCCGACGCAGCATTTCGATGAGGTACGCCAGGTCGGTGCCTGGACACTCGGGCGCAAGGGTGACGGCTATGTGGCGCTGTGGTCACACCGCCCGACGCGGTGGGCACCCGTGGCACCCAACCCGGCCGGCCTCACCGAACGCTATGACCTGCTCGCCGAGGGCGGGGCCCACAACGTCTGGATCACCGAGGTCGGGACTGCCGAACGGTGGGGATCGTTCGGGGCCTTCGCCGCTGCGGTCTCGGAGGCCGACGTCGAGGTCGTCGACTTCGGCGTCGGTGCGGATCGCATCCCACGCGGGTTCGCCGTGCGCTATGAATCGCCCGGGGAGGGCGTGCTGGCGTACTCCTCCGATGGGCCGCTCCTCGACGACGACGCTGTCGTCGACCAGCAGGCACCCGGCCGGAGCTCGGGTCCGTGGGCGAGTGTCGGGGAGGGCCAGCCGGTGTGGAACATCCGACACGGTGCCGACGGTTTCATCGTCGACCTGAGCACGGGCCGACGCACGGTGGGATGAGCCCTAGACTTCGCGCCATGTCCGAGTCTCTCGCCATGGCCGCCGAGGTCGTTGCCGATCACGACCGTGTGATCGTCATCGATTTCGGGGCGCAGTACGCCCAATTGATCGCCCGCCGCGTCCGCGAGGCCAACGTCTATTCCGAGATCATGCCGTCCACCGCCAGCGTGGCCGACATCCTCGCGAAGAAGCCGTCGGCTGTCGTGCTGTCCGGTGGCCCGAGCTCGGTCTATGCCGACGGTGCGCCCCAGGTCGACCCGGCCCTTTTCGACGCCGGCGTACCCGTCTTCGGCATCTGCTATGGCTTCCAGGCCATGGCCGCAGCGCTCGACGGCCGGGTTGCACAGACGGGGCTCTCGGAATTCGGGCGTACGCCCGCCCGGGTCGCCGACCCCGGCGCCCTGCTGGCCGAGCTGCCCGCCGAAGTGAACACCTGGATGAGCCACGGCGATGCGGTCACGGCCGCGCCGGCCGGATTCCGCACCCTGGCGTCCACCGTGGGGGCCCCGGTGGCAGCGTTCGAGAACATCGAGCGTCGGCTCGCCGGCGTGCAGTGGCACCCGGAGGTCGTCCACACCGAACATGGCCAGAAGGTGCTCGAGAACTTCCTTTATGGCATCGCCGGCTGCTCCGGTGACTGGACCGCGGCCAACATCGTCGAGGATTCCGTCGCCGCGATCCGCGAACAGGTCGGCGACAAGCACGTGCTGTGCGGCCTTTCCGGAGGCGTGGACTCCGCGGTGGCGGCGGCGCTGGTCCACCGCGCGGTCGGTGACCAGCTGACCTGTGTGTTCGTCGACCACGGCCTGCTCCGCAAGGGCGAGGCCGAACAGGTCGAGAAGGACTTCGCGGCCGCGACGGGCGTACGCCTGATCGTCAAGGAGGTCGCCGACCAGTTCCTTGGCCACCTCGCCGGTGTCACTGACCCCGAGACGAAGCGCAAGATCATCGGCCGCGAGTTCATCCGCACGTTCGAGGACGCTGCCCGCGAGGTCGCCGAGCACGACGGCGTCGACTTCCTCGTGCAGGGCACGCTCTATCCCGATGTCGTCGAATCCGGTGTCGGCGAGGGCGCGGCCAACATCAAGTCGCACCACAATGTCGGCGGCCTACCCGATGACCTGCAGTTCACCCTGATCGAGCCGTTGCGGACGCTGTTCAAGGACGAGGTACGCGCGGTCGGCGAAGAGCTGGGACTGCCCGCGGCGATGGTCTGGCGGCAGCCGTTCCCCGGCCCGGGCCTGGGCATCCGCATCATCGGAGAAGTCACCCGCGAGCGCCTGGACCTGCTGCGCGAGGCCGATGCGATCGCCCGCGAGGAGCTGACAGGAGCCGGGCTCGACCGGGATGTCTGGCAGTTCCCGGTCGTGCTGCTCGCCGATGTCCGTTCGGTCGGCGTCCAGGGCGATGGGCGCACCTATGGGCACCCGGTCGTCCTGCGGCCGGTGTCGAGCGAGGACGCCATGACCGCCGACTGGAGTCGCCTGCCCTATGAGCTCCTTGAGCGCATCTCCACCCGCATCACGAACGAGGTCCGCGACATCAACCGAGTTGTGCTCGATGTGACCTCCAAGCCGCCGGGCACCATCGAGTGGGAGTAAGCAGAAGGCCCCAGCCGCTGACGCGACTGGGGCCTTGATCTGTCCGGGTTGACCACGGCCGGGCGAAGCCCGAGAGGATCAGCGCAGGTCGTCCGGGTTGTAGACGCCCTGGTTCTGGATGTTCTTCTGGGCGTTCTTGTTCTGCTGCGTGTTATACCAATCCGTGGCCTTCTTGCCCCAGTCGTTGGCGATGGCCTTGCCGCTGGCGGCGGGCATCAGGATCCAGGCGAGGATGTAGGCGATGGGGCCGACACCGGTGAAGATGACGAGGGCCGCGGTGATGATGCGGACGAGGGTGGCGTCGACACCGAGATAGTCGGCGAGGCCGCCGCAGACACCGCCGAGCATCTTGTCGGTGGTCGAACGTTCGAGCTTCTTGGCTGCCATGTTCATGGGGATTGCCTTTCTGCAATGGGGGATTGGGCGAAATCAGGGTTGTGCGCGCCGGGAGAGCAGGAGACCGGTCACCCCGAGCGCGACGAGGAAGACCGGCAGTGCCACTTTCAGCACTGTGGGGTCATAGGTCCCGCCGAAGGCCGCATAGAGCGCTCCGGCGGCAAAACCGCTGAACAGGATTCCCACAACGAGGGAGAACACATCCAGCGACCGCGTTGCTTGTTTGGTCTTCATCGTGTCACCACCAGTTGGCCGACGCCCACGCGGGCATGGATGGTCAGGGTGGGGCCATTCGGGTCGGGCCCGTGGGAAAGGGTGTCGGCGCCGAAGCGGATTCCGTCCTCAGTGTGGGCGCCGAGGATCTGGGCGTCGCCGACGCCGACCGACCAGATGACCCGCACGTTGGCCTCGGGCGGCACCACGACGACCAGATTTCCGGCATCGACAGTGACCGTGTAGTCGGTGTCGGAGTTGAGCGCGAGCTGTGACAGGTCGGCCTCGAGACGACCGGAGCCGTGCTCGACAGGGGCGATGGGCAGATGGGCCACCGAGGCATATCGCACCGTCGAGTCATTGGTCTGCGGTGCGGGCGCGGCCACCAATCCGGTGACCAGGGTCAGCAGGATGGCCACCACGAACAACCCACGCGGTCGGGGCAGCCAGGCACCGACGATATGGGCCAGCCCGACGGCCAGCAGGATCGCTGCCGGATAGGCCAGGGGCGAGACTTCCCTCGTCGCGTCGAGCGCCGCGACCACGCCGACGGCGATGAAGACGAGCGACCATCCGATGAGGTGCATCCGACCGGTGCGCCGCTTGGTGCGCGCAGTGACCGGGGCCGCGGATGCGGCCACAGGAGCCGGTGGGGGAGGAGCGGTCCGAGCCGCCGCGGCGGCAGCGTCGTCCTCCGCATACAACCCCACGGGATCAGGCATGGCGAGGAACGCATCGAGTGAATAGCCCGGATCGGAGGCGGGGGAGGCCGAGGCCGACGCCGGCGTACCCTTCGCGTCCAGATAGGACTGCACGCGCTGCTGCCAGGCTGCCGCGGCGTCGGTGAAGGCCGTGGGTTCGGCAAAGGGACGGCTCGCGAGGGCGGCGGGGGGCGGGGCATGTGGAGTGGTCGAGGAGGTGACCGCCTGCTGGCGGGACGGGCGATACCACCCGAAATACCACACCGCACCCATGACCGCGGCGGGCCCGATGCCGAAGGGAAGGACGGACGCCAGAGCGCTCGCGGCCGCGATGCACGCGATCACGAGGCCCGCGATCCACCAGCCACGGCTGAGCCGCCGAGCGCCGGGGAGGATCGAATCGATGGGCGCGCGATCGGAGCCCTGCGCGGGAATCGCCAGCCAGGCTGCGGCGTAGAGGACCAGGCCGATGCCGCTGGACAGGGCCAGCAGCAGCGCCGCGACGCGGATCAACATGGGGTCGACGCGCCAGCGGTCGGCGAGCATGACACACACTCCGGCCACCCGGCCGTCGGTGGTGCTGCGGCGCAGCTGGGTCAACTCCATGGCTCTATCCTTCCCCGCGCCGCTGACAGTTTCTATCGGGGGTCTCCCCGATTCCCACCATGACAAGGGCGGTCAAACCCGCAGGGCGCCGACTCAGGGGTGGCTCCGGGGCTCCCCTGTTGGCGTGGACCCGCGCACGTGTGAGGCTGGAAGCATCATGGCCGCACCCGACGCACCCGAGACCGCCGACAGCCGCGATATCCCGCTGCCGGCCGTCGTTGCTGTGCCCGGAACGGAGTCGACCCAGGGCCCGGAAGCCACGGCGGCGCCTCCCTCCGCCCATGAGGACGAGACGCCTTCCGCTGGTGGGACAGCCTCTCCGCCCGATCGCCCCCGCGCGACCCGCGTACCCGATGGTGCGTGGATCGGTGGTGTCTGCACCGGACTGGCGCAACATCTGGGCTGGCCGGTCATGGTGCTGCGCATCGGCTTCGTCGCCCTCGGGCTGGTGCAGTTCGTCGGAGTGGTCGTCTATGCGCTGCTCTGGCTCACGCTCCCGCCGGCTCCCAAACCGGAAGCCGCCCCCGGCCTCGAATCCCATGCCCGGACCAATCTGCGCAGCACCGAACGCAAGGCCCGTCGCTCCGCCGAGATCGGCACGGTGGTGGCCGTCGGATTGCTCGGCATCGGTCTGTTGTGGCTGGTCCAGGCGACGGGCATGGGTTTGTCGCAGCAGGTCTTCTGGCCCATCGCGTTCGCGGCGGTCGGCGTGGCACTCGTGTGGCGCAATGCCGACAACTCCGACTCCAACTGGCGCGAGGACTCGGGTGATCCTCGTTGGTTGCGGCCGTTCGTCGATCGGGGCCGGGCTCTCACCCTCGTCCGCACCATCCTCGGCCTGGCCCTCGTAGGCGCCGCGGTCGGCATGGTGATCGCCTCCCAGACCGGCCTGGCGGAGCTCCCGCGCGTACTCGCGATGACAGGCCTGGCGCTCGCCGGAACGGCGCTGGTGGTCGCGCCGTGGGCCTATCGGTCGCGCCTCGCGCTCCAGCAGGCACGCGAGGAGAAGGTACGCGCGGATGAGCGCGCCGACATGGCGGCCCACCTGCACGACTCGGTCCTGCAAACCCTGGCCCTCATCCAGAAACGCTCCGATGATCCCAGGATGGTCTCCACCCTGGCCCGCAAGCAGGAGCGTGAGCTCCGCACCTGGCTCTATGGCGATGCGATCCGCGAGCAGACCCTGAAGGCCGCGCTCACGAGTGCGGCGGCCGAGGTCGACGACGAGCGGGGCATCCCCGTCGAGGTCGTGTGTGTCGGCGACTGCGATCTGACCGAAAACCTCGAGGCCATGATCCGGGCCGCCCGAGAGGCCATGATGAATGCGGCCAAGCACTCCGGCGCGTCACGCATCGATGTCTATGCCGAGGTCGAGGACGATCTCGTGGAGATCTTCGTCCGGGATCGCGGAAAGGGCTTCGATCTGGACGCGATCGGGGATGATCGAATGGGAGTGAAGGGCAGCATCATCGGGCGCATGGAGCGCCATGGTGGATCGGCCCGGATCCGTTCGTCCGCCGAGGACGGCACCGAAGTGAAACTGGAGATGAAGCGATGACCGAACGACCTCAACCCGACTCACTCGGCAGCGGGGCCATCCCCGCCGCACCCGATCCCAACCGCCTGCTCCGAGTCGTGGTCGTCGACGATCACGCGATGTTCCGCGCGGGGGTCAAGGCCGAGATCGGCCGGGCCGTGAAGGTCGTGGGGGAGGGCGAGGACGTCGCCACCGCAGTGGCAGCGATCAGGGCGAGCGAGCCCGATGTGGTGTTGCTGGACGTCCACCTCCCCGGGGGCGGCGGCATGGAGGTCATCAAGCAGGTCCACGCAGTCGATTCCGAGCGTCGGTTCCTGGCACTCTCGGTGTCGGACGCCGCCGAGGACGTCATCGGCGTGATCCGCGCGGGTGCCCGTGGCTATGTGACCAAGTCGATCAGCGCCGAGGAGTTGGTCGACGCGATCCGGCGGGTCGCCGAGGGCGATGCGGTGTTCTCGCCCCGGCTGGCCGGGTTCGTGCTGGATGCCTTCTCCGGGTCGATCGACATCGCGTCGGTTGATGAGGATCTCGACCGGCTGTCTAATCGCGAGCGTGAGGTCCTGCGCCTGATCGCGCGGGGGTACGCCTACAAGGAAGTCGCCCGCGAGCTGTTCATCTCGATCAAGACGGTGGAGACGCATGTCTCGTCGGTGTTGCGCAAGCTGCAGCTCTCCAATCGCCACCAGCTCACCCGCTGGGCCACCGATCGGCGGCTCGTCTAGCCAGGGTCTGCTCTCTTCGGCTCCCGTAGGTCTCTTCAGCTCGCGTTGGCGTCTTGAGCTTGCGCCCCACCGCGTACAGCTTGTCCTCCCGTCTCCAGCGCCCCGTGCACCGGGGGCGGGAGTCGGCGAGGGCAAGCTGAATCGAATTCGGGCCGAGGAAGCGCACGCTCAAGCGGTCAAGGGGCGCTGACTGCCGGGAACGCACGCTGAACGACGGGTTTTCTCCCTGGGTTGCGCGTTTCCGGTGGTCTCGGCAGGACTGGTACGCCGGCCCAGCGGGAGAGCAAGCTGAAGAGAGTAACTGGAGCTGAAGGCCCCATGGGGAGCCAGGCACCGTGATCCCGGACTCCTGCAATGAAAAACCGGCCCGCACCGAGGAGGTGCGGGCCGGTCCTGTTGCCTGGGGTCAGGCGCGAGCGCGACCCTTGGTGGCCATGCCATAGATGAAGAGAACCACAAGGGCACCGAGGACGGCGATCAGGAGGGTGATCCAGAAGCCGCCGTCGATGGCGAAGGAGAGAGACCCGTTCATGATGAGGTTGGTGAGCAGGCCACCGACGAGGGCGCCGATGATGCCGAGGATGATCGTCATGATGATCCCGCCGCCCTGACGGCCGGGCATGATGAACTTTGCAATCGCGCCGGCCAGCAGGCCGATGATGATGTAGAAGATGATCGTCATGCCGCAAATGTAGCGGCCATCACATTTGCCTGACCACTAATTGTCGACAATTTTCCATAACGATTAGCCAAGTGTCCAACAGTTCACAGGAACGGGCTGAAGGGTTTCAGCACTGCTTCCGAGAATTTCACCATGAGCGGGCGGCGTACCCACTCGTCGATCGTCAGCTCGCGGCAGTTGGTGAGATCCAGACGGAACACCTCGGCCATCTTCTCGGCCATGTCGGCGTCTGTGATCTCCAAATTGATCTCATAGTTGCCGATCAGTGAGAGCCGGTCGAGGTTGGCGGTTCCGACCGTCGTCCAGAGATCGTCGATGACGGCGGTCTTCGCGTGCACCATGGCGCCCTCATAGAGGAAGAGCCGGACGCCGCCGGCGAGGAGCCCGCGATAATAGCCCCGCGACACCCAGTCGACGACGATGTGATTCGACTGCTCGGGCACGATGATGCGCACGTCGACGCCCCGCCCTGCCGCATGGATGAGCACGGCCAGGAGGTCGTCATCGGGGATCAGGTAGGCATGCGTCAGCCAGACGCGCTCCTGGGCGCGGTCGATGGCCTCCAGGTACATATAACGGATCGGATAGATCAGCTGTTTCGGCACGTTGCGGTGGACCCGGATCGGGGAATCCCAACTGCGGTGGCGAGGATCAGCGAGTTCGGGGTGACGACGGTTGCCCCAGAGATTCCAATAGTCGACAAAAGCGTTCTCGATCTCGCCGACGGCCTCACCCGTGACGCGGACGTGGGTGTCGCGCCAGTCGGTCGCATAGAGCGATCCGATGTTATAACCGCCGATGAAGGCCACCTCGCTGTCGACCACCATCAACTTGCGATGGTTGCGCCCGGAGTTGCGGGGATGCCAGAACCCCCAGCCGCCGGCGATCAGCGGGTGGTGCTTCACGTGGATCCCGGCCGGGAAGTGGAAGAACGGGCGCGGGACGACGAGGTTGGCGAACTCGTCGAACACGAGATAAACCGCGACGCCCCGATTGGCGGCCCGGATCATCGCCCGCTTGAACGCCCGCCCGATGGGATCGTTCTTCCAGATGAAGGTCTCGAAATAGATCCGGTCGCTCGCGCTGTCGATGGCCGCCAGCATGTCGGTGTAGAGGTCCTGGCCATAGGTGTAGACCGTGATATCCGACCCGCCCGCCGTCACCGGGACCGGTGCGGTCTTGGGAAACACCACGGGAGCGCGATTGCGCTTGCGCCGGCTGTCGATGACCAGGAGCGCGGCGATCGTCGCCATCTGGACCCCGAAGACCGCCAGGATCACCCTGCGGACGAGGCGCTTGAACTGTCGCCAATACACGACCTCCAATCTAACGGTGCGAACAATGTCGGAGCGGGCGCATAGGGTTGTGGGCCTATGAGTCAGCCAGTCGAAATCCCTGTCGCAGCTCCGGCCATGGAGCCCCTGTTCGGCGAGCCCGAAAAACCGGTCCGCAAGCGTCGCAGCCGTGCCAAGGAGTTGCTGGAGGGGTTGAACGAGCCGCAGCGTGAGGCGGTCCTTCACGAGGGCTCTCCGTTGCTGGTCGTCGCGGGTGCCGGTTCCGGAAAGACTCGCGTACTGACGCGGAGAATCGCCTATCTCGTGTCCGAGCGCGACGCCCATCCGGGGTCGATCCTGGCGATCACGTTCACCAACAAGGCGGCGGCCGAGATGCGCCACCGGGTGGCCGACATCATCGGCAATCGGGCGCGCATCATGTGGGTGTCGACGTTCCACTCCGCCTGCGTGCGGATCCTGCGCGCCGAGATCCATCGATTTGGGTACGCGCGTGAGTTCTCGATCTATGACGATGCCGATTCCAAGCGACTCATGCAGCTCGTGTGCTCCGACCTCGGTCTTGATCCCAAACGACACCCAGTCCGCAAGGTGCTCAACTGGGTCTCCAACTGCAAGAACGACTTGGTCGACCATGAGTCCGCGAGTTCGCGGGCCGGGCTCGGCGAGGAGTCCTATCCGGAGGCGTACGCCCAATATCAGCGGAGGTTGCGTCAGGCCAGCGCGCTCGATTTCGATGACCTGATCATGCTCACGGTCCACCTTTTCCAGGCCTTCGACGAGGTGCGTGAGCACTATCGGCGACGGTTCCGGCATGTGCTGGTGGACGAATATCAGGACACCAACCACGCCCAATATGTGCTGATCCGCGAGCTCTGTGGACATCCGGGGGCTCCGCCCCCGGACACCCCCGCAGCTGGGGCTCCGCCCCAGACCCCAACACATCCGGGGGCTCCTGCGGCTCCACAGGGGGAAGTGGCCATCGAGCCGCCCGAGCTCATGGTCGTGGGTGACTCCGATCAGTCGATCTATGCGTTCCGGGGCGCGACGATCCGCAACATCCTCGATTTCAGCACGGACTTCCCGGGTGCCCGGACGATCATGCTGGAGCAGAATTATCGGTCGACCCAGACGGTGCTGTCCGCGGCGAACGCGGTCATTTCCCACAACGAGGGGCGCCCGGCCAAGAACCTGTGGTCGGCAGCCGGCGACGGTGATCGCATCGTCGGTTATGTGGCCGACAGCGAGCACGACGAGGCCCAGTTCATCGCGTCCGAGGTGCGGGAGCTGGTGGAACAGGGCCGGGGCACCTATGGCGAGACAGCGGTGTTCTATCGCACGAATGCCCAATCCCGTGCTTTCGAGGAAGTCTTTATCCGCGCCGGCGTGCCCTATCGCGTGGTCGGGGGCGTCCGGTTCTATGAGCGCAAGGAGATCCGCGACGTGATCGCCTATCTGCGCGCGATTGCCAACCCTGCGGACGACGTGTCGGTGCGCCGCATCCTCAACGTGCCCAAGCGAGGCATCGGTGACAAGTCCGAGGGCGCGATCGACGCCCTCGCCCAGAAGGACGGCATCCCGTTCTCCGAGGCGCTGCGTCGCGCTTCTGAGACAGCCCTGGCCCCGGGGTCTGTGAAAAAGATCACAAGCTTCGTCGACCTGATCGACGAACACCGCCAACTCGTCGCCGACGGAGCGCCTGCACACGATGTGCTGGCGTCGATCCTCGACCGGTCGGGCTATCACGCCGAATTGCAGGATTCGAAGGACCCCCAGGACGAAACCCGCATGGAGAACCTGGCCGAGTTTCTCGCCGTTGCTGAGGAATTCGCGACCCAGGCCTCGACGGTCGACCTCGACGGGCCCGGCGATGAGCCCAGCCTCGTCGGGGCGCCCGAGCCCGATCCGTCACTGCCGGCGTTCCTCGAACGCATCGCCCTCGTGGCCGATTCCGATCAGATTCCCGATGCCGAATCCGGCGGGGTAGTGACCCTGATGACCCTCCACACCGCCAAGGGCCTGGAGTTCGACACGGTGTTCCTGACGGGGTGTGAGGACGGCATCCTGCCCCACCAGCGCACACTCACCGACCTCGGCGAGCTGGCCGAGGAGCGCAGGCTCACCTATGTCGGCATCACCCGGGCCCGGGAGAGGCTCTATCTCAGCCGCGCAGTGAGTCGATCCGCGTGGGGAGCTCCTCAGCACAATCCGCCCAGTCGTTTCCTGGGGGAGATCCCCGACCGGCTCATGGATTGGCGTCGACTGGGCTCGGCGGTGACCTCGTGGCAGAACTCCAGTGCTACCGCTCGCTATCGCGAGCGCAACCGCATCGAGGGGTTCGCCAGCCGCGTGGATTCGCCACGGGCCAAGAAGACGATCGAGCTGGCCGTCGGTGACAAGGTCCTCCACTCGAGCTTCGGCCTCGGCACCGTGAAGAAGGTCACCGGTTCCGGCAGCAAGGCCGAGGTCGACTTCGGCTCCATGGGTGCGAAGCTCCTGGCGGTGCAGTACGCGCCGATCGAGAAGCTCGACTGAGGCGTACGCCACTGCACTGCCAAATGGCACGACTTCGCACCCGACACCGCGCGCCGCGCTGAAACTCCTGCCATATGGCACGTCACCCATCCCGCTTCGGGGTGTCGGCAGACCGGATGCCCAACGAGACCGACATAAGGCTCTGGCACACCCGAGACACAAGGCTCCGGCACACCCGACACGTCAACGTAGAGCGCCGACATGTCAGTGAATCCTGCTGCTCAACGTGCGTCCCCCACAGCCAGCGTGCCCAACCGCCCCAGCGCTTCCGCTATGGACGCGACTCCGAAGCAGCAACGCCAAAGGGCGCCTCCCCGAGGGGAAGCGCCCTTTGTCAGGTCTGGTTCCGGATCACATCCGGACGCCCATGGACAGCAACCAGCGATAGGGATCGGAGGAGCTGTAGGGGTTCGACGTCGAGGCGCCGACCGGATAGTACTCAAAATGGAGGTGAGGACCGAAGGTGCGGCCGGTCATGCCCACGGCGCCGACGGTCTGGCCCGCGGTCACGGTCTGGCCGGGACGGACGGTCGCCCCCGACAGGTGCGCATAGAGGGTGTAGCCGTTCGCGTGACGGATGATCACGTGGACGCCGGCCCAACCGCCCGCATTCGGGCTGACAACAACACCATCGGCGGCCGCGCGGACGGGCGTGCCGATCGCTGCGCCGAGGTCCTGGCCGGTGTGATAGCGCGACCAGGAGCCGACAGCGCCCCAGCGCGCCCCGACGCGATAGCGACCCGGCGGCAGCGGGGTAGCCGCATTGCCGGATACGCCGACGGCGGAGGTGTCATCAATAGGAGCCTGCGCAGCGGGATCCGGCACCTGGCCCTCGAGAGTGCCGGCCTGGGCCTCGGCGGCCTGACGGGCCAGGGCCTCCTCGGCCTTGCGCTTCTCCTCGGCCAGGCGGGCCTGCTCACGCTTGGTGGCGGCCGCGGTGTTCTGAAGATTGGTGGACCGGGCGTCGGTCAGGGCGGCACCGGAGGTCTCGATGGCCTTCTCGCCGGTTTCGGTGAGGGTGGCGCCACGCTGCTTCGCCTGCTGGTCGGCCACGGCCCGATCGATTTCGTTGCGGACCGCGTTGCGGCTGGTGCTGGCGGCGGTGCGGCCGAAGGCGTCGAGCTGACCATCGGTGGCAGCCTGCTCTTCGGCATTGCGCTGCTCATTGGCAGCAGCCTGCTCCTCGGCGATCCGCTGGGACTGCTCGTCCGGGACGGCCTGAGACTGATCGGCGGAGCCCTGCACAGCGGTGCTGGTCTGGGTGACCTCGACCGCCTGCGCGGAGGCTGTCAGCGCAACGGACCCGGCGACTGCGAGCCCAAGAGCGGAGATAGCAAGTGCTGCCAGACCGTGGGCGACAAGACCCTTGACGGTCAGGTCGTCGTCGATCGTCTCGGAGTTGACCGCAAGCGCGTCGGCTGTGTTGTCGACGCCCAGGGCCCGACGGGCCTTGGCCTTTCCGAACAAGCGCTGTGACACTTGAGAATCTCCTTGTGCTTTCGAGGCGGCTCTCCGTGAGGATCACCGCGCCGAACATAACGGATAGATAACCCTGACTCAAGCTGAGGCCGTCCCGAATCTGAATTAATCTCAGCTTTCGCCGGGTGTGTATTCAGATTCGCACGTTTCGTGAGCAACCTCCCCCACGTGTTCCGTCACTCGGAATGCTATCGCTTCGCCACGTTCCTCTGCGAGCCCTGAAAACCCGTGGGTATGGTATGAGCCGTGGATACAACTGCTCCGATTCGCGTCGTCGTTGCCAAGCCCGGACTGGATGGGCACGACCGTGGCGCCAAGGTTGTCGCACGAGCCCTCCGGGACGCCGGGATGGAGGTCATCTATACCGGGCTGCACCAGACCCCGGAGCAGATCGTCCAGACCGCGCTGGCCGAGGATGCCGACGCGATCGGGATGTCGGTCCTTTCGGGGGCTCACATGACGCTCTTTGCGCGGGTGCTCGAGCTGCTCAAAGAGGCCGATGCCGCCGACATCGTCGTTTTCGGCGGCGGCATCATCCCCGAGGATGATCGCGGACCGCTGGCCGAGCTCGGTGTGGCCCAGGTGTTCACCCCGGGAGCAACGATGGCCGAGATCGTCGACTGGACGCGCGCCAACGTGCGATCCGGCAGCGCGGTCGCCTGAGGCGTACGCGCGTCAGTCGGACAGTGTGATCCTAAACACGTCTTGTCCCGGATTCCGGGGCTCTCCTTTGCGGTCAATGAGGGTCCACTAATGTCACCTAGTGGGCGCTGCGCGCCCCTGCGCCACGGGCGTACCCCTGTCCGCGAGGCGGGCGGGAGACACCGTCGGGAACCGGCGGGCAGCAAATCAAGGATGGAGCCGTCGTGGATCTCTACGAATACCAGGCGCGCGACCTTTTCGAGTCGCATGGCGTCCCGGTGCTTCGGGGCATCACTGTCACCACCGCCGAAGAGGCCGGTGCGGCAGCGAAGGAACTGGGCACCCCCGTTGTCGTCGTCAAGGCCCAGGTCAAGACCGGTGGCCGTGGCAAGGCCGGCGGCGTCAAGATCGCCAAGAGCCCCGAAGAAGCCGCCGAGAAGGCCGGGGAGATCCTCGGCATGGACATCAAGGGCCACACGGTCCGCAAGGTCATGATCGCCGAGGGCGCCGACATCGCCGAGGAATACTACTTCTCGCTGCTGCTCGATCGCGCCAATCGTTCTTATCTCGCGATGTGCTCTGTTGAGGGCGGCATGGACATCGAGACCTTGGCCGAGGAGCGCCCCGAGGCTCTCGCCAAGGTCCAGATCGACCCCTTGGTCGGGATCGACCGCGCCAAGGCCGACGAGATCGTGGCGGCCGCCAACTTCCGTGAGGAGGACCGCGCGAAGATCGCGGAGGTGCTCGTCACGCTGGGCGAGGTGTACGCGAAGGAAGACGCCACTCTGGTGGAGGTCAACCCCCTGATCAAGACCGGCGACGGCCGCATCATTGCCCTCGACGGCAAGGTCACCCTCGACGGCAACGCCGAATTCCGCCAGCCGCACCACCTCGACCTCCATGACATCGATGCGACCGACCCGCTCGAGATCAAGGCCAAGGAAAAGAACCTCAACTACGTGAAGCTGGACGGCAACGTCGGCGTCATCGGCAACGGTGCCGGCCTGGTCATGTCGACGCTCGACGTCGTGGCGTACGCTGGTGAGGAGTTCCCCGGCAAGCCCAGTCCCGCCAACTTCCTCGATATCGGCGGTGGTGCCAATGCCGAGGTCATGGCCGCGGGCCTCGATGTCATCCTCGGTGACGAGCAGGTCAAGGCCGTGCTCGTCAACGTCTTCGGTGGCATCACCGCATGCGATGCCGTCGCGGACGGCATCGTGCAGGCGTACGCCATCCTTGAGTCGCAGGGCATCCAGCCCAAGCCGCTCGTCGTGCGCCTCGACGGCAACAACGCCGAACTCGGTCGCAAGATCCTGGATGAGGCCAATCTGCCCGGCCTCGAGCGGGTCGACACCATGGACGGCGCAGCCCGACGGGTTGCCGAGCTGGCTTCGCAGGCCTGAAGGGGACAAGAACAACAATGGCAATCTTCCTGAACTCCGATTCCAAGGTCATCGTCCAGGGCATGACCGGCTCCGAAGGCATGAAGCACACGACGCGCATGCTCGCGTCCGGCACCAACATCGTCGGTGGCGTGAACCCCAAGAAGGCCGGCCAGGAGGTCGACTTTCCCGGTGACGTCAAGGTGCCCGTGTTCGGCACCGTTGCCGAGGCGATGGCGGCCACCGGGGCGAACGTGTCGGTCATCTTCGTGCCGGCCAAGTTCACCAAGTCGGCCGTCGTCGAGGCCATCGAGGCCGAGATGCCGCTGGCCGTCTGCATCACCGAGGGGGTGCCGGTGAAGGACACCTCCGAGTTCTATGCCCTGACCAAGGGCAGCAAGACCCGGCTCATCGGCCCCAACTGCCCCGGCATCATCTCGCCCGGGCAGTCGAATGCCGGCATCACCCCGGCCGATATCGCTCCCAAGCCGGGCCGCATCGGGCTCGTGTCGAAGTCAGGCACCCTGACCTATCAGATGATGTATGAGCTGCGGGACTACGGTTTCTCCACGGCCGTCGGCATCGGTGGGGACCCGGTCATCGGCACCACCCACATCGACTGTCTGCAGGCCTTCCAGGATGATCCCGACACCGATGCCATCGTCATGATCGGTGAGATCGGTGGGGACGCCGAGGAGCGCGCTGCGGCCTACATCCAGGAGAACGTGACCAAGCCCGTCGTCGGCTATGTGGCCGGCTTCACCGCGCCCGAGGGCAAGACCATGGGTCACGCGGGTGCAATCGTGTCGGGGTCCTCCGGCACTGCGGCCGCCAAGAAGGAGGCCCTCGAGGCGGCTGGCGTCAAGGTCGGCAAGACGCCGTCCGAGACCGCTGCGCTCATGCGGGAGATCATGGCGTCCCTGAACGCCTGAGTGTCGCCCCTCCCAGCGATCCCGGTACGCCCCCAGCGGCGTGCCGGGATCGTTGCTTGTCCGAACCCCCCCAGCCCTCAATTTGCCCTCAAAATAGAGGGCACGCTTTCTTTGTCACGAGAAGAGGCCCCCGACAAGGACGTCGGGGGCCTCTCTGCGTGAGGACGCAGTGGTGACCTATTTGATCTGGGTCGTGCGCTCCCCGGCGCGGGTGGCCACGTGGCCCCAAGCCTCATCGGTGAAGTCGAAGGTCTGGGTCGGGTTGGACCGGAGATAGATCAGGCGGTTGCCGGCTGCGACCACCGCGACGCGGTAGTGCTGCGACTGGGCCTGGTCGATCTTGGAGGTCACCACATACCAGTTGCCGCGGATCTCGACCCCGTCCACACCCGTCGACTCCACCGCGCCGGTCTTCGGGACCTGCGACGTCAGCGTGCGGGTGCCGCAGCTGGACATGTTGCCGCCGATGCGGCCGGCAAGGTCAGTGGCGTCCTGGGCCGACGCCATGGTGAGGATGACCTGGTCCACGCCGAACTGCGGGGGAGCGGCCGCGTCGTTGCGCAGCAGATAGGTGCGCATCTGGCGGGTCACGCCCGTGCCGCCGATCGAGCCGAAGTCGACCGCCTCGCAGCTGGAACCGTCCTGGACGTTCACACTGGCGGCGAGCGGGTTGCCGCGCCACGTGCCGGAGCCGGGGCTGATCCGCGGGATATCACCCGAGGTCAGGAAGCCGGGATCGGTGCCGCCGGCAGGAGGCAGCCCATCGGTCACGGAGACCGTCGGGGACATGCAGAGGCCGAGCGCGGGGCCGCACTGGCGATTGATCGACTGGCCGAGAGCCTTGGCCTCGGAGGTCATGTCGACGGCAGTGCCGGCGCGGGCCACATCGAGGAGGTTGACGACCCGGCCCGTGCGGACCAACACCACCGAGTGATATTCGGACTTGGTGTCCTGGAGCACCACCCGGACCCCGAGCGCCTCATCGCCGAGCCCCGTCACGTTGAGGCCCTTCTCGACATAGAGAGGCGTGTCGGTGCACGCACCGAGTTCTGCGCTTCGAAACTCGAAGACCTTCTGGGCATCCTCCGCAGTGGCATAGGCGTCCGCGCGATGGAGGGCCGCCGTCCGGTCATCGCCGCTGGCCGACAGGCCGCGGAGCTGGGTGATCTGGGGGAGGAGCTGGTCCTTGGCCTGGGGGCCGATACACGCGATCTGGGGCGAGGCGTCGTTGACCCCGGCCTCGTCGTGGGTCTTCTGCCAGGTCCGGGCCGGATCGATCGTCAGCGCCATCGTTTCGCTGAGCATCTGTCCGGCGCCGAGCACCGGGCCGGGAGTGGCGCTCATTTCCGTGCCGGGCTCGCTCGCCACCTCGGTGTCACGGTTGAACCACCAGAACGCGGTCGAGGCGATGAGCGCAATGATCGCCACGACGGCCACGCCGGCGACGGTCAGGGCTGTGATGTTGCGACCGCCCAGAGGCTGGCGAACCTTCTTGAGGCGTTCGCCGAGACCGGGCTCGGGTTCGGCGATGCGCCGACCGGCCGGAACCTCGGGTGCGGGCTTCGTGCGCCGCGTCGGGCGTTTCGACTTCTTCCGGTCTTCAGGGCGGGGTTCGAACGGGTTGATCGGTCGCTCCGAGGCCGACGGCTCGGGATTGCTGTTGGCCGGCGGGGCCGGGTTGGGCCGGCCGGGCGGCGGAGTGAACGAGGTTGGCCTGCCCTGCTCGACCGCACGGGGCGTGGTCGGCTCACTGCCCGACCCCTCGGGAGCAGTCGGGCGGTCATTCGTGGCCTTCGGAGCAGTGCCGCCCACGCGCCGCGCCTGCACGGCTGGGGTATCTTCGGGCTTTCCCACGGGGGTTTGCTGACCCGGCGTCGGCGTACCTTTCGGGGGACGACCGTCGGTCGCGTTCTCGTCCATCGACATCCAGGTCGTTCCCGACTTTTCCGGTCGGGACTGAGTCGGATTCGGCGAAGGCTCCGGGGTGGTGGGGGGTTTCGATTCGGAGCGTCCGGCGTCCGGAGTGGGGCGGTCGTCACCCTGTCCGTGGCGATCCTGCGCGTCGTTGGTCAACCTCACTCCTCCTGAAACGCTGGGCTTCGGCCATGCCCGAGAACTCTCTCAGCCGCCGAATTTACCCTCTCTGCGCGTGTCCGGCGATTTCTCGTGCCGGAAAGAACGATTATGGGCCCAGCTATGCCGAGACATTCCTCCACCCGTCCCCCGCGGGGCCGGCTCCGTCTGAAGCTCCGCTCGGCCGAGGTTTCCGAGCCGTCCGATGACGCCGTCGGCCCTGTTCCGCGACGCCTCCCGAGCTGGCTCCGCGCCCCTCTGACCGGAGTCGGGATCGCGCTGGGCGGGCTCGTCCTGACGGTCCTTCTCGTGCTCCTCGGGTGGGTGACCGCACGCGCGGGCGAAGTCGGAGGGGCAGTCGCCGGGGCCGTACACCTCTGGTTGCTCTCCCACGGCGTGCCCATCGAGGTCGGCGCACTGCGCCTCACCCTGGTCCCCCTCGGCATCAGCCTGCTTCTCGTCGTGGCCATCGCGCGGGGTGCGCGGGCGACGCTGGAGCATGCGCTGGAGGACGAGGAATCGTCGACCGCGCGACTCTGGCTGCTCATGGTGCTGGTCATCCTCGGATATGCCCTGGTGGTGTCGATGGTGGCCCTGCTCGCGGGGGCACCCGAGCGGGTCGGGTACGCGGGGCTGGGCGCGCTGGTCGCGGGTGCGCTCGGTGTCGGATGGCTGGCCCTGCGCGCTCCGGAATTGGGGCTGCTCCCGCGACTCCCGACCTGGTCTCGCTCCCTGCCGCGGGCAGTGGCCGGTGCGGTCGGCGTAGTCCTTCTGGGGGGCGCTGCGGCCCTGACCGTGAGCATCGTCCAACACTGGACCCACATCGGCGTGATCACCGAAGGCCTGGGCGCAAGCGGGCTGCTCCTGGTGCCCCTGACGCTGGCCCAACTCATCTTCTGGCCCAACATCCTGGTCTGGGCCGGGTCCTGGACACTCGGATCCGGCTTCCGGATCGGGCAGGACACGATCGTGGCCCCGGCGGGCACCGACCTCGGCCTGGTGCCCTCCATCCCCGTGCTGGGGGCACTGCCCGCCGAAGGTCCCGGCACGTGGCTGCTCGCCTGGCTGGCCACGGGAGTGGCGGCCGGGGTGGTCGCGGCCGTCCTGGTCATCCGGGGCAACAAGCGGGCCGGGATCGAAGAGACCACCTTGGTCAGTGCCCTGGCCGGAGTCCTGGCCGCGCTCGTCTTCACGCTGCTCGGTTTTCTGTCGCGCGGGGACCTGGGCACGGCCCGCATGACGGGGCTCGGCCCGCGGCTGGTGGAGCTCCTCATGATGTCCGGTGCCCTCATCGGGCTCTCGGCGCTGACGGTCGGCCTGTTCGCCGGTCTCGGCAGGCACCTGCTGCGACGTCGTCGACCGACACCGGAGGTGGAGGACGCCGCCGCTGACGCCGAGGTGGCTGCGGCCGAGGACAACGCCGCTGCCGCCGAGGACGAGGCCACCGTCGAGACGACCCTCCGGGACAACGAGCCCGCTTCGAATCCGGATGACGAGGCCACGATCCGGACCAAGACCGAGCACGGGCGCGCCACTGGCGACCCCGTGGACGACGAGCCGACCCGCGTGGTCGGCGATAGAGTCCAAGGGTGACTTTTCGGCTGGTCGTCCTGGTGTCCGGATCGGGGACGCTGCTCCAATCGCTCCTGGATGCGATCGGAGCGGGTGGCGTACCCGCCGAAGTCGTGGCCGTGGGCGCGGACCGCGACGGGATCGAGGGCCTGGCCCGGGCGGAGCGCGCGGGCATCCCCACTTTCGTCCACGCGTACGCCAAGGGCTCGGACCGGGCCGTCTGGGACGCCGGGCTCACCGAGTTGGTCGACGCCCACAGCCCTGACATGGTGGTCTCTGCCGGTTTCATGAAACTGGTGGGAGACCAATTCCTGGCCCGGTTCGGTGGCCGCATGATCAATACCCATCCGGCGCTGCTGCCGGCATTCCCGGGGATGCATGGCCCGCGTGACGCTCTGGCCTATGGTGTGAAGGTCACCGGTGCCACGGTCTTCCTTGTGGATGCCGGAGTTGATACGGGCCGCATCCTCGCCCAGGAAGCTGTCCCCGTGCTCGACGACGACTCCGTCGACACCCTCCATGAACGCATCAAGGTCGCCGAGCGGCGACTGCTGATCGACACTGTCACGGAATTCGCCCGGGCCCATCGGCCGGGCCAGAACTGAAGGGGACACATGTCCGACCGCCTGCCCATCAAGCGTGCCCTCGTCTCCACCTATGACAAGACCGGGCTTGAGCAGCTCGGCCGCAGCCTCGCCGAGGCAGGGGTCGAGATCGTCTCGACCGGCTCGACCGCCAAACGGCTCGCTCACGCGGGCGTACCCGTCACGCCAGTCGACCAGGTGACCGGATTCCCCGAGTGCCTCGACGGTCGCGTGAAGACACTGCACCCGATGGTGCATGCGGGCATCCTCGCCGACCGCCGACTCGACAGCCATGTCACTCAGCTCGACGAGCTGGGCGTGCAGCCCTTCGACCTGGTGGTCGTGAATCTCTATCCGTTCACGGCGACAGTGGCGTCGGGCGCAGCGCCCGATGAGTGCATCGAACAGATCGACATCGGCGGCCCCACCATGGTCCGAGCGGCCGCCAAGAACCATCCGAGCGTGGCGATCCTGACCAATCCGGTGCAGTACGCCGAACTCACCCGTGCGCTGGCCGACGGTGGGTTCACCCTCGCCGAACGGCAGCAGCTCGCAGCAGCGGCCTTCATCCACACCGCGGAATACGACATTGCCGTGGCCTCCTGGATGGGGACGGTCCTCACCGACAGCTCCGCCGGCGACGGCTTCCCGGCCTGGATCGGTGGTGCGTGGCACAAGGAGGGCACGCTGCGCTATGGCGAGAACGCCCACCAGTCTGCTGCGCTCTATTCCTATCCGAACGGCCCCGAAGGCCTCACCCAGGCCGTGCCGCACCATGGCAAGGAGATGTCGTTCAACAACTATGTCGATGGCGACGCGGCCTATCGCGCGGCCTATGACTTCACCGAGCCGTGCGTCGCGATCATCAAGCACGCCAACCCGTGCGGCATCGCCATCGGGGCTGACATCGCCGAGGCCCACGCCCGCGCCCATGCCTGCGATCCGCTCTCGGCCTTCGGGGGTGTCATCGCCACGAACCGCCCCGTCAGCGTGGCCATGGCCGAGACCGTCAAGGACATCTTCACTGAGGTGCTGGTGGCTCCCGGCTATGAGGATGGAGCTCTGGAGATCCTGGGAGCCAAGAAGAACATCCGGTTGCTGACCGCGCCGGCCTATGCGCATCGCCAGCGTGACCTGCGCCCGATCTCGGGTGGCGCCCTGCTGCAGGAACCGGACCGTATCGACGCAGACGGTGACGCCCCCGAGAACTGGATCCTGGCGGCCGGTGCCGCTGCCGATGAGGCCACCCTCGCCGACCTCGCGTTCGCCTGGAAGGCCGTGCGCGGAGTGAAGTCCAACGCGATCCTGCTCGCCAACGACGGTGCCTCCGTCGGGGTCGGCATGGGTCAGGTCAACCGGGTCGATTCCTGCCGTCTCGCGGTCGATCGGGCGGGGGACCGGGCTGCCGGATCTGTCGCGGCATCCGACGCGTTCTTCCCGTTCTCCGACGGACCGCAGATCCTGATCGACGCGGGGGTCCGGGCGATCGTCCAGCCCGGTGGCTCAGTGCGGGACGCCGAGACGATCGACGCCTGCAACAAGGCCGGCGTGGCCCTCTATTTCACGGGTACGCGCCACTTCTTCCACTGATCCGCAGCCCCTCCCGCCGGCTCAGGCGATCGACGCCAGCGCCAGCGGGAGGACCTCGCCTGCACCCGCCCGGCGCAGCAGTCGGCCCGCGATCGTGAGAGTCCAGCGCGAGTCGATCAGGTCGTCGATGAGCAGCACCGGCCCGGCGAGCGCCCGGATCTCGGCAGCCATGGCGTCGGGCACCCGGAACCGTTGCCAGAGATCGCGGACCCGATAGACGCTGTTGGTCTGTTGGGCCGGGGGCGGCGCACCGGGGGAGACCTCCAGGGGGCCCAGGAGACGCAGCCGCCCCGCCTGCGCCACTCCGGTGGCCAGCGACTCCACGAGTCGGGGTCGGTCCTGACTGGGGATCCAGACGACGGCCACCGGCCGGGTGGTCCAGCCCCATTCCTTCAGGACACGCAGGCAGGCGTGCGCCAGGTCGGCAGGCACCTCGGCGTCGACTGGGCGTCCGGCCTCGTCGTTGGCGAACAGGGCCCGCAGGGCATTGCCGTGGCCGAGGTCGGTCAGGCGCGCGATGACCCGGCCCTCGGCGACCTGTTCACCGGGGATGATCTTGCCGCGCACCGGCTTGCCGTCGGAGGTGACTCCGACCCGGTCGAGCCCGGTCGGCCACTGGGCCCGGGGCGCGATGGGGACGCCCACCCGATCGAGCGAGGCCTGCGCATCCGCGAGACTCTCGGTCGAGACCTCTGTGGCGTACCAGGGCGTGGTGCAGGTATCGCAACGGCCGCATGGCGTGGTGTCCGGATCGTCCAGCTCGCCGGTGAGGAAGACCATGCGGCACGCGGGGGCGGCCAGGTTCTCATAGGCCACCATCGCATCCTGTTCTGCGACCCGGGCTGCGGCGATCCGGTCATAGCGCTCGGCGTCATAGACCCACGACGCCCCGGTCACCGTCCATCCACCCTGGACCGCCTGCACGGCCCCTTCGACGGCGAGCACCTTGAGCAACAGCTCGAGCTGACCTCGTCTGATGTCGACGCGGGCCTCCAGCGCAGCCAGAGACAGGGGCTTGCCCTCGGCTGCCAGCGCGCCCAGGACGGCATCGGCCTTGGCCTGGGTCGGCATCGCGTTGGTGGCGAAGAAATGCCAGATCTCCCGATCCTCGATCCCGGGCAACAGCAGGACGTCTGCGCTGGCTGTCGCCCGGCCCGCCCGGCCGACCTGCTGGTAGTAGGCCACCGGTGAACTCGGTGCCCCCAGATGGACCACAAAACCGAGGTCGGGCTTGTCGAAGCCCATGCCGAGCGCGGAGGTCGCCACCAGCGCCTTGACCTCGTTGCGCTTCAATGCGTCCTCGGCCGCGAGACGATCGGCCGGATCGGTTCGTCCGGTATAGGCAAGAACCCGGTGACCCGCCGCCGCCAGCATGGCCGCCGTGTCCTCGGCGGCAGCAACGGTCAGGCAATAGACGATGCCGCTCCCGGGAAGGTTGGGGAGATGTTGGCGGAGCCACGCGAGTCGGCGCCACTGCGTACCCAGGTCGAGCACGCCCAGCCGCAGCGAATCCCGCGCCAGGGAACCCCGCAGCGTGAAGACCTCGTGCCCTCCCGCGCCCAGCTGCTCGGCCACATCGTCGACCACTCGCTGGTTGGCGGTCGCGGTCGTCGCCAGAATGGGCACGCCATCCGGCAGGTCTGCGATGAGGGACCGGATCCGCCGATAGTCGGGCCGGAAGTCGTGACCCCAGTCGCTGATGCAGTGAGCCTCGTCAATCACCAGCAGACCGGCGGTGGCCACCAGCCGAGGCAGTTGCTCCGCGCGGAATTTCGGGTTGACCAGACGTTCGGGAGAGACGAACAGCACATCGAGAGAGTCCTGGTCGAGTTGTCGCTCGATGTCGGCCCACTCGGTCACGTTCGCCGAGTTGATGGCGGCCGCCCGGACGCCCGCCCGCTCCGCAGCCCTCACCTGGTCGCGCATGAGAGCCAGCAGGGGGGAGACGATCAGAGCGGGCCCCGCCCCCGCGCGGCGCTGCAGCAGGGCTGAGATGAAATAGACCGCCGACTTGCCCCAGCCGGTGCGTTGCACGACGAGCGCGCGACGATGGTGGGCCACCAGCGCCTCGATGGCCTCGAACTGGCCGTCGTGGAATGTCGCATCAGGCCGTCCGGTGAGGTCGCGCAGGATTGCCAGCGCCTCGTCCGCCAGACCCTCCGCCCCGCGCGTGACAGCACGCGGTCCGGGCGTCGCAGACGACAACATCGCGGGTGCCACTGCATCGAACCGGTCCTCCGGTTCGTCGTCCCAGGGGTCCGGCGGCAGGGCGTCCCAATCGGGTGGCGGTTCGTCGTTCCAGCGGTCGCTCATGCCCCCACCCTTGCACTCCGCCCCGACATTTTCCTCCGGGTGTGCGCGCGGGCTTTCGGATCTGCGCTGCTCGCCCGGAAATGTCGGACGGTCCGTTTAGTGTCGGCCCCACGTTCACTCACAGAGGAGTACGCCATGTCCACCACCAACGAACGTGAAGCCCTCATCGAGACCCTGGACCGGCACCGGGGGTTCCTGCTCCTGCCCGCAGCGGGCCTGACCGAGGAACAGTCGCGGACTGCGAGCACCGTGAGCCAACTCACCATCGCGGGCCTGTTGAAGCATGTGGCCGACACCGAGGAGCAGTGGATGGAGTTCGCTGTGCGGGGTGCGGAGGCCTTCGGAGGCTCCGATGTCTATGACGGAGTCGACTGGTCGGCCGTGGACGATGCGGCGGAGGAGAGTCAGGGGGACTGGTCGGGCAGCGAGTGGGAAGACACCAGGTTCGTCGTGCCCGATGACCTGACATTGGACCAACTCCGCAGGCGCGTGATCGAGGTGGGGGAGAAGACCGCAGTGTTGCTGCGGACCGCAGACCTCGACACGACCCATCCGCTTCCCGAAGCGCCCTGGTTCGAGCCGGGTGCGGCTTGGTCGCTGCGCCGGGTGGCGCTCCACATGCTGGCCGAGATCGCCCAGCATGCGGGGCACGCGGACATTCTCCGGGAGGCGATCGACGGAAAGAAGTCCATGGGCTGAGCCGCGAGCGGTGCCCCGGGTTCTCGGCCACGGCGAGGGGCAGGCGTACGCCGGTGGCAGAATGGGCAACGCCCGACGGTGCGTCGAAAGGAAACCCATGACAGCCCGGAAGCTGGACGGAAAGGCCACGGCGGCCGCGATCAAGCAGGAGCTCGCCACCCGTGTGGCTGAGCTTCGCGAACGCGGCATCGTGCCCGGGCTCGGGACTGTTCTGGTGGGTGACGATCCGGGCAGCCAGATCTATGTCAATGGCAAACACCGCGATTGCCACGAAGTCGGCATCGCTTCGATCCGCGTCGACCTGCCGGCCGAGACAACCACGGAGCAGTTGCGCGCCGAGATCGATGCGCTCAACGCCAATGACGCCTGCACCGGCTACATCGTCCAGCTGCCCCTGCCCAAACACCTCGACGAGCACGCGGCGTTGGCGTTGATCGATCCCGACAAGGACGCCGACGGGCTCGCTCCCATGAGCCTCGGCAAGCTGGTCCTCGGCGAACCCGGCCCCCTGCCCTGCACACCGCGCGGCATCGTCGAACTGCTGCGTCGGCACGAAGTGGAGCTGAACGGTGCCGAGGTCTGTGTCGTCGGTCGCGGCACCACGGTGGGCCGCCCGCTCGGGTTGCTGCTGACCCGACGCTCCGAGAATGCGACGGTGACGCTCTGTCACACCGGCACGCGTGACCTCGCTGCCCACACCCGGGCTGCCGACATTGTCGTGGGTGCCGCAGGCGTCCCGGGGCTGATCACTGCAGACATGATCAAGCCCGGAGCGGCGCTCGTGGATGTCGGCATCACCCGCAACGCAGAGGGCAAGCAAGTGGGTGACTTTGCGCCGGAGGTCTGGGATGTCGCCGGGTGGGTGACCCCCAACCCTGGTGGGGTGGGGCCCATGACCCGCGCCATGCTGTTGGAGAACGTGGTCGAGCGCGCCGAAGCCCTCGCCGCGGGGGGCTGAGTGGAATGCCGGAAACCACCGGCAGCTTCAAGGCTCTGGCCCGGGCCCGCGCCAGCTCCCTGACCCAGTGGCCTCTGCTTGTCGTGATCGGCATAGTGACCGTGGGGTTGGTGCTGGTGGCCCTTGGCTTCTGGCACGCCGGGACGGCGACTGTCGGGGGAGGGCTGCTCGTGGGTGCAGCCGAACGCGCTGTGTTGTCGAGGCAATCGGCGGGGCTGCTCCATGTGAGGAGCCGACTCTTCGATGTCACCTTCATGGTGGTGTGCGGCCTCGGGATCATCGTCCTGGCCGCCATCGTGCCGACCCCCTGATGGGGCGGGCGCTCAGTTCATGAGCGCGCCCATGATCCACATCAGCAGGAACAGCGTGCCCAGAGCGCCGGTGACGATGCCACCGATGGCCAGGCCCTTGCCTCCATAGGAGTTCGGTTCTGCCTGGATCTGCTTGAAGGCTGCGATCCCGAAGCCGACTCCGAGCGGTCCCGTGATGCCACAGGAGACGAACGAGACGATGCCCAGCACCAGCGACGGGATGGCATAGCCGGAGTTGGGCAGGGCGCGCGCATAGGGGCTGTGCGGTGAGTTGTAGGCCGCCTGATAGCCCTGATAGGGAGTGACCTGCTGCGCGGGATAGCTCGAGGTGCTCGCCTGATAGCCCTGGAACGCGGCGTATGCCTCATCGACCTGCGGGTTCGCATAGTTGTCGGTCGCGGTCGGATTCGCATAACCATCGCCGGTGGAACCGGACCCATAGGGGTACGCAGGGAAGCCGCCATTCGGGTCGGCCGCGGAGGGCTGGGACTGGACCGACCCGGCGGACGGCTGACCATAGGGATCAGTGGCAGAGGGCTGACCATAGGGGTCAGAAGCAGAGGGCTGACCATAGGACGGCTCTGCTCCCGAAGCCGCGCTGCCGGGAAGGTTCTGACCGGCAGGGGTGGCGCCATCGGCCCAGGTGTCGAATCGGTTGGGCTCACCCAGACCGTCCCCGGGCTGGGCACCTTCCCGGCTGAAAGGGTCGGGGTGGTGCTGGTTGCCGCTCATCGGTGTCCTCTTCCTGGTTGCTGACGAAACCGCCGTGCCCAACAGGCCCGATCGATCCCGCCGAGCGGTCATTCGGTTGCCCGTCCGACGAAGCCGAAGCGGATCGCGTTCCCCTCGACACTACCCGGGATGGTGGTCCGGGACCTTCCGGAACGCTTCCTGGCGGAACGCCGAAGGCCGGCTCCCCCATGGGGAACCGGCCTTCGTGCGTGTGATCAGCTGGTCGTTCAGCCGCCGAGTTCGGCGTCCCAGTCACGGTTCTGCAGGATGTCCCGCAGATCCAGCAGGAACTTCGAGGCGGTTGCCCCGTCGAACGCGCGGTGGTCATAGACCAGGCCGATGATGCCGACTGAGTGAATGGCGATCGTGTTGCCGATGGCGACGGGCTTGCGGGCCACGCCATCGGTGCACAGGATGCCGACGTTCGGCTGGTTGATGATCGGCGCGGACGCATAGCTCTGGAACGGCCCCACGTTGGTGATCGTGAAGGTCGAACCCTTGTAGTCGTCCATGCCCAGCTTGCCGTCGCGGGCCTTGGAGGCCTGCTCCTTGATCTGGATGCCGATGCCCTTGAGGTTGAGCTGATCCGCGTTGCGGACCACCGGGACGACCAGACCCTGCTCGTTGAGGTCCACCGCAATGCCAAGGTTGACATAGGGGTGGAACGTCTGGGTCTTGTTGGGCACGTCGATGCTGGAGTTCACGGCCGGATACTTCAGCAGCGCCTCGCCAAGAGCCCGCGCCACGAACGTCATGTACGACAACGAAGCGCCGGTTGCCTTCTTGTAGGCGTCCTTGTGCTTCTGTCGTGCAATCTCGACGTTTTCGTAGTCCACCTCGATCGAGGTCCAGACCTGCGGGGAGATCTGGAGGGACTGGACCATGCCGGCCGCGATGGCCAGACGCATCTTCGACAGCGGCTTGATCTCGTCGCGGTCGTCCGGGACACCCGGGACGGCCGGTACGCCGGACTGCGGTCCCATGGCGGCAGCGGGGGCTGCGGCGGGGGCGGCGGCAGCCGGAGCTGCGGCACCTGCAGGGGCGGACGGCTTGGTCGGGGCCGGGGCGGCGCCGCGAGCCGGCCGGTTCTCGATGGCCGCCTGAATGTCTTCACGACGGATGCGGCCACCGGCACCGGTGCCGGT
>CAZEVN010000039.1:0-27409 GCA_964515145.1 uncultured Enemella sp.
CTGCGAAATGAGGGCGAATCCTCGGTCGGAGTGCGCATAGATCAGGTTCTCGGCGTTGAATGGCGACTGGGTGAGGACGCCGAACCAGGCGTACGGATATTCCTTGAAGTGATGCGTACGCTCGCTGGCCGGGATCAGATGGCGCGTGATCGAGCGTGAGCCATCCGTGCCGGCGACGATCTCGCAATGGATCTCGCATTCCTCCCCGTCGGCGTCGATGAAGTGAATCACGGGCGAATCCGTGCCGACGCCCTCGACCCGCGTGCCCGAAACGTCATAGCGAACGTCCCCGCCGGCACGTTCCCGGGCATTGGCGAGATCGATGAAAACGTCGGTCTGGGGATAGAGCCAGACGGTGGAGTTGACGAGTTCCTGGAAATTGATCGGATGGCTCTCGCCGGCGAACCGGACGTCGATGCCGTCGTGCTCCATGCCCTCGGTGAGCACCCGATCCAGCCCGGCCTCGACGAGGGTCTGCACCACACCGTTCTCCAGGATGCCCGCTCGATGCGTGGTCTCGATCTCTTCGCGGCTGCGGATGTCGATCGCGATGCTCTCGATGCCGCCGGCAGCCAGCAGATGCGACAACAGAAGTCCGGCCGGCCCTGCGCCCACGATGCCCACTCGGGTTCTGGAGGTTTTCATCTGAGTCCTTTCGCGTCGGTGGCTCAATCGTCAGCGATCAGACCTGAGCCTGATAAGCCATGAGTTCATTGAATGAACCGGCGCGGGTCAGGCGTGGAGAATCCGCGTACCCGGTCGCCAGCCGAGCAGGCGAGAGATGTTCAGGCCGCTGGTGAGGACGGCGGGGAGCACCGCGGGTTCCCGGACCGTTCCCGCGCGCACCACCACACTCAGCGCGGCGGCCACGCGGCCCGACCCATCGACGATCCGTGCGGCATAGGAGTTGGCATCGGGCGTACGCTCACCCCGCACCACCGCCGTGCCACTGGCCCGGCATGCCGCCAGTTCCTGACGGAGTCGCTCGGGGTCGGTGATCGTCGCGGAAGTGTACGCCGACAGCTCGCGGGCCAGCGCCGACTCCACCACCTCCGGCGGACTGTGGGCGAGCAGGATCTTGCCGACACCGGAGCAATGCAGGGGCAGTCGGCCACCGACCTGCGAGACGAGCTCGAGGGCATATCGACGCACGGTGGCGCGTGGGATTCCGGTCGCCGCCACGAAATCGGAGAGCGACATCAGGTTCCGGTTCGGCTCGAAGGCGAACAGCACCTCCAACAGGCGGGAACTGACGCTGCGGCCAGGATCATTCGTGCGCGGCATCGCGGGGACCGGGGTGCTTGATCCGGCGACGCCCTATCGGGCTGTCACCGGAGGTGGGCGATGGCCTCGACCATGAACCGTGCGCCCTCGCCCGGTCGGCCGAAGTCGGACGATTCGACAGCGCTCCGCGCCGGACGATGATCACCGAACTGCTCACGCCAGACCTCGTTGAACACCGGCCGGTCCTGCTGCAGCGCGCGCATGATGATCCGGACCTGGACGACGTTCTCGAGCGTTGCGCCGGCTGCTGCGAGGACTGCTCTGAGGTTGGCAAAGAGCTGCTCGGCCTCGGCCCGCGGAGTGTCGGGGATCTTGCCCTCATCGAGGGTTGTGCCGAACAACGCCGACACGAAAACCCAACCCCCGGACTCCACCGCCTGGGGAACGGGGCCCGTATGGGTGGGGGCGTCCTTGGTCTCGATGATGCGCATGGTCTCTCCGATCGCCGTTGTCGCTCTGCGAGCAACACCACCCAATCACCCCGCGCCAGACAAGCCCAGCGTTCATTGAATGAGCAGCAAAGACCCGTCGAGCCGGACAGTTCAATCATTGGTCAGTGCCGCAACTCGTCCCGCACCCTCCCGAGCAGGCCCAGGGCTGCCTCAGCCTGCTGGGCCGCCACAATGGGGTTGTCGGCAAAGGTCGCGAACCCACAGTCGGTGTTGAGCAGCACTCGCTCACGACCCCAGGTGTTGACCGCCCTCCGGGCGCGTTCCAGGACGATCTCGAACGTCTCCTGTTCGGGCTGCTTTTGGTTGAACACCCCCACACCGAGACGCTGGTCGTCGCGGATGCCGGCCAACGCATCCAATTCGCCGGCCCTGGGTGTACCCAACTCGAGGACCAGGGTGTGCACGTTCAGCGACGCCAGCAGCGGAGTGAGCGGTCGATAGTCCCCAGCCAGCGCCTTGGTCTCATCGGGCGTCCAGTTGCCTCGACAGACGTGCACTGCGAGCCGCTCCGCAGGCAGACCGGCCGTGACTTCCTGCAGCAGGTCCCGGGCGAGGGCAAGCTCCTCGTCCACCCCCAGTCGGTCGCCGAGGGCACCGCACATGAAGGTACGCCCACCCTCACCAACATCGCCATAGACGACTTCGGTCAGCACGGGCTCGTCGAGTTGGATCAGCGCGACCCCTGCCGCGAGCAGATGATGGAGTTCCTCGCGCAGGACGCGGACCACGTCGCGTGCGAGTTCCTCGCGGGTGTCGTACGCCCGGTCGGAGATGCACTCCATCCACATCGTCCTGGTCAACAGATAGGGACCCGGCAAGTCCACCTTGATCGGACGATCGGTGATCGAGCGCACGAACTCCGCCTCGTGCACGGCCAGGGGGCGGGAACGCCCGAGCGGTCCGAAGACGGCGGGGTGGCGTACCTCTCCGGCAGGCACGTCGAGGGCCCGCAGTTCGCGCTCGAACTCCTGGGGATCATCGACATAGGGCAGGAGGTCGGTGATCGGGATCAGCTGGCAGTTGTCGAGCAGCCCGCCCACGAAACTCGAATAGTTGTCCCGACGCATCTCCCCATCGGACACCACGTCGGCACCGGCCCGCTCCTGGGCAGCCACGACGAGGCGTACGGCATCATCGGCCGCCGCCTGGAACTCCGCGTCCGGAAGGCGGCCTTCCAAGTGCTCGTGCAACGCCCGCAACAGCCACGACGGGCGCGGCCAACTGCCCATGTTGACCACCGCCAGCGGTTCGATCGGCGGTGCCGGTGTGGGCTCGGGCAGCTCGGTCGGGATGGTCGGCTGCACGACCTCCTGGGTGATGGCCATCTGGGGCTTCTTGCGGCTCTTCTTGCCCCGCTTCCCCGTCGGCGCGGGTTCGAGGGAAGCGGTCGACTCGATGAGCGATCCCGAGCCCTTGGCCGTAGCCGCTCGCGCGAACGGCCCCTTGCTGACCAGGAAGCTCCACTGACGACGCTCCGATCCATCGACCTCGGTCGATCCCTGGTGCACGCTCACCAACTCGTTCTTGGTGAGTCGGCACCAAGCGGGCAGGTCCACCTCGACAGTCGAATCCACCGACAGGATCTCCAGCAACCCGCCCTGTTCGAGCGGGTCGATGTGTTTGCGGATGAGCAATAACAGGCCGTTGCCACAGTCCAGATCGCCGCCGTCGAAACTGACATCGGGCGGGAAGGGGTGCGGGGCCTGATTCGGGGAGGACATCGGGCTCAGTAGGAAACGTGCGGCGCGCCGGTCGACAGCAGTTCCACCAGCTTGGCCCCGCCGACGATGGTGGTGCCGTCGATGAGGTTCGACTCGTCATAGCCACGCTTCTTGAAGCAGGGAGAACAGACCCAGATCTGCCCGCCCGCTTCCACGAACGAGTCGATGAGCTCCTTGAGTGGGGCGAAGCCCTCCTCGTGCATGTCATCGGCGTAGCCCTTGGTCGCCAGATGAATCCCCTCCGAGGACAGGAACACGGTGGTGTCCTGATCCGAGCCGGCAGCAGCATTTGCGATGACAAAGGCCACGGTGGCCTTGTCGGTGTTGTCCTTGGCGTGGGAGATGGAGACGGCGAACTGGCCCATAGTCGATCAGGATTCCTTTCGGCGGAGCAGATAGCGGGGATGGTCGGCGTCGACGAGCGGGTGACCCGTCATCCGGCACCACGCCGGGATGTCCTCGATGGCACCGGGGTCTTCGGCAATGAGTTCGAACAACTGGCCGGGCTCAAGGGCACGCATCCGGAACCGGAGCTTGATCACCAGTTCCCCGCACCCCATGGCCCCGGCATCCCACCGGTCGGCCGGAGAATCGTTGCTCCCTGTGACGCCCACCCCGCAGTGCACCCCCGCAGCGCCCGCGACGACCGTCGTCGCGGTGCGGCTCCGATCCTGCCACAACGCCCTGAATCCCTGTCACAGGGGCGATTCTGGCCATCTGACCAAGCGGCCGCACCGTGCCCGAGGTTCGCCCCGTGCTCACTTCTGGAGCACGTACCGCAAGGTCTCCACCACTTGGTCCGTGGTCGTGCACCAGGCCTGGGCCTCGGCGTCGACTTCCTTGAGAGCGTGGACGATGTCGGGGGCGTGCAGGGTGACATAGGGCTTGCCCAGGGCCGCGCAATAGCCGGCGTCGAAGGCGGCGTTCCATTGCTTGAATTTGTCACCGAAGCGCACGACCACCAGGTCGGCCTGCTCGATCAGCGTGCGCGTACGGATGGCATTGACCTTGGACGACTGGTGATCACGCCAGAAATCGCTCGGGGTCTCGCCCAGGTGATCGCCGGCCGCGTCGCTCGCTTCGTGGTCGGTCACCGGCGCGCTGAACACCACGTCCAGCCCCGCCGCCTCCGCCCCGCGCTGGATCTCCTCGCGCCAGTTGCTGTGGATCTCACCGGACAGATAGACATGGAAACTCATGGTCCGAGGCTAACCCGTGCAACACCCGAGTCCGGAGGCAGACGATGCACGAACTGAACCAAGGCCCCTCCATTGCGGACCTGCTGGCGCCCTATGACGTGCCCCGGCCCCACCCCGAGGATCGCGCGTGGACGATGGCGAACATGGTGGCCGGGCTGGACGGGACCGCCGCCGTGGGCGGCCGGGTCGGAGCTCTGTCGGAGGGGCCGGATGTCGAGTTGTTCCGGCTGATGAGGACGCTGGCCGATGTCGTCGTGGTGGGCGCGGAGACCGTGCGCCGGGAGGGCTATGGCCCGGTCCGACTGCCCGAGGAGCGACAGGCTGTCCGGGTCGCGGCCGGGCGTACTTCCACAGCCAGTGCGGCATTGAGCCGCCCCGGCATGCGGTGTGGTTGTCCAAGGCCAATCACACCTATCGCGTCGCGCTCCACTCCAGCCATCTCGCAGTGCACTTCCTGACTGTGGATGATGAGGCCGTGGCCAGGGTCTTCGGCGAGTTGACCGGGGATGACGTGGACAAGTTCGGTCAGGTGGAGTGGTCGCCGGGGCCGGAGGGTACGCCGTTGCTCGCGGCCCTGCCGAATCGGTTCGTGGGGCGCAAAGTGGCGCTGCTTGACGTGGACCACGATCACGTGTGCGTTGTGGTGAGCGCTGACGACGCGAGCTGTGCCGGGGGTTTCCAGCCGATGAGGTTGAGCGACCTCGAAGATCTCTCACCCGGCCACCCGGCCGAGGAGCGTCCGGTCCCCGAGGACAGCCGCGACCCGCGTCGGCAGTGACTTTCGCCGGGGTCGGCCTGTCCGAGCCGCGATCGATGAGGCGCACGGACGATCATGGTGAGCACTGTGTCCTTATCGCCAAAGGGGAGAGACCCACCGGCGCAACACTGGGTCCGAACATTGCACCTATAGCTACAAACTTCGGACCCATTGGCGGTGACAGGCGCTGGCGGGTCACCGCGGGGCAGCGGTCGCCACTATGGTCAGGAGCGATCGGACCGCTGCACAAGGAGCCCACATGACCCTGACCGTCGCACCAGGTTCGGTCGTAGAGGTCCGCGACGAGGAATGGCTGGTGACCTCGGTCGCGTCGAGCTCGAACGGCCAGCAGCTTCTTCATGTGCAGGGCCTCTCGGAGCTGGTCCGCGGCACGAGCGCCACGTTCTATGAGTCGCTCGACACGATCAAGGCACTCAACCCGACGGACGCCAAGCTGCGCGCCGATGATTCTCCCGGTTATCGCCGCGCCAAGCTGTGGCTCGAGGCGACGGTTCGCAAGACTCCCCTCCCGGTCGCCGACCAGACCCTGTCGGTATCGACCCAGGCGCTCGCGGATCAGCTGCCCTACCAGCGGTCCGCTGTGGAGAAGGCCCTCAACCCCGATCTGCTGCGCCCACGCATCCTGCTCGCTGATGCCGTCGGTCTGGGCAAGACGCTGGAGATCGGGATGATCCTGTCGGAGCTCGTACGCCGAGGCCGCGGCGAGCGGATCCTCATCGTGTGCCCGCGGCATGTGCTGGAGCAGATGCAGCACGAGATGTGGACCAGGTTCGCCCTCCCGTTCGTCCGGCTCGACTCGGTCGGCGTACAACGCGTGAAACAGCTCCTCCCCGCCACTCGCAACCCGTTCACCTATTTCAAGCGGGTCATCATCTCGATGGACACGCTCAAACAGGACCGGTTCGTCCGCGACCTGCGCCACCACCGCTGGGATGCCGTCGTCATCGACGAGTCCCACAACGTCACCAACGCCGAGACCCAGAACAATGCGCTCGCCCGCAACCTCTCGCCCAACACCGATGCGCTCATCCTCGCGTCGGCGACGCCGCACAACGGGAAACCGGAATCGTTCGCCGAGTTGGTACGCCTGCTCGAGCCCACTGCGGTCACCCCGTCCGGCGAGCTGATCGAGGACCAGGTCAAGCACCTCGTCATCCGGCGCCACCGGCACTCCGATGAGGTCGCGCGCATCGTCGGCGCCCAGTGGGCCGAGCGCGCGGAGCCCAACAACGTCCTCATCGATGCCTCCCCGGCCGAGGATGCCGTCGCCACCGAGCTGGATGAGACCTGGCTCTATCCGAAGGGCTCGGCGCCCACATCGGTCCGGCTCTTCCCCTGGACCCTCGCGAAGGCGTACCTCTCCTCCCCCGCCGCCCTCCGCGACACCATCGCGAACCGGCTCAAGCAAACCACGGACGAGCGCGAGATCGAGGCGCTCACCCGCCTCGACGAGCTCAACGACAAGTCGTTCAATTCATCGGCCAAGTACGCCCGCCTTCTCGACCTTCTCAACGACATCGATGTGAAGAAGTCAAACCGTGCGGTCGTGTTTGCCGAGCGCGTGGCAACGCTGCACTGGCTGCAGGACAAGCTGTGCAAGGACCTCAAGCTCAAGCCGGAGAACGTCGAGATCCTGCACGGCGGGCTCTCCGATGACGTGCAGCAGGCCATCGTCGAGTCGTTCAAGCAGTCCACCTCACCGATCCGCGTGCTCGTCACCGGCGATGTGGCCTCGGAGGGCGTCAACCTCCATCGGCAGTGTCACGAGCTGATCCACTTCGATATCCCGTGGTCGCTGATCCGCATCGAGCAGCGCAACGGCCGCATCGATCGTTATGGCCAGACCCACTCCCCACGCATCACCACGCTCCTGCTCAACCCCACTTCCGAGCGGTTCTCCGGCGACCTGCGCGTACTCACCCGCCTCATGGAAAAGGAGGCCGAAGCCCACAAGGCCCTCGGCGATGCGGCGTCGCTCATGGGGGCGTACTCCGTGAAGGCCGAGGAGGACGCGATCCGCAACGTGCTGGCGGGCCAGCGGGATCTCGACGAGGTCGTACGCACTCCTGAGCAGGTGGCTGAGACCGACATCATCGGCGGTTTCTTTGCCGCGCTGGCCAAGGCCCAGGCGCAGCCCGTTGCTGCTCCCACCGCGCCGGCCAAGCCCACCTATCCGGATCTCGACTTCCTGCGGGATGCGCTCTATGAGGTGTTCGGTACGCCCGAGGCGCCGGTCGCGGCCAACGGCGTCCAGTGGCGGGAGGATGCACACCATGGCACGGTCGAGTTCGTTCCCCCGGCAGACCTGCGCCAACGCCTTGAGGTCCTGCCGCAGAGCTATCTGCGCGATCGCAAGGTGACAGAGACTCTGAAACTCGCGACCACGTTGCAGCGCGGCAAGGACCTGCTCGCGTCGGCACTCACCGATGAGTCCGATTCGTCGTGGCCGGAGGCGCACTATCTGTCACCGCTGCATCCGGTCCTCGAATGGGCCGCCGACCGGAGCCTCGCGTCGCTGGGGCGCAACGAGATTTTTGCCGTACGCGGCGAGGTCGACTATCCGACCTTCGTCGTGCTGGGTACGCTCACCAACCTCCGCGGCCAGGTCGTCGCCGCTAGCTGGATCGCGGTCGAATGCACGGGCTCGAACGCCTATCCGACAACGTACGCCTCCCCCGCCGACCTTCTCGAACAGCATCCGATCGACCAGCACAACCCGGGCGCGATCCAGGATCTGGAGAACTATCAGGCTCTCGTGCCATTGGCCGTGAGCGCTGCCGAACGGGATCTGGGGCTGACCTTCGATGCCGCCGAGCGCGCAGCCAGGGAGCGCGTCGATCGCTGGCAACACCGCGCGGCCGATTGGCAGTCATCAGCCGCGCAACTCGCCCAGCGCGAAACCATCCGGACCCGCCGATCGGGCGTACGCGACGAAGCCGAACTCATCGCCGACATGGCTCCTGACCGCCGCCTGGTTCGCCCGCTGCTGTTGATCATTCCCTCGCACTAACCAGTTGTGCACGTTCGCGCGCATCGCGTAATGTGAACGAACGCGCACATTGAGCGAGGCGACATGGAAGAGCGAGTACGCACACCATTGGAGTTGGGCAGGGCCATCCGAGACGCCCGAGAGGCGCTCGGCCTGACCCAGGACGAACTGTGCGCGAAGGCGTTCGTGTCACGGCGCTGGCTCGTGCGCGTCGAGCAGGGTCACGACACGGCCGAAGTGGGCAAGGTGATCGACGTCCTGCGCGCGCTCGGTCTGGACTTCGCCCTCGTGCCACGCCCGCAGATCAAGGAGCCCACGCTTGCCGAAGTCCTTGGCGAGGACTGGGCATGAGCGTGTCCACGTTGAGCGTCTTCCTGGACCACACGCGGGTGGGTCACGTGACACGGGCGGATGGGCCCAGCCGGTTCAGGTACGACCCGGAATACCTCGCAAGCGAGAAGTTCATTCCCGTCTCCCTGTCCTTCCGGTCCACCCCGGCACCGCAGTCACAACGCGTCACCCAGGCCTGGATGCAGGGGATTCTGCCGGCGAACGAACAGGCGCGCGCGACGATTGCGCGGCGGGCTGGCGCACGCCCCACCGACCTGTTGGGTCTGCTGGCTGAGGTTGGGTTGGATTGTCCGGGGGCGGTACGCCTCTGCCGACCCGAGGATGAGTCGGCCTTGGTCGAGCGGAGCGACGATCTTCGACCCATGAGCGACGACGCGATCGCCGACCGGTTGGCAGTGATGGCGGAAGCCGGAGACACATGGATCATTCCCGGCGACGAGTCGTGGAGCCTGGGCGGCGCGCAGTCCAAGTTCACGCTGACCCGGCGGGGTGACGCCTGGTATCGCCCGCTGGGTGGCGCCGCCTCGACCCATGTGGTCAAGGAAGGCGCCCCGGGCGTACGCCTCCAGGCTCTCAATGAGCACGTCTGCCTCACCGCCCTCCAGCGGATCGGGATCGAGGCAGTTCGAAGTGACTACCGCGAGTTCGGCGGTCGACCAGCCATCCTCGTGGAGCGGTTCGATCGGTCGCGCGGAGCTGCCGGGGCGATCCACCGAATTCACCAGGAGGATCTCTGTCAGGCCCTGGCTCAGGTCAGTGCCTATGAACGGCGCGGCGGCCCGACCGTGCGGGCGATCTCACAGTTGCTGCGCAGCCACGTGGGCGAAGAAAGCAACCACCGATTCGTCGAGGCACTGATCGCGAACTATGCGCTTGGTGCACCCGACGGGCACGCACGCAACTATTCGATCCTGCTCCTGCCCCGTGGGCAAACCGTGCTTGCGCCCCTCTATGACATCGCCAGCGCGCTGCCCTATCGGGTCGCAGACGGGCGGGGCGAAAGACTGGTCATGCGCGAAGTCGCAATGAACGTCGGCGGCGAGCGACGGTTCGGCCACGTGCAGAAGAGGCACTGGCTCAAGCTCTTCGACGTCTGCGCCGTCGACTCTGCCTGGGGACTGTCCCGGATCCTCGAGATCGCCGATTCCTTGCCGGCTGCAGTTTCCGCCGCCCTCGCCGAAGTCGGGACACCGGCTGCTGACGAACTGGCGGAGCGATTCGATTCTGCGATAGCACACCACTGCGCCACGCTGGGGAGCTCCGTCGCGTGAGATCGCATCTGCAAGGATCGGGCCACTGCCTGCAAGGAGGAACACATGGCCGCGTCTGATGCCCTGGTCGTGGTCGAGGACTGGATCTCGGAGCACTACTTCACATCCGAAGCGACAAAGCAGACGTTCCGCAAGCACGTGCTGGATCGCCGCAAGACCTGGGACGCGGACAAGGACCGCTCCCCACTCGCCCGGTTCACCGCCGAGCGCGCCAAGCTCAGCTCCGACCTCGCGACGCTGCACGACGAGTTCGATGCCACGCTCAACCACGACCTTCAGGATCGCCTCCTCACGATCCTTGGCTTCACCTCCGCGCCGCTGACGATCACCCACGACGGCCCCCTGATCCGGTACGCCACCCCCGGCATCGACGCCGCCGCCCCGTTCGTGATTGTCCGCGCGAAGCCGATCGAAACCGCGACGGACATCTTCGCCAAGAACGAGCCGACGCTCGCGATCCCCATCCCGATCGGCGAAACCGACTACACCTCGACCGCCCGGTTCCTCTCCGCGCTCTTTGTCGCCGACGATGCCCCGGAGTTCGCGCTCGTACTCGCCGGCCGCTGGCTGATCGTCGCGGAACAGGGCCGCTGGGCCGAGGCGCGCTGCCTCGCCATCGACATCCAAACCGTCGCCGACCGCAACGACACCAAGAAGGGCGGCGAGATCGACACTGCCCTCACCTGCGTTGAGGCCGCCTCGCTCGCGCCCGATCCCGATGGCTCGATCTGGTGGACGTCCACGCTCGAAGATTCGGTCAAGCACACGGTCGGCGTGAGCAAGGACCTGCGCGAAGGCGTACGCCTCTCCATCGAGATCATCGCCAACGATGTCGTACGCCGCCGCCAGTCCCAGGGCCTCGATCCCCTCCCCGCCAACGAGGCCAACGATCTGGCCAAGGAAGCCCTGCGGTTCCTCTATCGCATTCTGTTCCTCCTGTTCGCCGAAGCGTCGCCGGAGTTGGAGGTGCTCCCTACCGGAGCGCCCGAATATGACCAGGGCTATTCACTCGATCGGCTGCGCGAGCTCGTCCTCGTCGAGCTCACCTCCCCGCAGGCCAAGCAGGGCCGACATTTCTACGAATCCCTGGCCACGCTCTTCCGGCTCGTGGATCGCGGCCACGAGTCCGATGACGAGCTGACGTTCAACTCGCTCCGCGCGGACCTCTTTCTCCCCAAGGCCACCCGGCGCATCGACGAGGTCGGCCTGTCCAACGAGGCGCTGCAGCAGGTCCTCAAGAAGCTCCTGCTCAGCAAGGAATCGAAGAAGCAGGAGCGCGGCTTCATCTCCTATGTCGAGCTCGGCATCAACCAGTTGGGCGCGGTCTATGAGGGGCTGATGTCCTATACGGGTTCGTTCGCGACCGAGGATCTCTATGAGGTTGCCAAGAACGGCGACCCGGATAAGGGCTCGTGGGTTGTGCCGATCGACCGGGCCGACGACATTGGTGCCGAGCACTTCGTCATGACCGAGGACGAAACGACGGGCGAGCGTACGCCCGTCATCCACCGCAAGGGCACGTTCGTCTTCCGGCTGTCCGGTCGGGAGCGGCAGCAGTCGGCGTCGTACTACACCCCCGAAGTCCTCACCCGCTTCACCGTCGGCCAGGCGCTGGAGGAACTGCTCGACCAGGACGGGAAGCGCACGTCTGCCGCCGACATCCTGCAGCTCTCCGTCTGCGAGCCGGCGCTCGGGTCGGGCGCGTTCGCGATCGAGGCCGTACGCCAGCTCGCCGACCAATACCTTCGCCGCCGCGAGGAAGAGTTGGGCGTCAAGGTCGATCCGGAGGACCGGCCGCAGGAGCTGCAGCGGATCAAGGCGTCGATCGCGCTGCATCAGGTCTATGGCGTGGACCTCAACGCGACGGCGGTCGAGCTGGCGGAGATTTCGCTGTGGCTGGACACGATGGCGAAGGGCCTGCAGGCGCCGTGGTTCGGCATGCGCCTGCGCCGCGGCAACTCGCTGATCGGGGCGCGGCACGCTGTCTATTCGCGCGCCCAGCTCAACGACAAGTCGTGGCTGACGACGCCCCCGACCGACGTACCCCTCACCGAACTCGTCGCCGCCACCGAGACCGGCGGATCCGTCTCCGGGGTGACCGGCCGGATCCACCACTTCCTCGTCCCCGCCGACGGCTGGGGCTCGACCGCCCAGGCCAAGGAGGCCAAGGAGCTCGCCCCCGAATCCACCGCGATCGTCCGCGCCTGGCGCAACACCATGAGGCGCAAGCCCAACCGCCAGCAGGTCGATCGGCTGGTCGCGTTGAGCGAGCGGGTCGAGCGCCTGTGGGAGTACGCCTGGAAGCGCCTCACCATCGCCGAAGCAGAAGCCCGTCGGGACATCCCGATCTGGGGAATGGCTGTTGAGCCGGAACCGCGATCGGGAGTGAGCCGCGAGCAGATCGAAGCCTCGCTGGCTGATCCCAATGGCGCGTCCCGCCGTCTTCGCCTGGTCATGGACGCCTGGTGCGCCCTGTGGTTCTGGCCAATCAGCGTGGAGGCATCCGACCAAGTACCCCCACCCACCCTCGACCAGTGGCTCGACGCCCTGGAGGGCATCCTCGGCGTGCCCCGCAGGACCAAAACCAGTCAGGACCAGTTGCTCCCGGACGGCTGGGACGCCCTCGGCGAGGCGGAGGAACTGGACCTCGCTTTCGCTGGAGCCAAGAAAGTCTCGGACGTCGAGTCCGCGCACCCCTGGCTCGCGACGGTACGCCAGGTCGCCGCCCGTCAGGGCTTCTTCCACTGGGAGTTGGACTTCGCGACCGTCTTCGGTCGCGGTGGCTTTGACCTCCAGGTTGGGAATCCGCCCTGGGTACGCCCCCGCGGCGACGTCGACGCATTGCTCGCCGAAACCGACCCGTGGTGGATGCTGACGCACAGGCCTAGCGAATCCCAGCGCGCTGCGAGGAGGCAACAAACGTTGCTCCACCCAAAGGCGGCGCCTCTCGTGGTCGAAGGATCGATCGAACAGGCATCAACAGCAACCGTGTTGGGAAGTCCGATCGTCTTCCCCGTATTGGCTGGTCTTCAGCCGGACACGTACCGGTGCTTCATGGCGCGCGCATGGATGAATGCAGCGAAAACTGGCACGACTGGATTGATCCATCCTGAAACCCATTTCACTGACGAGAAGGCCGGGCTAGTGCGCGAGGCCACCTACTCGCGACTGCGACGCCACTGGCAGTTCGTCAATGAACTGCAGCTCTTTGAGATACATCACCTCGTTAGCTATGGCGTCCATATCTACGGGAAGCCTTACGCCGGAGTTTGCTTTGTCAACGCGTCGGCCCTCTACCACCCAGAGACGATCGATCGATCGATGCGGCACTCAGGAGACGGCCCTTCTCCAGGATTCAAAGACGAGGATGGCCACTGGGATCAACGTCCCCACCGCGAACGCGTGGTAAGCGTCACAAACGATGTCCTGACGCTATGGAGGGATGTACTTGAAGACCCAGAAGTCGTTCCCATCCGAAGCCGCATGCTCTACACAGTCAACGCCGCCGTCCTCAAGGTCTTGGCCAAGCTCGCGAGCGCCCTACGACTAGGCAGCCTGAACCTCCACTTCTCACGCGGCTGGGATGAGTCAATCGACCGGAAGAAGGGCCGCTTCGAACAGCGCTGGGGCGCTCCAGAGACTTGGCATAATGTCATCCTGCAGGGTCCACACCTCTTCGTGAACAACCCCGCCTACAAGGTCCCTAATCGGACAATGAAACACAATCTGGACTGGTCAGACGTCGATCTGGAAACGCTCGCCCCTGATGCCATCCCAGTCACCGCGTACAAGCCCGCCGGCGACCGATCCACCTACGATGCCGCCTACACCCACTGGGACGGCACCCCCGCCCGCAACCACTACCGCGTTGCTTGGCGCGCGATGGCAGCCAACACCGGAGAGCGAACACTCATCCCTGCGATCATCCCTCCAGGCGCCGCACACCCCAACGGCGTGTTCTGTGTTGGAGGTAGTCAATCGCTGAAGGAGCTAGCACTCATCCAGGGCTCCGCGTCCTCGCTGCTCAGCGACTTCATGGTCCGCGCAGCGCCCAAGAGCGGCATCCACGCAGGGGTCTTCGGACGCCTGCCCGCACTCAACGTCGACCATCCGTTAGTTCCCAAGGTCATTCTGCGTGCCCTGCGACTGAACTGCCTTACCGATGCCTACGCCGACCTCTGGCGCGAATGCTGGGTGCCGGAATATCTCAACGACTCCTGGGCCCTCGACCACACCACCATCGACCTCGGCGATGTGGGACCTGAGTGGACACCTGCGACGCCACTGCGCCGGGACATCGACCGCCGCCAAGCCCAAGTCGAGATCGATGCACTTGTCGCGCTGATGCTGGGGGTCACGGCGGACGAGCTCTGCACGGTGTACCGCACCCAGTTCGCCGTCCTCCGCGGCTACGACAAGGACAAGTACATCTACGACACCAACGGCCGCATAGTCCCCACCCCGGTCCTGCAAGCTTGGCGCAAGAAGGGCGACGCAGCTACCACCGAGGACCGCACCCATACCAACGCAGTCGGCAACATCTACGAGTACGCCCTTCCCTTCACCGCGTATGACCGCGAAGCCGACATGCGCCGCGCCCACGACGTTTTCAGGCATCGGAAAGATCCAGATGATCAAGTGGCCAACCAGTACCCGCCTCTAGCAGGGCCCTAAGTCCCTGCTAGGTGACAATCCATCGGCAGCCAGGAAACCTGACCGCACACGTTGGCCCTGTCACCTAAAATGCGCCATCTAAGCCCATGCCTAGGCGACACACGATTCTCTGCGCATGGGGTTGACCCCGTCTGGTGGACATCGGTTAAGCGGCTTCTGAGGCCGCGGAGATGGTCCGGTGCTCGAACGTTACCGGAGGGATCTGGCCGAGGGCGCTGTGGCGCCGGCGGCGGTTGTAGACGTTCTCGATCCAAGAGCTGACGGCGTGGACCGCCTCGGCCCGGGTGGCGAAGGCGTGCCGGTCGTAGAACTCGGTCTTCAGGGTCGACCAGAAGCTCTCGATCTGGGCGTTGTCCCAGCACACGTCGGTGCGCCCGACCGAAAGCAGCACGCCCAGCTCCTCGGCCGCGTCGGCGAGCTGGGTGGAGGTGTACTGACAGCCCCTGTCCGCGTGGAAGATGACGCCGCTGGTGTCGGCGTCGCGGAAGGTGACCGATCGGCGCAGCGCGGTCTCCACGACGTCGGTGTGAAGGCTGTCGGAGAAGGCGTAGCCGATGACCCGGCGCGAGTGCCCGTCGCGGACGGCGCACAGGTAGAGCCAGCCCTGCCCGATGGCCAGGTAGGTGATGTCGCTCGTCCACACCACGTTGAGCGCGCCGCGGTCGAACCGCCGCCCCACGAGGTCGGGGATGGTGTGGGGCACCTGGTCCGGCAACGTCGTGATCGGCCGCCACGGCCGCGGACTGATGCCGCGGATCTCGTCCTGCCGCATGAGCTTAGCGACCGTCTTCTTCGAGACGACCTCGCCGTCCTCCCGCAGGTCAGCGGTGATCCGCGGGGCACCGTTCACGCCCTCGGAGTCGGCGTGGAACTGCCGGATCTTGACCAGCAGGTGCTCCCGGCGACGCGCCCGGGCCGAGGGACCGGCAACCTGACGGTCGACCCACTTGTAGTACCCCGACCGGGACACCTCGAGCAGCTCACACATCCGCACGATCTCATGGTTGGCCTTCTCCGCGTGGATCAGCTCGAACGCCCGCTCTGGTTGTTCGACGCGTTCTCCGTCACGAAGAAGGCCGCGGCTTTTTTCAGGAACTCCCGGTCCATCCGCAGCTGGGCGTTCTCGGCCCGCAACCGCTCCAGCTCGGCCCGCTCGTCCAGGTCCAGCGCACCTGGCCGATCGACCATCCGGGCCCGCTCGGCCGCGACCCACCGACCCAGCAGCGCCTCGCCGACACCGATCTCGCGAGCGACCTCCACGATCGTGCGCCCGGTATCGATCACCAGATGAGCAGCGTCACGACGGTACGCCGGGGTGTACCTCTTCCTCTTGGCACCCATAAGGGCATCCTCTCCTGCCAGGCTCACCTGGCCGGTCAGGATGTCCACCCAACGGGGTCAACCTCAACGCCCTCAAGCCCGCCCACGTAGGCGACGCCTGGCACGTGTTGTCTGCCAGCCGCAGAACCGAGGGACGGTCTGATGGCCAGATGGTCGGAAACGCGAGCCAGACTAGTCAGAGGCTGCTGATACTTCTGAGGCCATGAACACACCGATTCAGGCCGGCACCGGGGATCTTCTCTCCGAGGACGTCGATGCCCTCGTGAACACCGTCAACACTCACGGCGTCATGGGCAAAGGACTCGCCCTGCAGTTCAAGAAGGCGTGGCCCGAGATGTTCCAGGCGTACAAGACCGCATGCAGTTGCGCCGCAGTGGCGCCTGGGCGCATGCACGTGTGGGAGACGCGTGTAGCGTTCGGGCCACGATTCATCGTGAACTTCCCAACCAAGCGCCATTGGAGGGACCCCTCCGTCCTGAGCGACATCGAGGCCGGCCTCGAAGACCTCGTCCGAGTCATCCGCCAACTCGACATTCGTTCGATCGCCATACCGCCGCTCGGCTGCGGCCTTGGTGGACTGGATTGGGACGATGTCCGACCCCTTATCGAATGGGTTTTAGCGCCCGTGACCGACACCGTAACCGTGATCCTGTACGCACCCCCGCCTGATGCTCCAGGAGGCCCAAGCAAGTCAAGCCCATCGGCTTGATTCACCACCCAAGCCACACCTATCCTTGAAGGAGATATCTTGCACACCTCTGCTGGGCATCTAGGAGATCCGATGGCCACGAAGACACCTATTGAAATCGACGACGAGGCTCTTGCGCTCGCGGCAGAAGTGCTGGGAACCAAGACCAAGAAGGACACCGTCAACGCGGCTCTTCGAGAAGTAGGCCAGCGCTTGGAACGCCTGCGTGCCCTCGAAGAGCTTGGAGCTATGGCAGATCGCGGCGACTTCGACGAGTTCATCGGCAACAAGGCCGCGTACCGTCGATGAAGCTCGGTCGATACCTCGTCGACACGTCCGGACTGTTCCGCCTCTTGTCGAGGCCCCACCGCGAACGCTGGAAAGATCAGCTGACAGCGGGCGTGATCTGCACATGCCCGATCGTCGAATTGGAGTTTCTGTTTTCGGCCCGATCACTCGCCGACCGATTGGAAAACCAGAAACTCCTGCGGAAGGTGTTCTCCTGGGTGCCCATGCCTGACCACGCGTGGGACCGCGCCCAAGAAGTGCAACAGTCGCTCACCGAAAGGGGTCAGCACCGATCAGCGGGTGCCGTGGACTTGCTCATTGCTGCAACCGCGGAGCTCCAGCGGCTCACCGTGCTCACCGAGGACCGCGACTTTCTGGCCATTGCAGCTGTGACCGGCCAGCCTGTTGAGCTTCTGCAGTCTGAGTGACACGGCTCAGTAGGGTAACGACACATGAGCGCGTTGTTGCCGAGCCTGCAGGCCCAGGACCTGCAACGAGCCCTGGTCGACTACCTCACGACCACGTTCGCGCTCGCCGATCAGCCGGCCCAGGTCGCGCTCACTGACTTTCTCCACCACGAGACCGACGGCATCTTCAAGGGCCCCTACACCCGCCTCCGGCTCCCGTTCGCGCCCGCTGCTGAGGACTGGCGTACCCATCTCGACTGGTTCCCCGATGGCTTCACGCCCTACGGGCACCAGGCCCGGGCGCACCAACGACTGAGCAGCAAAGGCACCACCGGCCTCCGCCAGCCCCAGCCCACCCTCGTCACCACCGGCACGGGCTCCGGCAAGACCGAAGCGTTCAGCCACCCGATCCTCGACCACTGCCTGCGCGCCCGGCGCCTCGGCATCACCGGCATGAAGGCCCTCATCCTCTATCCGATGAACGCGCTCGCTTCCGACCAAGCCCAACGCATCGCCGACGCCATCACCGCCGACGAACGACTGTCGACGCTCACGGCCGCGATCTATACCGGCGAATCCACACAAGGCCGCACCACCGTCACCAAAGACGGGCTCATCACCGACCGCGCCATCATCCGCGACACCCCGCCGGACATCCTGCTCACCAACTACAAGATGCTCGACCAGCTCCTGCTCCGCCCCGAGGACCAGAACCTCTGGCGCGCGTCGGCGGACTCACTGACCTATCTGGTGCTGGATGAGTTTCATACCTATGACGGCGCCCAGGGCACCGATGTCGCCATGCTCATCCGCCGCCTCGGCCTCGCCCTCGCCGCCAACCGCGACCCCGACACCACCGTTGCCCTTTATCCGCTCGGGAATGTCACCACGGTCGCCACGTCCGCGACCCTCGGCGACGGTGCGGATCCGGCGACGATGCTGGGGTTTGCGTCGACGGTGTTCGGTACGCCGTTCCCGCCCGACGCGGTCATCACCGAGACCCGTCAGACCCGCGACGAGTGGACCGCCGGCATCACGCAGAACCACGCGCTGCCCACCCCGCGTACCCTCGGCCTCCCCGACGCCGACGACTTCCTCCGCGCGCTCGCCGACCACGAGCCCGAGCCCGACGAACTCATCCGACAGCTCATCGCGACGCTCTATGACGACGTCACCCCCACCGACGACCGCCACGCCATCGCGCTGCTCGCCCACCACCCGATGGTCGCCGGCCTCATCGACGAGGCCCACGCCGCCGCCTCCCTCGAGACACTCGCCGAGGCTGTGTTCCCGCGCCCGGACGCCGGTGACATCGCGACCGGATTCGTCACCGTTCTCATCGCCGCGCTCAGCCACCTCCGCACCCGGCTTGGCCGGGGGCTGCCGTCGGTCGAGGTCCATCTGTGGGTACGCGAGCTGACCCGCATCGACCGCCTTGCCACCAGCGCCCCGGACTACCGCTGGACCGACGACGGCACGCCGGCTGACCCGCAGGCGTACGCCTTCCCCGCGATCTATTGCCGCCACTGCGGCCGCTCCGGCTGGGGCGTCACCCTCGAGCCCACCGGCTGGGGCCTGCACCACGACGACACCGGCATCCGGCGTCGGCATGCGGCGAAGGAGGCCTACTTCCGCGCCCTGATCCACGCGCCGACCGAAGCCGAGCAGGGCCTCTTCGATCGCCTGCGCTGGCTCGACCCCCGCACCCGCGAGATCCGCGGCGACGCCCCCGCACCTGATGACGAGGACTATCTCAACGGGCTCATCCTGCCCGTGCTCACCCACAGCCGCGACGACGAGGATGCCGCCCGCAACGACGACTGCCCCTCCTGTGGCATGAAGGACGGCATCCGCTTCCTCGGCTCGGCGATCGCCACCCTGCTGTCGGTATCCCTCTCCGTCCTCTTCGGCAGTGACGACCTTGCCGCGGGTGACAAGAAGGCCCTCGTCTTCACCGACTCCGTGCAGGACGCTGCCCATCGTGCCGGGTTTGTCGAGGCCCGTTCCCACACCCTGAGCCTGCGCTCGGCCATCCGCGAGAGTCTCACCGCGCCCGTCAACCTCGAACAGCTCGCCGACACAGTCCTGCGCGACGCGCGGGACGATCCGTTCGCGCGCTATCGCCTCCTCGGCCCCGACATCGCCGAGCGCGAATCGTTCGCGCCGTTCTGGCGTACGCCCGATCAAGCCCCCAACTGGGTCCAGCTCAACGTGCGGCGCCGGTTGCTGTTCGACCTGGAGCTGGAGTTCGGGATGCAGTCGCGGTTCGGCCGCACGCTCGAGGCCACGGGCTCGGTCGTGGCCGAGGTCGACGCCCGTCCCGCGGTCCTGCTGCGCGCCGCCACAGCCGCGTTCAACGAGGTCTCGACCCTCGACGCCCCACCCGACGACAAGGCCTTCATCGCGTGGGCGCGCGGCGTGCTCGAACGGCTCCGCGGCTCCGGTGCCATGCGTCATGACTGGCTCGACAAGTTCATCGAAGAGGACTGCACGCGCTGGCGCATCTGGGGAGGCCGACCCAAGAAGCAGGGCATGCCCGCGTTCCCACCCGGCCGGTCGGCGCCGACCTTCCCGCGCGTCGGTTCACCCCTGGCCCAACCACACCGCCACGACGTGGACCAGGTCACCGCGACCAAGGGCTGGTTCGCCGGCTGGGCGGCGAAAGTCCTGGGCATCCCCCGTCCCGCCGGAGCGACCCTGAGCAAGCTGCTGCTGGCCCAGCTCGCCCGGGCCGGCGTACTCGTCGAAATGTCCACCCGCACCGCCATCGCCTACGCGATCCCGCCGGCCAACGTGCTGGTCCAACCCACCGAGCTGGCAGACCTCGAAGCAGGTCGCCACCTGCTGCGCTGCGACACCTGCCACGCCGAAACCACCGGCACAGCCACCGTCGTCGACCAGCTCGACGGCGCACCCTGCACCTACGACAACTGCCCGGGACGGCTGCAGCGCGCGGCGGGGGAAGACAACTACTATCGCCGGCTCTATGCCGCCACCGACATGCGCCGCGTCGTCGCCCGCGAACACTCCTCGATGCTCGACGACAAGACCCGCGTGGGCTATGAGAACGCGTTCAAGGCCGCCTCTGCCGACCCGTCCGCACCCAACGTCCTAGTCGCCACGCCGACCCTGGAGATGGGCATCGACATCGGCGACCTGTCCACCGTCATGCTCGCTTCGCTGCCGCGCACCGTCGCGTCCTATCTGCAGCGCATCGGCCGCGCGGGCCGGCGTACCGGCAACAGCCTCAACCTCGCCTACCTCACCGGCCGGGGCGACACCCTCCCCCGCCTCGGCGATCCGCTGTCGGTGATCAACGGCGAGGTGCGCCCGCCCGCGACCTATCTGTCGGCCGAGGAGATCCTGCAGCGGCAATACCTCGCCTCGATCGTCGACCGCCGCGCCCGCGCCTCCGATGGCCGCGGGGTCAGCAAGGCGCCCGGCGTCCTCGGATCGGCCGATCCGGGCACGTGGCTGGGTGATCTGATCGAGTACGCCGACACTCACGTCGACGAGCTGCTCGACGCCTTCCTCACCGGTTTCGACAACCTGCAGGACACCGCGCGCGAAGCACTCACCACCTGGGCAACCCCGAAGGACGGGCCAGGGACGTCGGGGCTGGCGGAGTCGGCGTACGCGGCCGCGGGCCGCTGGCAACGCGACCGGGAGGACCTGCTGTTCCGGATCGACGCGATCCAGACCGAGCTCCCTGATCTGCAGCAACGGGCCGAATCGCCGGCGGCCGACCAGCCGGCCCAGCGGGCGTACTCCACCGCCCTCGCCGCCCTCCGCGGGACGCGCGCCCAACTCGCCGACGCCAACTCCGAATATTGGATCGCCGCGCTGGAGGCGCACGGGCTGCTGCCGAACTACACCCTGCTCGACGACCGCGTGACGCTTGATGTGGCGATCAGTTGGATCGACCCGGAGGACGATGGCTACAAACAGGACCACACCCGGCTCGACCGGCCGACCGCACGGGCGCTGCACGAGTTCGCGCCGGGGTCGACGTTCTATTCGCGGGGCTATGAGATCGCCATCGATGCCGTCGATGTCGGCCGGGACGCCGGGGATGTGCGGACCTGGGCGTGGTGTGCGGACTGTGGTTATGCGCAGTGCCTGGACGAGACCCCGCAGCTGGCCGCGTGCCCCCGGTGTGGATCGATCGCACTGACCGATGCCAACCAGCGTCTGCGCGTGGTGGAGCTGCAGCGCGTGTCCGCGCAGCTGCAGCGCGACGAGGCGCACATCGGCGACCGGTCCGATGACCGCCGGCGGACGCAGTTCTGGGTCGTGCCGGCGGTCGATGTCGCCCCGGCAGACCTGACGCGGTCGTGGTTCGTCGAGGGAATGGGGTTCGGTGCCCGTTATGCGCGACGGCTGACGATCCGTTGGGTGAACCTGGGGGTACGCGGGCCGGGCCCCAGCCTGCAGATCGCCGGCGAACAGACCCCCGCGCCACTGTTCCGGATCTGCCGCGGCTGCGGCGTACAGGATCGCGTCGGACGCGCCAATCGGCCCGAGGAACACCGGCCGTGGTGTCCGCACCGAGCAGCCTCGGACGAGCAGCATGTCGAGACCATTGCCCTGTCGCGGACCCTGCACACCCAGGGTGTGTTGCTGCCGTTGCCCTGGTCGGTGGTGCTCGGGGACATGTTCGCGATGCCGTCCCTGACCGCGGCGATCCTGCTCGGACTGCGGGAAACATTCGGTGGCTCGCCGGACCACATCGGCGTACTCCCCTGTCCCGATCCGGTTATCGGTGCCGAGAACCGGCCAGCGCTGTTGCTGCATGACACCGTTCCCGGCGGGACCGGCTATCTGGCGGATCTCGCCCGGCCGGAGCAGGTGTGGGAGCTCCTGACGCGCGCCTATCTGCTGGTCCGCGATTGCGAGTGTGCCGACGAGGGGCGGCAGGCGTGTCACCGGTGTCTGTTGCCGTTCGCGGGGACGAACCCTGACAAGGTGTCCCGCGCCACGGCAGAGCGGCATCTGCGCGAGCTGCTGACCTTGGGCGAGAATGACGACCCGGGCGCCGGGATGCTGTGGAAGATCACCGACGACACCCCGCCGGCCGAGGACCCGTGGTCCCACCTGGAGAAGCGATTCCATCAGGAGTTCGTCGCGATGGTCGACAAGCTCGGCGGGACCGTGGTGACCAAGTCGAAGGCCCAGGGCAACGAGCTGACCATCACGCTGGGGAAATCCCGGCGCGCCTGGTACCTCTTCCCGCAACAGACCGTGGCCGGCGCCAAGCCCGACTTCGTGCTCGAGTGTTCCGACCAGTCCATTCCCAAGGTCGCGATCTTCACCGACGGTCGGCAATATCACGCGAGTCAGGCCATCAACCGGCTGGCCGAGGACGCCGAGAAACGGGCCGTGCTGCGCGATGCGGGCTATGTCGTGCTGGCCGTGACGGCCACTGATGTCGAGCAGGCCCAGCAAGGGATCGTTCCTGCCCCGCCCGGCTGGTGGGACGAGCCGAAGTCGCAGATGCTGATCGCGCAGGTGCCCCGGGCGTCGGTGATGCTCGATGCCGTGCGGCACGGTCCGTTCGCGTTCCTGCGCACCTGGCTGCTCGACCCCCAGCCCGACGCGCAGCAGGCGACGGCCGAGGCGCTGTCGATGATGTTCTTGGTCGCGCCGGATGCGGTGGATGGGGAGCAGCCGCTCTCCGAGCAGGTACGCCGGCACCTGCGCGGCGGGGCGGCGGTTGTGTCGAGCCCCGCGCCGGGTGGTGTGTACGCCTCAGCGGCCCTAGGAGTGGGTGCCATGGCTCGGGGCATGCAGCCGAAGCAGATCGAGCTCTGCGTACTCCTCGACGACGGCGCCAAAGCCCTCGGCCACCCCGACTTCGCGGAGTCCTGGCGTGACTGGCTGAGCCTGTCCAATGCACTGAACCTGTCCCAGGCACCCCTGACGATCGGGACGCTGGGGACGGTCAAGCGGGTGGATCTTGTGGTGCCGCCGGTGGACGTCGAAGTCGAGGTTCCAGCGGCGTGGCAGGCGGCGTACGACAACGCTTCCGGCGACGACCAACGCACGTTCGTCCGCGACCTCGCCGCACACGGATTGCCCGCACCAGACGAGCTGGATCCGGAGATCGGCGACATCGGGATCATCGTCGAGTACGCCTGGACCGACCTCAAGGTCGCCGTCATGGACGACCCCGACGCCCAGGACGTTGCCGACCTCGCAGTCGAGGGCTGGCAACTCGTTGGTTGGGACACGGAGACCGTTGTCCAGCAGATCAGGAGAGCATGATCCGTCATCCAATGTCCTAATAATAGAGACATCGAGACATAGGTCGCCCCCGCGGGGCCTACTTCCCGAACACACAAGCCTTTCCCGACAGGCATAGCCGCCAACGTTGCCGAACATCACTATCCGTCAGTGAACATCAGTGAACACCCCTCGTCTGCACTGACGTTCACTGAGCTTCAGTGAGCCCTTCTACGGAGGACGCCTTGGACCAAACGACTTGGACCAGTTGGTGGTGCGGCTGCGCCGTCAGGGCACGGACGACGCTACGTGCGAAGTGAAGGCCTCAGAGACCACACTCAGCAAGGACATCTGGGACTCAGTGAGCGCCTTCGCAAATACTGAAGGCGGGACGATCCTGCTGGGGGTGCGCGAGGCAGAAGATTTCAGCCCAATCCCGAGCTTCGAGATCGACAAGGTGCTCAACCAGTTCGTCGATGGCATGGGCCTGGCGAATCCGTCCGGGACAAGGGTCACCAACCCCCCAAGCTTTCAGCCCCATCGACTGGCTTTGGATGCTTTCCGGTGCTCGGGATCGAGGTCGCCGAGAACCTGCCCAACAACAAGCCCTGCTTCGTCACCGCGAAGGGTGTGGCTGGCGGGAGTTACAAGCGGGTTGACCGACGTGACGGTCCATCCTGGTCTGGAGAAGTCGGTTCCAGGTTCTGCAACCCGATTCCTCGACCGGGCGCAGTGCGAGGGGCCTCTGGCTGAGGTGGTCGCCGAGGCGGTGGGGGTCGTAACCCGGCTTCAGCACGTTCCCGTGTCGGCAGGCGGAGCGATCGTGGAAGGCCAAGGCAGCGGCGTCCCCTTCATGATTAACGCCATGCTCGCCAATGCCTTGGATCGCCCCCTCTTCTCGGCGACCCCCGATCAGGTCAGACGAAGCTAGACGATTGTTGCGGGGACTTCTCCAACAGGGCCTCCTGCGCCTTCAGGGGCCCGAAGACTACGCCCTAGCCGACGGCACCGTGATTTCTCCCAGCGAAGTGGACGTGCTGAACGTCCTGTCTCGGACTGAACCGTTGGATATCCACGCAATCGCTCAGGCGACCGGGCGGACACTAGGCTCACTTCGGCCGATTCTCAGACGCCTGATCGCCAGGGATTCTGTTATCGCTACTGCACCCCCATCCAGTCGCAATAGAAGGTACTTGCGCCATTGATGACCCGTGGGTCAAGCGCAAGGTAAGGACCGCGCCCAACCAGCCGGTCGAGTGATCACTCCTACCACGCGCCCGGCCAAGCGGTGTTGCACCACAATGGGCCCCATGGCTGAGGCGACAGTGATCCTGACCAAGCGGGGCCGCAACGCGGACCCGTCGATCCGGAAGCTGGAAATGGCGTTCCTGGACAAACTCACCGCCGACGACGCCCTGCCCGGGCTCCACATCGAGCCGATCAACAACTCGGCCGACCCGCGCTCCCGGACCGGCCGGGTCAACGACAACTTCCGCGCCGTGCTGTTCCGGCTCGACCAGAACGGCTCGCCGGTCTATGTCTATTGCGGTGCCTATCCCCATGACGAGGGCACCGCCCTCGCCCAGCGCATGACGCTGAAGATCAACCCGCTCAACGGCATTCCGGAGATCCGCGAGACCGAGACTCCCGTTGCGCCCACCCCGCAGCCAGCGACCAAGCCCGCCGACGACCTGCCTCGCGTACTCGGTCACACCGAAGCCGAACTCGCCGAACTGGGCATCGACGCCGGCCTGGCCGCCACGGCAGCCGCGGCAACGAGTGAAGACGCCATCCTCACCGCCGCGGAAAAACACCCGGACTGGCAACAGAACGTGCTGCTGGATCTGTTGACCGGCACACCGTTCGACGAGATCGCCACGCGCCTCAAAGCCGGCGCGACCTCCACGGCCACAGACGGCGACGAGGACTCGCGGATCATCAAGGCGGTCAAGACCAACCCCGATACCCAGGCGAGCTTCACCTATATCGACAACAACGACGAGCTCCGCCAGGCCATCGAGGCAGGCGACTTCGGCGCGTGGCGCGTGTGGCTGCACCCGACCCAGCGGCGGCTGGTCGTGGCGGACTACAAGGGGCCTTATCGCCTGGCGGGCGGCGCGGGGACGGGGAAGACCGTCGTGCTGGTCCACCGCGCACGCCGGTTGTGGCGGGCCGATGAGTCCCGACGCGTCCTGTTGACCACGTTCACGACGAACCTCGCCGAGGGAATCGCGGAGCAGCTGGCGCTCCTCGACCCGGGCGTACCCATCACCGATCAGCCCGGCCAACCCGGCGTCTGTGTCGTCGGCATCGATGCCCTCGCCGCCCGCGTACTCAAGCAGGCCGGTGCCGGCATCGCCGAAGACGTCGAAGCGGTGCTGGGGCATGCTCGTGCCGAGGTCGCGCGGCGTACCTCCAATCAGGCCTGGCAGGACGCCATCGACTCCGCGGGTGCCGATCTCCCGGCCGAACTGCGGCGGGTTGAGTTCTTCGCGAGTGAGTACGCCGCCGTGATCCTGCCCAACCGGATCACCGATGAGCGCGGTTATCTTCGGGTACGCCGGCCCGGCCGGGGCGTGCGGTTGGCCAAGGCCGCGCGGCAGGCAGTCTGGCGGGTTGTCTCGGCGTACCGGATCGCCGCCCGCAGCGATGGCGCCGTCGACTTCACCGAGGCTGCTCTCATTGCGGCGAGCTACCTGCAACGGACGGGTGCCCTCTTCGATCACGTGCTCGTCGATGAGGCCCAGGACCTGGGCCCCGCCCATCTCCTGTTTGTCCGCGCGCTGGCAGCAGAAGGGCCGAATGACGTCTTCCTCGCCGAGGATGCCCATCAGCGAATCTATGGGGCCAGGATCGTTTTGTCGCACTATGGCCTGCAGGTCCGCGGCCGATCCAGCCGGCTCAAGCTCAACTATCGGACCACGGCCCAGAACCTACGCCTGGCGCAACAGATCCTCGACGGCGGCGACTGGGTCGATGGCGACGAAGGCACCGAGGACCACTCCGGCTACCGCTCGGCCCGGCGCGGCCCCGAACCGACGATGGCCGAAAGCGAGTCGCTGACGGTTGAACTCGATCGGGCCGCCGAGATCGTGAAGGCTTGGCTCGCCGAGGGCGCGAAGCCCGAGACCGTGGCGATCCTCGTGCGCGACCACCGCGATCGTGATCGGGTGACGACGGCGCTGAGCGAGCGTGGAGTGAAGGTACGCGCGGCCGGCGGGGACCGGATCCCTGCCGGCGCACCTGTGGTCATGACCATGCACCGGGCGAAGGGAACGGAGTTCTCGCGGGTGCTGCTGTTCGGGATTTCAGAGGCAAGCATCCCCAAGTCACACAACGCGTACGCCTTCGATGCCGACGCCCAGGCCGAGGCGATCCTCCGGGAGCGGGCCCTGCTGTATGTCGCGGCCACCCGGGCCCGTGATGCCCTGGCGGTCAGCTGGAGTGGTAATGCCAGCAGCCTGCTCCCTGCCAGCCCCGTCTAGTTTCGAACGCCATCGATAAGCGTTTGTCCCATAGAAGTGGGACTGTTCCCTTTGAGCCGCCCGGCGAGATCATGAAGCGTTTCCGAATCCATAAGAGGGGCGGCATTATGTTCTCGTTTCTGCGACCCGCTGCAGGTATTGCCGCGGCGGCTATGGCGTTGGCCGCTACATCGTGTGCATCCGGTCCAGACCTTGCCGGGACTAAGCCTCGATCCGTGGAGCCGCTCGGGGTTGAGGGGGCCGCTGCGGCGGGTTGAAA
>CAZEVN010000040.1:0-27103 GCA_964515145.1 uncultured Enemella sp.
GTGAGGTGAGAGCCATGCGCGGCGGCATCCGAAAGCCCGCGGTTGCGGGGATGTTCTATCCGGCAGATCCGGGTGAGCTGGCCCGGGAGGTGGATGCCCTGCTCGAGGACGCCCGGCGCCGGTTGCGGAGCGAAGAGCGGGCGTCCCGAAGCCAGCCGAAGGCTCTGATCGTGCCCCATGCCGGCTATGTCTATTCGGGGGCGACAGCGGCCAGGGCGTACGCCCGGGTCATTCCCGCGGCCGGATCGATCTCGCGGGTGGTGCTGTTCGGTCCGGCGCATCGGGCGCCGGTGGCGGGGCTGGCGCTGCCGAGGAACACGGTGTTCCGGACGCCGCTCGGTGATGTCCCCATCGGCGTGTTCGATGCCAGCGGTCTGCCGCAGGTCGAGGTCAGCGACCGGGCCCACGCCCAGGAGCACTCGCTCGAGGTTCAGTTGCCGTTCCTGCAGCGGGCGCTGGGTGAGTTCGAGCTGGTGCCGTTCGTGGTCGGTGGGGCCGGCGCCGCGGAGGTGTCGGCGGTTGTCGAACGGTCCTGGGGTGGTCCGGAGACCTTGCTGGTCTTCAGTTCCGATCTGTCCCACTATCACTCCTATGCCGACGCCCAGCGGTTGGACGCGGAGACGGTCGAGCGCATGCTGACGTTTGACGGGCCCCTTGACCCACGGCGGGCGTGTGGCGCCCATCCGGTCAACGGGTTGCTCCTGTCGGCCGCGCGGCGCGGGCTCTCCAGCGAGCTGCTCGACCTCTGCAACTCCGGTGACACCGCAGGGGACAAGGACCGGGTCGTCGGCTATGCCTCCATCGGAGTGGGCTGATGTGGCCCGGGGACGCCGGCGAGGTGTTGCTGCCCCTGGCCCGGGACACGATTGCCCAGAAGGTGGGCGTACTCCACGAAACACCGAGTGAGCCGGCCGACACCTGGTTGGACCAGCCCGGTGCATCGTTCGTGACGCTGCACATCGCGGGTCGGTTGCGTGGCTGCATCGGGACCCTGCAGGCCTATCGATCGATCCGTGACGATGTGCGTGGCAATGCGCTTGCGGCCGCGTTCGAGGATCCACGGTTCGGTCCATTGACGCGCGAGGAGTACGCGGGGATCGATGTCGAGGTCTCGCTGCTCACGCCACCGGAGGAGATGCCGTGGCGGAGCGAGGCCGAGGTGCTGCGGGAGGTGCGTCCGGGGGTCGACGGTCTGTTGCTCCAGGCGGGGCGTCATCGCGGGACGTTTCTGCCCCAGGTATGGGACCAGCTGCCGGATCCGAAGGTCTTCCTCCAGAACCTCAAGGCCAAGGCCGGTGTCGCGCGGAAGCCCTGGGGCCGCGACTGGCGGGTGTCCCGCTACACCGTGACAGCGTGGTCCGAGCCATGACCGCCGACTCGGCGTACCCCGCTCGCTATTGGCACCCCCTGCCCGACGGACGCCTGCAATGCGACCTCTGCCCGCGCGAATGCCGGTTGCGCGACGGGCAGCGCGGCTTCTGTTTCGTGCGGCAGCGCGTGGGTGACGGGATGGTCCTGACGACCTATGGGCGGTCGTCGGGGTTCTGCATCGATCCCATCGAGAAGAAGCCGCTCAACCACTTCTATCCCGGCACGAGCGTCCTCTCGTTCGGGACCGCGGGCTGCAACCTGGGCTGCAAGTTCTGCCAGAACCACGAGATCTCGACCGCGCGGCAGATGGATGCCCTGGCAGACGAGGCGAGCCCGGCCGATCTGGTGGCGGCGGCGCAGGCCTGGCAGTGCCGGAGCGTCGCCTTCACCTACAACGATCCGGTGATCTTCGCGGAATATGCGATGGATGTCGCAGCCGCCTGCCGGGAGGCCGGGATCGGGACGGTGGCCGTGACGGCGGGTTATCTCCAGGGCGATGCCCGCAAGGACTTCTTCACTGACATGGATGCCGCGAACGTGGACCTGAAGGGATTCCGCGACGACTTCTATCGGCAGCTCACGGGCGGACGGCTGGGGGTCGTGCTCGACACCCTGACCTATCTGCGGCACGAGACCGAGGTCTGGTTCGAGATCACGACGCTGCTGATTCCCGGCCACAACGATGATCCGGGCGAGCTGAAGCAGCAGAGCGAGTGGATCGTCCGCGAACTGGGGCCCGATGTGCCCGTGCACTTCTCGGCCTTCCATCCGGATCATCGGATGCCGGACGTGCCGGCAACGCCACCGGCGACGCTGACCAGGGCCAGGAACATCGCCCGGGAGGCAGGGCTGATGCATGTGTATACGGGCAATGTGCATGATCGGGCCGGCGACACAACGCTGTGTGGAGGCTGTGGGGGAGAACTGATCGTCCGGGACTGGTATCGCATCCTCACCTACCGGCTCACCGCTGACGGGTGCTGCCCCGACTGTGAGGAGTCGTTGGCCGGACGGTTCGGGACCGAAGCCGGTGATTTCGGCGCCAAGCGCATCCCGGTGCGGATTCACTGACCGCGGTCAGTTGCCCACCGCGATCTCCGGACCGAGCTCCCACCCGTCGACCAGAGGCAGCTTGTCGCCGCTCCAGAACTTGCCGGGGTCATACCAGTTCGCCGGGTATTCCTCCGGCAGCAGACCCATCTCCTCGAAGGTGAGCGCGACGACCTCCGCGCAATAGGCCACCGCCGGACGCATCGGATCGGGTGCGGAGCGCTTGCCGATCAAGGCCTTCGCCCGGGTCGAGCGCCCGCGAAGCCACCGCCACGCGAGTCGGCCCGTGCTCGGGAACGACACCCCATCGAGCCGCGCGATCACGCGCATCAGAGCGTCCTCCTGGTCACGGTTGACGTCGGGCGACAGCTGCCGGAGCCAGGCCTGTTGCTTGTAGAGCCTCTGCCACCGCTTGACCGCGGCCTCGAGGTCATGGAGTTGGACGCCCTGATGGTTGCCGCCCGTCCATACATCCGGGAGGGACTTGCCCAACTCGGCGTGCCACATCAGCGGTGGGAGGTCGTCGATCGCCACGGTCATGCCGACATGGTTGACCGGCGCATTGGTCAGGGCATGGATCGCCCGGTCGGCACGGGCGGTGCCGCGGAAGACCCAGATGTCCCCGGTCCGCGTCACGTGCAGTGCCTCATCGAGGGAGAGCGTCGCCATGGGGACAGTCTGCCTGTTCACCCGTCCCGGTCTCCCGGGCCCGAGGGCTGGGTCGACCGATATTGATGGCCGGTGGGTGTCCGGACGGTGACGGTGTGGCCGAGATCAGGGTCCTGGCCGGGGGTGCAGGTCCAGCCTTCGGCCTGTTTGGTGTAGTTGCACGCTGCACACAGGCCCTGGCCGTTGGGGACTGAGGTGTCGCCGCTCTTGGCGTGGTCGATGACGTGGTCGGTGTGGCGGATGCGGGCGTTGCACCAGGGCATGCGGCAGCGGTGGTCGCGGATCCGGATGAGTTTCTTCATGGCCGGTGTCATGTGTCTGCGGTGGGTTTCCATCCGGGTGGTGCGGCCGGGGTGGCGGAACAGGCGTCGGACCATGATTTTCTGTTCGTCGTCTGCGTCGGCGATCAGGTCCCGGACCCAGGCCGCGGGGACCGGGCCATAGCCATCGACATGAGCCGGCTCCTCGGTGTCGGAGAACAGGGCTTCGTCACTGATGACGACCATGAGTTCGATATCGCAGGGGGCCTCGGCGGGGCGGGCGGTGATGCGTTCGACGAGCAGGTCGGCCATGATCGCGCCCTTGCCGCGGGTGTCGCCCCGGGCGATCGCGGCTTCGGCTGCTTTGAGCAGGGTGGCGTAGAGCGCGATCCCTTCCTGCAACTTCAGGATCGCGGTGACCTGGACCATGTCGTCGGGCAGGGGCCGGGTGGTGACCCGGCGGCCACCTGCGGCCTTGTTGCGGCGCCGCACGACCGCGGACTGGTCGATCTCGGTGACCTTGCGCCGGATCTCGGTTTCGAGGCGGGCGTCGCCGATCGCGGGATGATCGGGGAGAAACTCACCAAACCAGCGATCCACAATCGCGCGGTCGGCGGGGCGCAGGCAGGTGGTTTCGCGGGCGACGATGGTGGCCCGCCATTCGTTCAGCTCCCCGTTCTCCAACGCGCTGAGGGTTTGGGGCATCTCCGTGACAAGAGCCTTGGCGAGCCCTAAAAGACGTCCGCCCCGAAACGGTGATTCCCGCCGGGCGAGGGCGATCTCGGCGCCGACCCCGATCCCGCGGCGGGAGGCCGCGATCCCGCGGTCGGCTTCGGCCTGGCATCGGGTGGTGTCGAAGGCGACCGCAGCGCGGGCCTGGACCGCGGCTGCGCAGGACTTGAGGTCTTCGAGTCGGCGGATCAGATCGATCAACGCCCCCTCGGTGCCGGGCAAAGGAGCTGTCACAAGGCGGTGCATCCAGGCAGCGATTTCGGAGTCGTCGAGGTCGCCGGCCTCCCACTGGACAGCATCTTCTTCGCACAAGTCCGGCGGCGCAGGATTGCCCTGAGCCTCGAACCAGGCATCATGCTCGCGCCACTGCTCGAGAAGCCAGGGTGATGGTTCGGGAAGGTCGGGAGGAAGGTAGTCCTCGTCCCCCTCGGCGTATAAATCGATCATGTGATCTATTTTAGGCGACGTCCACAACGTTTTCCAGACCTCCGCGAAACGAACCGGAAACTTCCGCACCCGAACCCCATCGGAGTTTTTCAACACCTGCAGCCTAGGGTTGTGCTGTGACAAAAAACCGTGCCCGGGCCAAGCGCTCCTGGTGGTCGCAGCTCGCCAAATGGCTCGGGGTCGCCGGGTTGGTGGGCGTCGCCGCCGGCGGCGTACTCGTCGCCCGCAGCGAACGCGAGCGCCGGGCGTACACGCCGGACGAGGTCCGCGATCGCCTGCGGCAACGCGCGGCTCAGGCTGAGGCCGAGTCGGTCAGCTCGAGTCGCCCAGCAGAATCTCCCGTATCCGGCTCGTGAGGCTCGCCCAGCCAGGGGACTCGTCGAGGCGATAGCTGGTGACGAGGGCGTACCCCCGGTCGTCGGTGTGGAGCGCGGCTTCCTGCTCATAGTCCACGGAACCCGACCGTCTGATGAAGGCGACCGTGCGCCGCGCGACCTCGTCGATCCGCGGGTCATCGGCCGCCCAGTCATAGGCCTGATCGGTGAGCAGATAGAGCTCGAGGTATTCCGGATCTTCCAGAAATCGCAGCTGCGTCCCGACCCAGCGCTCCATGAGATCGGGGTACAGCGTCGACGCCAGGATCCAGCCCTCGCGTTCCAGTTTGAGGGTCCGCGGCGAGACGCCGGCCTCCATGGCCCGTCGGCGGATCTTCTCGTGCACTGCCAACAACTCGGGCGGAAGGAATGGCTCGTCCAGCGCCAGTGTCGCGAGGGCCTTCCGGGTGGCCTGCAACGTGCGTACCTGCGCCCCCCGCAGGTCGCGGTCGATCTCCGCTACTGCTGCACTCAACTCGTCCGGCGAGGCGTGTATGAGTTCGCCGACCCGCTTGAGGGGTACGCCTGCGTCGGCCAGCACGCGGATCCGCTTCAGGTCCACAACCGACTGGGCGCCATAGCGGCGATAACCCGAGGCATCCCGCGCCGGTTCGGCCAGCAGCCCGACCTGGTGATAGTGCCGAATCGCGCGGACGGTCGTCCCGGCGTACTCAGCCAACTGGCTGATGGTCAGCATCGGTCTCCTCTTCGGCCATGGTGCGAAGGTACGCCCGCAGGCTCGGCGCGACGATGGCCCACACCGAAACGGCTGTCCAACAGGCGGCGAGAATCCAGGCCGTCACGGCCAGGTTGGTCCCGGCGACGGCCGCTGCCATCAGGCCCAAACCAAGGGGCGCGGCGATCATGCCCAGTGCCGCATTCAGGCCGAACACCCGTCCGCGCATCGCATCCGGCACAGCCCTGGTGAGGATCACCATCACGATCGGCTGCTGGAATCCGGAGCCCACCCCGATCGCGAGCATGCCGATCGCCACCGGCCAGAACCCGGCGAGCGTGGCGATCGACACGAAGCCGACGGTGAACAGGGCGTTCGACACCACCCAGGCCGTCAGTCTCCGCTTGCCGAAGAGCGCCCCATAGAGCGCGGAGCCGACCATCATGCCCAAGGCGTACGCCGACAGGCTGAACCCGAGGAACTCCGGCCGCGCCAGCTCCCGGAAGTGCGCCGGCAGGAGGACCGACAGCAGCGGGGCGACCAGCATCATGATGGCGACCGAGATCAGCATGAGGGTCAGCAGCATGCGGTTGCTGCGGACCAGGCGCCACCCGGCGAGAGGGGAGTCGTCGGCGGCCGAATCGGAAGCGGTGGGCTGCAACGGCATGATCAGGATCGCGAGCGCGGCCAGTGCCGAGCACGCGGCGGTCACCCAGGCGACCTGGATGTCCGGCAGGACCGCCAACAGTCCGCCCGCTACCGCCGGCCCGGCCAGGAATGTCAGCCCGAACACCGTGCCGCGCGCCGCCGCGACCTTGTCGAGGTTGACCCCGGAGGTCTCGGAGACCTGCGCGAGCATCGTCTCGCGCGCAGTCATGCCCGGCACATCGAACAGCGCGCCGAGGATGCCCAGGACGATGAACCAGGTGACGTTCAGGCCGACCGTGAGATCCACCACGGCCAGTCCAACGACCGAGAGGGCGGAGCCAGCATCGGAGATGACGCAGATGGTACGCCGGCCGATGCGGTCGACCAGATGTCCTCCGACCAACGCCGCGATAGCCGACGGCGCCGCGCTGGCGGCGGCGACCACGCCTGCCCTGGCCGGATCGCCCGTCCGCGCCAGCACCAACCAGGGCAGCACGATCGAGATTGCCGAGTTGCCGAACAGGCTCGTGCCGGACGCGAACAGATAGAGCGGCAGGGTGAGTCGCGAGGTCATGCGACCAGTGTCGGACCCTGACGCCGCGTCAGGGTCAAGCCGTTCAGGCGACCCGCGTGACCGTGCCGCCGGTTAGGGCCACCAGCTCCTCGAACGTGAGCGGGAACACCGCGTGCGGGATCCCGCCCGCGGCCCACAATTCGGGGAACTGCGCAAGGTCCTCATCGATCAGCGTCGTGATCGGTGCCGGATGCCCGACGGGTGCCACGCCGCCGATCGGCTGGCCGGTGTGCCGGCGTACAAAATCCGCATCCGCCCGGCCGATCTTCTCGCCGATGAGGTGGGCGACGACCTTGGTGTCGACCCGATGCGCACCGGACGTCATGACCAACAGCGGCCGGTCGGAGGCCGTCCGGAAGATCAGCGAGTTCGCGATCGCGCCGACCTCCACTCCGACCTGGTCGGCCGCCGACTGCGCGGTCGGCGCGGCCTCGGGGAGGATGCGTACGCGACCCGCGACCCCGGACGCCTCGATGATCTCGTTGACCCGGACGCAGCTCGGATGGAGGCTTCGAGACGCTCCTTCGTCGCTCCTCAGCCCGCGTTCGGTCACAGCGTCGCCGTATCGATCACGAATCGGTAGCGGACATCCGAGTTCACGACGCGGTCGTAGGCCTCGTTGATCTGATCCGCGGAGATGACCTCAACCTCAGCCGCGAGGCCGTGCTCGGCGCAGAAGTCGAGCATGCGCTGGGTCTGGGCGATGCCGCCGATATTGGACCCCGACAGCGAACGCCGCCGACCGATCAGGGAGGGCAGGACCACGGGAAGCGGTTCGGTCGGCATGCCGACGTTGACCATCACCCCGTCCCGGCGCAGCAGGCCGAGATAGTCACCGAGCTTGATGCCCGCCGACACCGTGTTGAGGATGAAGTCGAACGACTCGCGCAGCTCCTTGAACACGGCACGGTCGGCGGTCGCCCGGTGCGCGACCGCGCCGAACTTCTTCGAATCGTCCGCCTTCCGGTCGCTCTGCGACAGCACGGTCACCTCGGCGCCGAGGGCGTTCGCGATCTGTACGCCCATATGCCCGAGCCCGCCCAGGCCGACCACGGCCACCTTCGACCCCGGACCGACGCCCCAGTGTTCGAGCGGTGAATAGGTCGTGATGCCCGCACAGAGCAGCGGAGCGGCGTTCTCGAACGGGATCGACTCGGGGATGCTGAGGGCGAACCGCTCGGTGACCACGATCTGCTGCGAATAGCCGCCCTGAGTGATCTCTCCGTCGGGATAGCGCGAGGCATAGGTCCAGACGACGCCGCCCGTGCAGTATTGCTCCTCACCCTCCGCGCACGACTCGCATTCGCCGCACGAATCGACCATGCAGCCAACGCCGGCCCTGTCGCCGACCTTGAACTTCGTCACCGCCGAACCGACCTCGGTGACGATGCCCGCGATCTCGTGACCCGGAGCGATCGGGAAGGTCTGGGCGCCCCATTCGCCGCGGACCGTATGGATGTCGGAGTGGCAGATGCCGGCGGCCTTGATGTCGATCCTGATGTCGTCGGGTCGCAGCTCGCGGCGCTCGATCGTGATCGGTTCCAGCGGCGCCCCCGCATCCGGGGCCGCCCACGCGCGGACGGTGGTCGTCATGGTTTCTCCTCGACTCGGGTTCGGATTGCACGCTACTCGGACTGCCGTGGTTTTCGGTCGTACGCTGACACTCATGACCGATGCCGCTGCCGTTCTGGCCGATCTCGCCGAGGTCCTCCCCGATGGAGTGCTCACGACCGACCCGGACATCCTGGCGACCTACAGCATCGACCGGGCGATGTTCGTGGAGCCCGGGCAGGCGCTCGCGCTGGTCCGGGCCCGGGACACCAGCCAGGTCCAGGCCGTCATGCGGGTGGCGTCGAGACATCGCGTACCTGTCGTGCCGCAGGGCGCCCGCAGCGGACTCTCCGGTGCTGCGATCGCCAGCGACGGCTGCATCCTGCTCAACGTCGAGCGGATGAACAAGATCCTCGAGATCGACGTGCCCAATCGCCTCGTTGTCACCCAGCCCGGCATCTTCAACGCCGACCTGTCCCACGGGGTCGCGGAGCACGGGCTCTATTACCCACCCGATCCGGCCTCGTGGGAGTTCTGCTCGATCGGTGGCAATCTGTCGACCAACTCAGGCGGGCTGTGCTGCGTGAAGTACGGCGTCACCACGGACTATGTCCTGGGCCTGGAGCTCGTGCTCGCAGACGGGCGCCTCCTGCGCACGGGCCGGCGTACCGTCAAGGGAGTCTGTGGCTATGACCTGACCAAGCTCATCGTCGGATCCGAGGGCACGCTCGGCATCATCACCGAGGCGACTCTCATGCTCCGGCCGAAGTCCGAGCAGCCGCTGACCATCGCCGGGCTCTATGAATCGGTCGAGTCGGCCGCGGCCGCGGTGTCGGCAGTCGTGGCGGCCGGGATGGTGCCGTCGCTGCTGGAGTTCATGGACCGCGCGAGCATCGATGCGGTCAACGAGTCGTTCAACATGGGGTTCGAGGACCATGTGCAGGCGGTCCTGTTGGCCCAGTCGGATGCGGGCGGTGAGCGGGCCAGGGCCGACATCGAGCAGTTCGCCGCCATCTTCGAGGCCGCCGGCGGGGAGGTCATGATCGCGGATGACCCCGCAGAGGGGGAGGCCCTGCTCGCAGCCCGGCGCCAGGTGCTCACCGCCTTCGAGCGGTTCGGCACGACGATGATCGACGATGTCTGCGTTCCCCGCGACAGACTCGTGGACCTGGTGCACGGCGTACAGGAATTGGCTCGCGAATATCGCGTCATGGTGGGGGTCGTCGGCCATGCCGGCGACGGCAACTTCCACCCCACGGTCTGCTTCGATCCGACCGATCCTGATGAAATGCAACGGGCCAAGGAGCTCTTCGACGCGATCATGGTCCTGGGTCTTGAGCTGGGTGGCACGATCACCGGCGAACACGGCATCGGCACCATGAAGATCGACCTGCTCGAGCGTGAAGTGGGCGAGGTGTCGCTCGAACTGCATCGGCGGGTCAAGGCCGCCTTCGATCCGCTGGGCATCCTCAATCCCGGCAAAGTCTTCCGGCCCTAGCCGGTTGCGCAGAAACACTTGGCAACCGGTGGCAGGGTCAGGTGCGTACGCGGCATGGTCGACTGGAACCCCCTGCCCAGAAAGAAGAGCAAGCACATGCAGCTTCGTGAAGACGCCCAGTGGTCCCTCGCCATCGCCACCTCGATGGGCATCCGGATCACTCCCGAGAACCATCAGCCGGTGCATACGAGCAGCCGCTACATGATGCATGCCACGTCGGCGGAGTCGAACGTGGCGAGTGTCATTTCCTACCTCGGTGAGCCCACGATGGTGCTGACCAACTTCGTTGCCGACAGCCCGATGTCGGCGTTCATCAAGTCGGACCTCCGGTCCCGTGGCATGAGCTTCCGCGGCCCGGACAAGCCCCAGGGTGACGCCTGGGGTTATCGTCACCAGTTCAACATCGCCGACTCCGGCTATGGTGCCCGCGCACCGCGCGTGTGGAACGACCGCGCCGGTGAGGTCGGCCTGGATCTTGATGCCGCCGACTTCGACCTCGACCGGCTCTTTGCCGACGAGGGCGTCAAGATCATCCATCTGTCGGGTCTGGTCGCGGCGCTGTCACCGAAGACGACCAAGTTCTGCCTCGACGTCGCGGAGAAGGCCAAGGCCAACGGCTGCGCCGTGTCGATGGACATGAACTATCGCGCGTCGTTCTGGAAGAACCGCGAGTCCGAGCTGCGCGAGGCATTCCTCGCCATCGCCGAGAAGTGCGACATCCTCATCGGCAACGAGGAGGACTTCCAGCTCTGTCTCGGCATCGAGGGCCCGGAGGCCGGCGGTGAGGATCTCGAAGGCAAGATCGAGAACTTCAAGGCCATGATCGGGCGCATCCGGGAGAAGTATCCCCAGGCCCAGTTCATCGCCACCACCCTCCGTGAGGTCATCAGCGTCAACCGTCACATGTGGGGAATGATCGTCTGGGGCGACGGCGACTTCCATGTCGCCATGCCGCGCGAGATCGGCGTTCTCGACCGCATCGGCGGCGGCGACGGCTCCGTCGGCGGCATGCTCTATGGCATCATCCGCGGCTGGGAAGCCGAGAAGTGCATGAAGTTCGGCTGGGCCACCGGCGCACTGGCCGCGACCTCCATCACCGACTACGGCGCCCCCGCCGATGAGGACCAGGTCTGGACCATCTGGGAGGGCAACGCCCGCGTGCAGCGGTGATCCCTGTTCTGTTGCATTGATATCATTGCAACAGGAGGTGGGCTGATGACGGCGATCACGATTCGAAAGCTCCCGGAGGAGGCCAAGCAGCGACTTCGCATGCGTGCGGCTGCTCACGGACGGTCCATGGAGGCAGAGGCGCGTTCCATCCTTCTCGCTGCCCTGGACCAAACCCAGCGAGTGGAACTCTCCTGGATCGAGCAGCTCATTGATGTCGGAGATGAGCTGGGAGGCATCGAGCTCCCGGTGCCTGATGACGGCGAGGCAACGGCGGCGGATCTGGCGGATCACTGAGGTGCTCGTCCTGGATACCAACGTGATTTCCGAAGCCATGCGGGGTCGCGAGGCTGACCCCCGCGTGCTCACGTGGCTTCGTTCGCTGCCGGCCATTCCGGTGACCACCGTCGTCAACCGGGCAGAGATCATGGCGGGCATCGCTCTGCTGCCAGCGGGCGCGAAGCGGGAACGCCTCCGGGCAGCGGCTGCGATGGCTTTTGCCGGGCTCGGAGTCACGCTGCCCTTCGTGCCCGAAGCCGCTGACGCCTATGCGGACATCGTTGCGACGAGACGCGGCCTCGGTCGACCGATCGGCGCCATGGATGCTCTTGTCGCGGCGATTTGCCGAGTCAGCGGTGCCTCACTGGCGACCAGAGACGTCGGTGACTTCGAGGGGCTTGGCCTCACGCTGGAGAACCCCTGGGAGCTGAGTGCCAACCCGTCCTAACCTGTGCGGCATGGATCACGTCCCCTTTCCCCGCACCGGGGCCCCGGCGTTGCGCGCGCTCGCCTCGGCCGGTTATGAACATCTGGCTCAGCTTGATGGCGTACGCATGTCCCACGTCCCTGCCCTGCACGGCATGGGACAGAAGGGCATCGGGGCGCTGAGGCGCGCGATGGCCGAACACGGGTGGGCGTTCGCCGAGGACGATCCGACCGTGGGCGCGGTCCAGGGTGGCCGGGTGAAGGTGACCGAGGGTCGCCAACCGGAGCGCAACGACAGTGCGACGGCGCCGACCGGGGTGTCGCCGCAGGACTGGATCGCAGCCCTGCCCAAGCCGCGGCAACGCGACGACGGGGCCGCACTTCTCGCGTTGTTCGACGACGTGACCGGCGAGACCGCGACCATGTGGGGCCCGTCGATCGTCGGCTATGGCGAGCTGCACTATGTCTATGAGTCCGGCCGCGAGGGGGATATGCCCCGGTTGGCGTTCAGCCCGCGCGGGGCGAACAACGTGCTTTATGGCGTACACGGTCCGGGGTCGGAGGACCTGCTCGCCAGGCTCGGAAAGCACCGACTCTCGGTGAGCTGTATGTATGTCAATAAGCTTGCCGACGTGGACCTCGATGTCCTGCGTGAGCTGGTGGCTCTCGGCTGGCGCAACAACGCGGCGACCTGAGCACGGCGAAACCGCCCGCCGCCGGCTGCGACGGGCGGTTCGCCCCCACCCCCGAAAGGCGCCTCCCGCGTGGATTGGGGAGGGCCCGTGGGTCACTTGATCGCGACGAAGACTTCGTCGGCGATGAATCCGGGGCGCACGCGCAGGGCGCCGGCATCGTCCTTGGGGATCTGCAGGAAGATGTTGCCGGTGGCGCTGGCGCCGTTGTAGAGCTCGTTGGGAGCCAGCGCGTCAGGACCGATGGCGACCGCGTCGTAGGTGTTCACGGTGTTGCCGCCGGCGGTCACATAGCTGACGGTGACCTCCATCGGCGTCCCCGACGTATCGCCGGTATAGGTCACCGTGACATTCACCCGGGCATAGGTGCTGCCCTCGGTGGGCTTGTCGTTGTAGGGATTCTCAGCCATCACCTGGCTGGTGGCATCGGCCTCGAACGAGTTCACGGTCACGGTCCAGTCCTTGCTGGAGATAGCGGTGCCGAGGGGATAGGGATTGGTACGCGTGCCCTGCTTGCCGCCGGCGTTCGTGGGTTCGGGGGCCGAGGTCGTCGCGGTGTCACCCGGCTGTGCAGGGGCGGACTGGCCGGGAGGCGCGGCGGTGACGTCGGTTCCGCCGAAGGAGTCGTTGATCGCGCGGGCGGCGGAGGCGAGGAAGGCGATCGGCGCAGCGACCCCGGCCACGAGGCTGACGATCAGCGCCGCGATCGCCATCTTCTTGGGCTCGAACTTGCGGGTCAGCGCGACGATCGACAGGACCAGCGCGACCGGGATGAGGATCCAGCCCAGCACGTAGGCGCCCTCGATCACCGAGAACAGGAACGCGAGGACAGCGACGATCAGGGCGGCGATCGCCACCACGTTGCGCTTCTTCGGCGCGGGCGAGGCCTCGGGCTGGTGGCCTTCCCAGCCGGGGGCCGGCGCTGTCGAATAGGCCTGCGGGCCCTGCGGGTTGAACTGGCCGGCGGGATTCGGGCCGGGCTGGTTGGTCATGATTCCTCCTGGTTTCGGGTTACCCCAAGCTCACCGCTTCACACCCCCTCTTCACATGGCCCGAACGGGGGTTCCGTACCCCTCCGATCGGGTGGTTCGTCGCGTGGGTGGCTCCGCTGAACGGGCGATGAGAAGTGTCGGAACCGACGCTTACGATGTGGATCGTGAGGAAATTCGAGGTGATCGGCGACGGCAGGCGGCCCCCGGTGTGGCGGTCCGTGCTGCTGGCGCTGGTCGCCGGATTTTTTTCCGTGGTCAGCATGGCCTTCTCGCCCGCCGCATGGGCGATGCAACAGGACAACTCAGACCTGGGCGTGGTCGTGACCATGCTCGCCTTCGTGGTGATCGTGATCGCCATCGTCGCGTCCTTCTGGCGCCATCGGATTCCGTTCCTGTTCACGATCAGTGCCGCACTTTTGTCGGTCGTGCTGCCCATCGGCAACACGATTCCGTTCCTCGCGCTGGCCGGCCTGTTCGGGCGGCGACGAGGCCCTGCCGTGTGGTGGACGACCGGGCTCGTGGCGATCACCTCGATCTGGGTCGTGGTTGCCGACGCGCTGGCTCAGCCGCGGGGTGCCTCGCTCCAGAAGGCGACGTTCTCCCCGGTCGGCCACAATCCCGCCGAGACCGCGCCCGCGTCGATTCCGATCACGATCATCTTCGCTGTGCTCGGCTTCGGAGTTGCCCTGGGCGCGGGCATCCTCCTGCGGTCCCTGCGTGATGCCGCCTCCGCGCGGACAGTCGCCTCCGAGGAACGCGCCACCAGCGATCGCCTCGGGGACGAGGTGGCGCGGCGCCAGGAGCGGGAGCGCATCGCCCGTGAGGTCCACGACGCCATGGGTCACCGGCTCTCGTTGCTCAATCTGCACGCCGGCGCGCTCGAGGCGAATTCGACCGATCCGCGGGTGGCCCAGTCTGCTCATCTGGTACGCACGAGTGCGACTGCGGCGATGGACGACCTCCGGTCCCTGTTGGCGGTGTTGCGGGATCCGATGGCGTTCGAGAACGCAAATGTGCCGTTGTCCAAGCTGCCCGAGGTCGTGCGGGAGTCCTTCGGCGCCGGCCAGCCCCTGAGCTCGTCGATCTATATCGCCGATCCCGAACGCGCCGATCCGGCCCTGTCCAGGGGCGTCTATCGCATCGTCCAGGAGCTGCTCACGAACGCGCGGCGCCATGCCCCCAAGGAACAGCTTTTCCTGACGGTCGAGGGCAGTCCCGGCCGCGGCATCGTCATCGACGCCCGCAACCGCTATGCGGGTGGCCGAGCCAGCGAGGCCGGAGGCTCACGGGGCCTGACCGGCATCACCGAGCGGGCCGAACTGCTGGGCGGCCAGATGACCTATGGGCTCGATGACGGCGGCCGGACGTTCCGGGTGCACGTCGAGCTGCCCTGGCGAGAAGCCTGAAACTCCTCGCACCGGCCTTTAGGATGCTCGGGTGTCCACCCCCATCCGGCTCCTGCTCGTCGACGACGACCCGCTCGTGCGATCCGGCCTGCGGTTCCTCTTCGACAGCACGCCCGATGTGAAGGTCATTGCCGAGGCCGGCGATGGGGCGGAAGCCATTGCCGCCGTGCGCGCCCACGCTCCCGATGTCGTGCTGATGGACCTGCTCATGCCCGGCGTCGACGGCATCGCCGCGACCGCCGAGATCAAGCGCAGCCCGGCGTCTGCCCATGTCATCGCGCTGACCACCTGGGATGTCAACGATGCCGTCATCCGGTCACTCGAGGCGGGGGCTTCGGGATTCATGCTCAAGACCGCACCACCGCCGGATATCATCGCGGCTGTTCGGGCCGTGCACAGTGGTGATGCCGTCCTGTCCCCACGGAGCACCCGGCAGCTGCTCGATCACCTGCGTCGCGACGAGACCGTGCATCACCGGCGGGCCGCCGAGCAGGCCCTGGGCAGCCTGACCGACCGGGAGCGTGAGGTCTGCATCGCCGCGGCCCTGGGTCTCTCCAACGCCGAGATCGCCGGCCGGTTGTTCATCTCCGACGCGACCGTGAAGTCCCATCTGTCGGCGATCCAGGTCAAGCTCGGCCTTCGCAATCGCGTCGAGGTCGCCGTCCTCACCGAACGCGCAGGCCTCCTGCGTCAGGGGTGATCGGGGCTGATCAGCCCACCAGCGCGACGATTCCCTCACGAAACTCCGGGAGACCCGCGCGCTTGAGCGCCGACCGGACATTGCCGTTCTTGGGGTCCCACAGCTGGTCGTTCGCCAGCAACGCCCGCAGGAACTCCCGTTGCGGTTCATCGAGGTCCGAAGGTGATCCAGGCGGGTTGTCAGGATCGAACGCCTCGTCCAGCAGCAGGCCCCAGTCCCGGTTCACGGTCCAGGGCCCGGCGACGCGGGCGATCGCAAGTGCGGCCGGCAGGACTTCGGCGAACGGCAGTTCGTGCGCCAACAGCGCCGCCAACAGGCTGAACCGGACCTCTCCGTCGAACTGCTCCGGCCGGTCTGCGAACCAGGCATCCGCCCCCGCCGGATCGCGGAGGACGTCCAGCAGTTCGCGGGCGGCCACGGGCTCATCGATGAACATGGCCGCACAGGCGCGGATCGCCGGGTCCGGGTGCCCGAGCCACTCCCGGACATCGGACTCCACCTCACCCAGCGCCAGCACGCGTGCTGCCAACTCGTCACGGTCCGCCGATTTGGGAATGTCGGCCAGGTGCTCGGCGACCGACGCCTGCGTGGCCTCGTCGACCAGGGCGGACCAGGTGGCAACGGCGGCGGCAGCGGTCGCGCGTACGCCGGTATCGGCGTGCGTGAGCAGGGGCAGGACGGCCGCAACCACAACCGCACCACACGCCTGCAGCTCGGTCACCGGCTCCGCCGACCAGGACTCGTTCTCGTTCGGGTCCGGTCAGCCGGCGAATCGTCCAGTCGATCACGGTGCCTCCCCTATTCCGCGGACTCCGGCAGGGTAACGGCTCACCGGCCCGACCGAGTCGTCCCACGACGAGCAGGTGCGGTCAGCGGATCCTCCGGCCACGGGTGCTTCGAATATCGCCCCCGGTTCTCCGCTCGCACGCCCGGATAGGCGTTCACCCAGAACGACGCGAGGTCGTCGGTCACCGCCAGCGGCCGGCCGGCGGGGGAGAGGAGATGGAAGAGGATGGGTACGCCGGCCACGCGCGGCGTCTCCGTCAGCCCGAAGCACTCCTGCAGCTTCACCGCGAGGACGGGCCGATCGGCGGCATCGGCCGGATAGGCGATCCGGATCCGCGACCCCGTCGGCACTTCGAGCCGCTCCGGGACCAGCGCATCGAACTCCCCGGCCTGTGGCCACGGCAGCAGCCGCCGCAATGCCCCGGCCAGATCGAGCGATCGGGCCGGCGTACCCTCCGCCAACCGCAGCACCTCCGGCCCCAGCCATTCGTCCAGCCGCTCCAGCAGTGTGCTGTCATCCACTGCCGGCCACGGCGCACCCAGATGCCGGTGTGCGAACGCCATCCGCCGCCGCAGGCTCTCGGCGGCGTCCGACCAGGCCAGCGTGTCCAGACCATCCGTCGCCAGCACCGTCCGCACCGCCTCCGCACCCGCCGTGGCGTCGGGTCGGAACGGCGTACGGGTCAGCTCGATCGCGCCCAGCCGGCGTACCCGCACGCCCGCAACCCGACCCCCGCGCCACGTGACCTCCCCGGTGTCCGTGATGAGGTGGGCACCCGCAGCCAGCGCCTGCTCCTCGGTGAGGTGGGCCGCCGAGCGGATCAGAGCCCCGCTCGCGACGCGATCGACCTCGGCGATCGCGAGCCACTCGTGTTCGCCGAGGGCATGGTCGCGGGGGAGTTCGGCGGCGGTGCCGGAGGAGAGGAGGTACGCCCGGCTGCCCGGTTGCCGGCGTCGCGCGATCCGGTCCGGGAAGGCTGCAGCAACGACCGGCCCGATCTCGGTAGAGCTGCCCGAACCGATCCGGGAACGTTCTGCCTCCAGCAGTCGAGCCAGCCGATCGGCCTCGGTGCGCCAAGCCCGGGCCCCGGGGCTGCGATCGGACCGGAGCAGGCGCAGGAGCGCGGCCAGATCCGCGCCGGGTGCCCGCTGGTCGGATTCGAGGGCGGCGACGATCTCGGCGGAACGCTCGACTCCCACGGATTCGGCGCCTGCGAAGAGGGCTCGCGCAAGGCGGGGGTCAGTGGGGATGCGTGCGAGCCGGCGACCGAGCTCTGTCACGACTCCGGCCGGGTCCACCGCGCCCAGCTCGCGCAGGGTGGCCTCCGCGCGCGCCACACCAGCCGGCGGGGGCGGGTCGAGCAGGGCCAGGCCCTCACCGCGGGGCGCGCCCCAGCAGGCGAGATCCAGCAGGGCACGCGTGAGGTCGGCGGTCAGGATTTCGGGCACGGGAGCGGCCTCCAGCCGAGGCCAGGCCTCGGCAGCGAAGCATCGAACGACCGTGCCCGGGCCCTCGCGCGCGGCACGGCCGGCGCGCTGCTCGGCCGACGACCGGGATTCGGTGCGGGTGACCAGGCCGGTCATCCCGCGGGCGGCGTCGAACCGCGGTTCGCGGGCCAGTCCGGCGTCGACCACCAGGCGTACGCCGGGCACGGTGAGGGATGACTCAGCCACCGCCGTGGCGACGACAACCCGGCGTCGGGGTCCCGGAGTCAGCGCCCGGTCCTGCTCCTTCGGGGTCAGCCGCCCGTGCAGAGGGAGCACATCGATGTCGCTCACCGCACCCGTGAGCAGATCCGCCACGCGCTCCACCTCGCGAACCCCCGGAAGAAACACCAGCCCATCACCCGCCGCACCGGCGAGTGCCTGCCGTGTGGTGGCGGCCACATGCGCGAGGAAGTCGTCGGTCACTCCGCGCGGGCCCAACGGGGTCACACCCGGCGGCGGTGGCGCCCAGCGCACGGTCAGGTCATGGAGGGTCGCCGCGATATCGACCACGGGTGCCGGGGCGGTCTCGCCAAGGGCCGCCGCGAACCGGTCGGCTGCCAGGGTCGCCGACATCGCCACCACCTGCAGGTCATCGCGCAGCGCCGCGACCTCGGTGACCATCGCGAAGGCGAGGTCCGAGTCGAGCTGGCGCTCGTGGACTTCGTCGAGGACGATCGCTGCGACACCCGGGAGGTCCGGCTCGGCCAGCAGGCGGCGTACCAGGATTCCCGTCGTGCAGAACTCGACGCGCGTCCGTGCGGAGACGCGCGATTCCCCGCGGATGCGATAGCCGACGAGATCACCGAGGGGTACGCCGGCTAGGGCTGCCAGTCGCGTCGCGGCCGCGCGTGCAGCCACTCGGCGCGGCTGGGTGACGATCACCCGTCCGGGAACAGTGTTGGCGAGCAGTGGCGGGATGAGGGTCGTCTTGCCCGTGCCCGGCGGGGCCTGGACGACGGCGCGACCGGTGTCCTCGAGAGCCGTCCGGAGTGCTCCTGTTGCGGTGGCCACCGGCAACCCGGCCCCGATGCGGGCGAGGTCGAAAAGGTCGTTGGGACCTAAGGAGTCAGCCACGCCGATTCAGGACCACGAGCGCTCGATGCGGAGTTCGACCGCGGCGGGGACGTCGGCGAGTTCCCAGGCCCAGTCGGCCGACTCGGCGACCTCCGGCGTGCGCGCCCAGACCGTCACGACCCCGAAACGGTCGCCGTGGAAGATCCCCGAGATCCAGGAGCCCTGAACCGCGGCGGTCAGTCCTTCGAGCGCCGGGCGGGCCGCCAGAAGCAGAGCGGGTGAACCACTCAGCCAATAGCGCGCATCGCCGCCCTCGACCTCGATATTGAACGTGATCGGCGGCATCGCGCTGGGGTGCACGGGGTCGTCGGTGCGTCGAGGAAGGTACGCCTCCCGGTCACCCAGCCGCAGGTGATGCCACAACACAGGGAGCGCGGCCGATTCGGTGTGGAGCAGCAGCGCGCTGCCCGGTGCATCGGCGCGGGGAGACATGGCCGTGCCGGATGTCAGGCGTTCGTCGGCCATCAGCTCGGCCCAGTGGCTTCCGACGGTCGGGCCGCCCGCCTGCGGGGCCAGGATGATGGCGACGCGCGCGCTCAGGGACAGGGTCCAGGGGCGCGACCCGCGCCAATTGACCCAGCGAGTCACGAAGTGATCGACCTGGGTGGCGTGGGCGTCCTCGTCCAGCTCCGCGACGACGGACAATCCCGTGAACAGACCGGCGCCCGGGTCGTTCTCCCTGACCTCGGTGACCGACCGGATCACCTGCTGGCCCGTCAGCCAGTCCCGGATGCGGCGGCGATAGCGGTCGGGGTCGATGACCAGCGCGATCGTGTCGACTTCGGGTCTGGGCGGTTCGCTGGGCATGGTCCTCCTTCCGCGGCCGTTCCTCGAGTTGGATCCATCCTGCCATTCCGGTCAGGAATTGCTGGCCTCGTGGAAGGGCGGCCGTCAGCCGGACACCAGGTCAGGATGATGTCGGGCGGCGACATCGGGGTGAGCGCGCAGACGAGCCTTGAGCATGTTGTCGCCGAACACGGCGGAAATCACATTGGTCGGGTCGTCGGTCACTCCCGGAGCGCTCGCCGCCAGCTCCGGCGGCAGCGGAACGAGTGGAATCCGGGAAGCGAGCCGCGGGTTGAAGAAGAACGGCACCGACAGTCGCTCGTCACCTTCCGGCGGCGACACCACGCGATGCATCGTGGCCTTCAGATAGCCGTTGGTGGCGACCTCGAGGAGTTCACCGATGTTGACGACGAACGCCCCCGGCACCGGTTCGACAGCCACCCAGGCACCGTCGACCTCGGCTTCCAGCCCGCCCTTGCCGGGCTCGACGAGCAGCATGGTCAGCACGCCGGGGTCTTTGTGGCCGCCCACGCCCTGGCGGGATCCGCCCTCCTTGACACCCGGATAGCGCACCAACTTGATCAGGGTCATCGGAGCCTCGGCAAAGGCCGGCTCGAACATGTCGGCCCCGGCCCCCAGCGACAGGGCCCACTCCCGCAGCAGCCGCCGGGAGATGTCGGTCAGCTGCTGTTGCCACCGATCGATCGTCCCTCGCAGTTCGGGCAGGTCGTCCGGCCACTGGTTGGGACCTTCCAGGCGGAGATAGGGCGGGGCATCGGCCTCCGTCACAGCCGCTCGCTCGGACGCCAGGTCGATCTGTTCACGCTGGTCCTGCGCGCCCTGGGTGTCCTGGTCAGGTCGGTGGTCGGTTCGGGCAGCCCGGGTATGGTGGCGCGGTGACTCTCCGCGTTGATATCTGGTCAGACATCGCCTGCCCCTGGTGCTATATCGGACAATCCCGCTTCGCAAAGGGGATGGCCGAGTTCGAACACGCCGATCAGGTCGAGGTCGTATGGCATTCCTATCAACTCGATCCGACACTTCCGGAGCGTTTCGACGGGACCGAGGCCGAATATCTCATTCAGTCGAAGGGGATGCCGAAGACCCAGATCGACCAGATGCTCGGGATGGTCGCCGATGCGGCCGCCGGTGAGAACCTGCCGATCGATTTCGATTCCGTCGTGCCGGCCAATTCCCTGCGCGCCCACTATCTGCTCAAGACCGTCGCGCGCCATGGCGGCGACGTCGATGCGGCCGAGCATGCGCTGTTCGCCGCCCACTTCGCCCACGGCGAGACGATCTCCGACGATGAGGTGCTCGTCCGGATCGGCACCGAAGTCGGTATCACCGCCGAGCAGGCCCGCGCCGGCCTGGCCGACGAGACCATCGCCGAGGAGGTCCGGGCCGACATCGCGACCGCGCGGTCCACTGGGATCAGTGGCGTGCCGTTCTTCGTGTTCGGCAGCAAGTACGCCGTGGCCGGCGCCCAGCCGCCTGACCTGTTCCTCGCGGCCCTGGAGAAGACCTGGTCGGAGCTCCAGCCCGAGAAGCCGGCCTTCATCACGCTCGATGGTGCTGGTGGCGAGGCCTGTGGTCCCCAGGGGTGCGACTAGGGTCACGTTCCGCCATGCGGGGCGATCGGCTGGAGGGGGACCTGTTCGACCTATCGTTTGGTCATGAAAGAGATCGCTGCGGGCAATCAGCTGGTTCTGCCGTTCCTGGGGATGTTGCTGGAGCAGCCCCGGTCGGCGCGAGAGCTGATGGGGCACCTCGGACCCGGCTCACGTTTCGAACACCTGAGCCCGCACTCCGGGACGATCTATTCGCTGATGCTGACCCTGGCTGAGGCCGGCTGGCTCAGCTACGCCGATCATGAGGCCCACCATCTCGACCACGTGTGCGTGATCACCCCTGCCGGGCGGGAGGAGCTCAAGCGGCGCCTCGGGGAGGCCATCATCAACACCTCGTGGACGTCGGGTCACCAGTTCGTGACCGCGCTGCCCTATCTCGATCTGTTCGACCGGGATGAGGCTGTCGCGCTGCTCGACCAGCGGGCCACCCGGCTCCGGGCGCGCTCGCGCGAGTTCGTGATGGCTGCGGACGCCAAGGAGCGCAGCGTGACCGAGGTGGCGAAAGACGACTATCTCGAAACGCGCACCCAGTTCGAGATCACGTGGATCGAGTCCTACCGGGACCGAGTCGCGGTGTCGAAGTGGCCGCCGGTCGACAGGACCGTGGGGGAGAGCGTGGCGCAGCGCGCCTGAGCCCGGCATGCACTATCGCCATCCGGCCGTGACTGCCAATGCCGCGGCCACTCTCGGCTGTTGAGCCAGGAGACCACCGACTTCCACCGTCGAACTGAAGGGTGTGCTGGACGCCCACTGTGCGGATCTCGGGCGGAACCCTGGCGAGATCACCCGCTCGGTCCACCTGGCCTGGGCGGCGGACAATGACCCCGGCGCACTGGCCGAGCGGGCAGCGGAGTTCGTGGCCGTCGGCGCAAATCAGGTGATCTTCTCCATGTGCGCGCCTTATCGCGCGACCGTGCTCGAGCCTCTGGCCCACGCCCTCACTGCCAACCAGACCTGAGCCAGGCCCTCACCAGAGCACCTCCTCGATCAGGACTTCGACCCTCCCTCCGGGGTGGATGATGGCGGTCTCGCAGCGGCACGAACAGGCCGGCGCACAGCCCGGTAGGCCGAAGCAGTCGTCGTCGCAGGTGCACTCCGGCTGGGGCGTGCGCGGGTCCGGCTCTCCGGCAGCGACGAGCGCCTCGCAGTAGGCATCGCGGTGGGCTTTCTGTCGTGCGACGCGTTCCTCGCTGCGGGTGGCCTTCTGATGAGCCAGGTCGAACTCAGACGGGTGATCGGACGGAGGCGGTGCGTCGGTCGCAGCTCGGAGGCAGTCCCGGTATTCCCGTCGAGCCGCGCGTCGAAGCATTCCGTGTGTGGGACGGTCATGCCTCACGCGATGGGGCCCGATCTCGTCGAACCCGATGAGGTCGAGATGGGCCGGGTAACGCCTGCCCTGTCGATCCCTGGCCGCATCCCCACGCATCGGTTGGACGGTCTCTGTCGGCAGGGCGGTCTCTCCCTGAGGGGCAGCGTCGTGCGGCTCAGCTCCAGTCGTGTCGAGGGCCGCCAGCGACCAACCGGCGAGCGCGAGAATCTGCCGAAAGGCCCCAAGGGTGGGCTGGGTCGCGTTCGTCTCCCACCGGGCGACCGTGCTGTGGTGGACGCCCAACCGCTCGGCCAGGTCACGCTGGCTCAAATCGCACACTCGGCGTACTCGTCGGATCAGCCCTCCCGCATCGAAAGGGTCGACATCGTCAGAACCAGGGCGGGAAGGACTGGCGGCGGAGTGTGCGGGGTGTGCGCTCATGCCTCCACCCTGTCAGCGCAGTCTGACAAAAAAAGGCCCCTTGGTTGCCGGTTGCCCGGGCTGCTCCTGCAGGGTGGGGTGCTTGGTGCTTGGACGGTGCTGCGCCCCACGCAGCACTGACCAAGCGCGCGAAGGCGTCCCGTGCTTCCCGCAGAAATTATCCCCCGGGGGGTATCACTCGCTCGGCTTGCGCTCGACATCCTTGGCCGGCGCAGACGAGTCCGGAGGCGCGGCGGGTGTGGTTTTCGCTGATGGGGTTTTTATGGGTGGTGTGTTCGCGCCGGGGGGCCTGGCGGCCGGAGATTTGGCGGGATTCGGGGGTGAGGCGGGCGTACGCAACGACTGGGTCGGTGACCCCGAGGCGGTGCGGGGCCGGAACATGCGGACGATCGCGCCGAAGCGGGTGAGCGGTGGGTCGGCTACCGGAGTCGCGACCGGCGGAGTCTCGGGCGCTGGTGCTTGATCCTCGTCCTTGTGATGCAGCAGCCGGGTGCGGAAGAGGCGGGACAGCTGGGCTGTGGCCGCTGCTGCGAGGGCACCATCGGGTGTCACGACGCGAATGGTGTTGGGGTCGCGCTCGCCGGAGATGACGTCGATCTGTTCACTCAGATAGCGCAGGAGGACGAGGGTGGTGGCTACGACGGGTACGGCCAGGAAGGCCCCGACCAGGCCGAACGTGGTGCCGCCGATGGCCACCGAGACCAGGCTGATCGCCGGATGCACATCGACGCTCCGGCGCTGCAACACGGGGAAGACGACATTGCTCTCGATCTGTTGCACTGCGAGGACGATGCCGAGGGTCCACAGCGCGGCGGTGAAGCCGTTGGAGACCAGCGCGACGAGGACGGCCAGCGCACCTGCCACCACGGCACCCACCGTGGGAACGAACGAGAACAGGAAAGTGATGATCATGAGCGGCATCACCAGGGGCACCTGCAGGATCATCAGACCGAGGCCGATGAAGACTGCGTCGATCGCGCCGACGACGGCCTGGGTGCGGATGAACGCGCCGAGAGTGTTCCAGATGCGGGCGAGGACTTCGCTGAGGTGCTGTCCCGCACGCCGGCCGGCGATCTGGCGCACCGCGGGCAGGAAGCGGTGACCGTCCTTGAGGAAGAAGAAGGTCAGCATCAGGACGAGCAGAAAGGTGATGACAGCGCTGCCGAGGGTGGACACGCCGGTCACGAAGCCACTGGCGATGTTCGCCGCCTGGCCCTGGAGCCAGGCGGTGACCTGGGTGATGAGCTCCTGGAGTTGTTCGTTGTCGATGTTGAGCGGCGGTCCGGCCATCCAGCGTTCGAGCTGCTGCAGGCCGCGTGAGGCCTGTGACACGACGAGGCTGATCTGCACCACCAGGCCGGGTGCGACGGATGCCAGCAGGCCGCCGACGATGGCGACGAACAGCAGCAGCACGATGGCAGCAGCCAGGCCCCCCGGCACCTTGATCCGCTCGAGGGCGCGCTTGATGGGATAGAGGACGGTGCAGATGATGATCGACAACATGATCGGGATGATTCCGACCTGCAGGCGGGCGAGCAGCCAGAAGATGGCTGCGGTTGCGAGCATGATGCCGATCAGGCTCCAGCCCCAGCGTCCCATCGACTTCACGGCGTGGCCGATCACCGTGCCGCGATCGATGTGGGGGTCGGAGGCGGCGTCGGCCGGCAGCCCGAGCGGACCGCGCTGCGAGGACCCGTCGAGCTCGGGCGGGAAGGGCTGCTCCGGCTCCGGCTGTCGGGGGTCAGTCATCTCGGCTCCCAGGGGTCATGCCCCCGACTCTATGCGCCAGGAGCGGAACGCATGGGGAGCGGGACCCGGGCTTACCCCTGGATCAGATGATGTATTCGGGCATCATGTCCTCGACGCGGAGGTCCATGGTCTCGCCGGGGCAGTCGGACGGCTTGTTGATGCGGACGACCTTGGCCGGCACCCCGACGACCGTCGCATGCGGCGGCACATCGGCGAGGACGACGCTGCCGGCGCCGATCCGTGAATATTCGCCGACCTTGACGTTGCCGAGCACGATCGCGCCCGCGGAGATGAGGCAGCCGCGCCCGATCTTGGGGTGCCGATCGCCGCTCTCCTTGCCGGTGCCGCCCAGGGTGACGCCCTGGAGGAGCGAGACGTCGTCGTCGATGACGCAGGTCTCGCCGATGACGATGCCGGTCGCGTGGTCGATGAACACGCCCGTGCCGATGCGGGCGGCCGGATGGATGTCCATCGCCAGCACTTCGGAGATCTTCGACTGGATGAGGAAGGCCTCGGTCGACCGCCCCTCGTTCCAGAGCGCGTGCGCGACCCGATGCATCTCCAGCCCGAGGAAGCCCTTGGCGAAGAGGTAGGGGATCAGGGGATTGGGGTAGGCCGGGTTGCGTTCGACGCTCGCGATCAGGTCGATGCGGGCGGCGCGGCCGATCTCCGGGTGGAGCGTGAGGACGTCAAAGAACATCTCGTGCAACGGCTGTTCATAGGTATGACCATCGGAGGCGGCCTGGGCCATGCCCGTCGCCAGGCTGTCCTCGAACGACGTGCGGCTCGTGATGCGCAGGTGCATCAGTGACCGCAGGCTCGGGGAGGACTGTTGGAGGCGCGCCTCGTTGATCAGGTCGTCCCAGACGCCGTCGATGGCCTCCGGGTCGATCGTTTCGCGCAGCTCGGTCTGTGTCATCTCGCTCCTACCTCGTGGGCGGACCCGGGATACAGGTTAGCTCCATATCAAGGAATCCAATAACCCCATAGCCGATCCGGGCAACATTGGTGTGATCGGGTTAGGGTGCGGGGGTGGACATCGATGGCGTACGCACGGCTCTGCGGCGAGCCGCGGTGGACCGGAGTGCGGCCGCTCTGATCGCCACGCCGGACACCGTTGCCGAAGTCTCTGTCGCACCCGGCGGTCGCTGGGTGGTCCGCAGCCATTCGATCGAATGGATCGGCGGCCCCGACCGGCTGGAGTGCTGGCAGGTTCTGACAGCGGGCGCGCGGCCGGTCACCCACGCGAAGCCACCGGGCTGGAGCCATCCGGCGGTCGGCATGCTCTGGCCCGAACTCCTGCCCATCTGGGGCCGGATGGCTGATTCGCATCGGCCCGATCGCGTCATCGACGGTGTTCAGGGGCCCGGTCAGCTGGTGCTGGCCCGGATGGACCGTCCGCAGAGCGCGCCGGAACCTGCCGCCGACGGGTGTTATCTCGAGATCGATCCCGTGCGGTGGCTGTGCCTGCAACTCGAGCTGCCCGGCAAGGTCTGGACGCTTCAGGAATATCACCCGAGCTAGTCGCCGCTTCGGGCCTCGTTGGCGAGCGCCCGGATTGGTTCGCGGGCGCCTGCCCTTGAGCCGATGAGAATCGGGTTGAAGGATTCTTCCTGCCATAGCGCCAAAATCCTTCAACCCACATCGTCAGCTTTTCGGAACCACCCGTTCGGGTTCACCCGGTTTGGCGAGGACCACCTCGAACTTGCCATCCCGGATGCGCGCGGCCGCTCCGCCGTGGACATCGCACCGGAAGAAGTGGTCGAACGTCTCGCCACGCAGGTCGAAGCCCGTCCGATCGAAGAGATCCTCGGCGAACGACTGATGCAGCTCTCGGTCTCCGATGTCGGTCACCACACCCCAGACCTTGGCGTCGTCTTCTTTCACCTCGGTGTCGACCGTCGCGGTGTGGACGGTGAACCTGGGGTCGCGGGCCAGGTCGTCGAACTTGCGCGTGTTGGGCATCCCGACGAGATAGAGATCGCCCTCGAAGAACGCCGGCTCCACCGGTGAGATCCGCGGCCACCCGTCAGCACGCAACGTCCCCAGGAAGCACAGGTTGCCCGTCGCCGCATGACGGCGCTCGAACACCTCGCTCACGATCGGTGCTCCGGTGCGGAATTCGGTCCAACGTGTCATGCATTCAACGCTAGGAGACTGCTGAAGAAGGGGTTTCTCAGGGGTGGTTGTGCGTGGGTGGCGGGCGGAGTGTCGCCGGTGGGTCGTCTTGCGGCGGTTTCGGGTCAGCACTCAAGGTTCACGACCGCGGTCGTTCTGCCTTCCTGAGGCCGTCCTGGACCCGCTCTTAGCCTCGATCCGTGGAGCCG